>JAEYTI010000274.1 GCA_023434145.1 Chloroflexota bacterium | reverse complement strand
TCCTCAGGTAGAGTAGAATTATGGTTGTAGGTCATGGTGTCTCCTTTGTGGTGTGGTAACCTTAAGGATAATCTGACCTACACTTTTTAAGGTGCTGGAATTTACAGAAAATATTCTACGCTACTCAATAGGGATCAAGTATTGTTCCTTTTTGGGAACAGCCCTATATCAGCTCTAGTAGGAAGAAAGGGCTTTTCCTAATGGATCTTCATTGGATGATGTAATGCCTTAACACAAATGGGTGAAATTCACTATAATATGAAAAGAAACACCACTTGTAAACGAAAACAAAACTAAAAATTACCGAATACACTAATTGACTATCCGGTGAAATGACTCATTGTAGAGTTAAGAGAATATAGATGCCCCGAATCTTTGATAATATCTCTCAGCATCTCCTGCCAACTCTGAAGAACACGATACAGGCTTCTTACCGGGCTGACTTTTGCGTTGGTTACTTCAACCTCCGTGGATGGAAGGAATTGGATCCACTTGTCGAACCTTGGATTGGTGGCGAAGGACACTGCGTACGTTTGCTAGTCGGAATGCAGCGCCTTCCTCAAGATGAGGTACGGGCTTTCTACCGGGTTTCTGGTAATGATGAGGAAATCGACAATCAAACAGCCATTCGGTTGAAGCGG
The DNA here is from genome assembly GCA_023434145.1 of Chloroflexota bacterium. Taxonomy (GTDB): domain Bacteria; phylum Chloroflexota; class Anaerolineae; order Anaerolineales; family Anaerolineaceae; genus DSYU01. The sequence goes on along the minus strand of JAEYTI010000274.1, from coordinate 51,461 downwards.
AAGCTTGCTGAGGAGTTCAAAACTCAGCTGACTATTGGTATTCCTACAAATGCCGATGAACAAGCACTTCATCGTCTTGCCGCACAGCTTCGTTGCGGTAAGGTAATTGTTAAACTTTTTCTCCGCCACCCACTACATGCAAAACTCTATTTGCTGTATCGTGAGGATTCTGAAAATCCGGCCATCGGTTTTCTGGGAAGCAGCAATCTTACACTGGCCGGCCTTTCTGGTCAGGGTGAGTTGAACATTGACATAAAGGATGATGATGCCGTTCTTAAGCTGTCAGCCTGGTTCGAAGACCGATGGTGTGATCGCCTTTGTATGGATATCTCGGCCGAACTGGCCCAGATCATCGAAGAGAGTTGGGCGCGCGAAACGCTTATTCCTCCCTATCACATTTATGTGAAGATGGCCTATCACCTGGCGCAAGAAGCGCGCGCCGGCCTGAACGAGTTCCGCATTCCCAGGGACTTTGGCAATCAGCTGTTTGAGTTCCAGACAGCAGCCGTCAAGATCGCTGCGCATCACCTCAACAAGCGTGGGGGCGTGTTGATTGGCGATGTTGTAGGTCTCGGAAAAACGCTGATGGCTACCGCACTGGCACGGATATTTGAAGATGATCACAACCTGGAAACTCTAATCATCTGCCCGAAGAATTTGGTGAAGATGTGGAATGGCTACCGCGAGCGCTACCGCATGCGCGCCCGAGTCATGTCAATCAGCCGGGTTCAGGAAGAACTGCCCAACCTGCCACGCTACCGCCTGATCATTCTGGACGAGAGCCACAACCTGCGCAACCGCGAGGGAAAACGCTACAAGATCATCCAGGAGTACATTCAAAAGAATGAAAGCCGGGTAATTCTGCTCTCCGCCACGCCGTACAACAAGACCTATCTCGATCTCTCGAACCAACTGCGGCTGTTTGTGGCGGAAGATCAAGAGCTAGGGATTCGCCCGGAGCGGCTGCTGCGCGACATCGGCGAAACTGAGTTCATCCGCGCCCACCAGTGTTCGGTGCGCTCGCTGGCTGCATTCGAGCACAGCAAGTACCCGGACGACTGGCGGGAGCTGATGCGCCTATACATGGTGCGCCGCACGCGCAGCTTCATTTTGCAGAACTACGCCCAATCGGACCCCGAGAACAACCGGCGTTTCCTGCTGCTGGCTGATGGTCAGCGCTCTTTCTTCCCCAACCGCGTTCCAAAGACGGTGCGATTCTCCATTGATGAAAGCGAGGCAGCGGACCAATACGCCCGCCTGTTTTCTCCCGATGTGGTGGACGCGATCAACAATCTCTCCCTTCCCCGTTACGGCATGGGCAACTACGTTCCGGCGCGGCTGAAAGTACAGCCGACCGACCAGGAGAAGCGCACACTGCAAGATCTGTCGCGCGGCGGTAAGCGGTTGATGGGTTTCTGCCGTACAAACCTGTTCAAACGGCTGGAGAGCAGCGGCCAGGTATTCCTACAATCGGTGGAGCGGCATATTCTCCGCAACTACATCTTCCTGCACGCCCTAGAAAATGATTTGCCCCTGCCTATCGGCACGCAAGATTTGGGCTTGCTGGATACCCGGATGAACGATGAAGATGTGGATCACGCCGACTTCATGGACGATCCCAGCATCGATGAATCGATTGACGAAATGATCGGAGAGGAATCTCCGGTGAGCCAGCAGCAGAATGGCGGCAGCCTGCGCACCGAAGCGCAGTTCCGCCAGCGGGCCGCGGAGGTCTACCAAGCGTACCGGCAGAACTACCTGGCTCGCTTCAAGTGGTTGAGCGCCGGGCTGTTCAACGGGCAGCTTGCCAAAGACCTGCGCAAGGACGCGCAAAGCCTGATCGGTGTCTTAGGATGCTGTGGACAGTGGGACTGGCGGCGCGATACGAAGTTGCAGGCGCTGCTTGATCTCATCCAGCACAAACACGCCGGGCAGAAAGTGCTGCTCTTTACGCAGTTTGCCGACACCGTGCGATATCTGGATGGCGCGTTCCGCACGCTGGGGATTCCACAGTTTGCCGGGGCCACTGGCGGTTCCGCCGACCCCACCCAACTTGCCTGGCGCTTTAGCCCGGAGAGCAATGGTGTGCGCAACCAGGTGCGCCCCGAGGAAGAGCTGCGCATTCTGGCGGCGACAGATGTGCTGAGCGAGGGGCAAAACCTGCAAGACGGCGCCATAGTCATCAACTATGACTTGCCCTGGGCGATTGTGCGGCTGATCCAACGCGCCGGCCGTGTAGACCGCATCGGGCAGCGCGCGGAAAATATCCTTTGTTACTCCTTCCTGCCCGCCGATGGTGTAGAACGCATCCTGCGCCTGCGCGCCCGAGTGCGTCAGCGCTTGCAAGAAAACGCGGAAGTCGTCGGCACGGATGAAGCGTTCTTTGATGACGATCTGAACGACCAGACCGTGGTGGATCTATATAACGAGAAAGCAGGCATTCTGGATGGCGAAGAAGACAACGAAGTGGACCTGGCTTCCTACGCGTACCAGATTTGGAAGAATGCGATCAGCCACGATCCGGCCTTGCAGCAGATTATCCCCGATCTACCTCCGGTCGCTTTTTCAACCAAAGCGCACCTGGCTACCACACTTTCCCCGGATGGGGCACTTGTATACTTACGAACAGGAGATGGGAATGATGCCCTGGCATGGGTGGATGAACAGGGGAACAGTGGCACCGAAAGCCAGTTTGAGATCCTTCGCGCCGCGGAATGCGCTCCAGACACGCCAGCCCTGCCCCATGCGCCAGACCACCATGCGTTGGTCGCGAAAGCTGTAGAGTTCGTGAACGCTCAGGAGCGGGTAACCGGCGGGCAACTTGGGAGGCCATCCGGCGCTCGTTTCCGCACATATGAAAAGCTCAAGCGTTTCGTGGACCAGAACCAGGGCACGCTCTTTGTGACCCAGGAACTGCTGCGGGCTGTGGACGAAATCTACCGCTTCCCGCTGCGTGAAACGGCGCGGGATATCCTCAACCGCCAGCTTCGCTCAGGGATGAGTGACCACCAACTAGCGGAGCTGGTCGTCAGCCTGCGCGCTGAGGATCGGCTTTGCATTGTTGAAGAAGAAGTGGAACAGCGCGACCCGCAAATTATTTGCAGTCTTGGGCTGACTTATCCGGCAGGATAAGCCCTTACCCAGCCGAGTAAAAAAGTCAGGAGTAATTGGGAATGAATATCAACGTCGACCGCCTGCGCAAGCAGTTGCATGCCTATGATTTTCGGAAGTTGTTTATCAACGAGCTGGGTTGGGATAAAACGAATAGCGACCTTACTGTACAGGTAGATGGACGTGAATACTGCCTGCAAGCTGTAGCGCAAAAGCGAGGCATGGTCGTGTTTCACAGCCCTACGCCAGCCGGGCAGACGTTTCCCGATTACGCCACCCGCCGCAAGATTGACGCGAAGGCGCGCAAAACGTTCCATGAGCACCTGATTATTTTCACCGACCCCGCAAACACGCAGCAGAATTGGCAATGGGTGCGCCGTGAGCCGGGTAAACCGAGCGCCGGTCGTGAAATTGGCTTTGGTGCTGGGCAAAGCGGTGAAGCTCTGATCCAACGCCTGCAATCCTTGGCCTTCAGCCTGGAAGAAGAGGAAGGGCTGACGATTGTGGACGTGACCAGCCGCGTGAGGGCCGGGTTCGACCTGGAGCGAGTGACCAAACGCTTCTACGACCGCTTCAAGACCGAGCACACCGCATTTCTCAAGTTCCTGCAAGGCATCCCCGACGAGGACTTGCAGCGCTGGTACGTCTCGGTGACGCTCAACCGGCTGATGTTCGTCTATTTCATCCAGTGGAAGGGCTTTCTGGATGGCGATCAGCATTACCTGCGCAGACGCATGGAGCGCACGCGCCAGCAGTTGGGTGAGGATCACTTCTACCGCGATTTCCTCTGCCCGCTGTTCTTCGAGGGCTTTGCCAAAAAGGAGCGCAGCGCCCAGACCCGCGCCCTGCTGGGCAGCGTGCCCTACCTGAACGGCGGCATCTTCCAGCGTCACCAGTTAGAAGAACGCTTTGGCCAGGCAATTCAGATCCCCGACGCGGCATTCACGCGCCTGTTTGACTTCTTTGATAACTACAACTGGCACCTGGACGAGCGACCGCTGCGTGATGATCGCGAGATCAATCCGGACGTGCTGGGCTTTATCTTCGAGAAGTACATCAACCAGAAGCAGATGGGGGCCTATTACACCAAAGAGGACATCACCGGCTACATCTCCAAATACACCATCCTGCCGGCGCTGTTCGAGCGCGCGCGCAAAGACTGTCGGATTGCTTTTGAGGGCGAAAGCGCAGTGTGGAAGGATCTAGCCACCAACCCAGACCGCTACATCTACCCGGCTATGCTGCACGGCCAAGACAACCCCCTGCCGGAAAATATTGCCGCAGGGATCGCTGACATTGCTAAGCGTGGCGATTGGAACCGTCCGGCAGACGAAGCCTACGCCCTGCCGACCGAGATCTGGCGGGAGACAGTGGCCCGCCGCCAGCGAGCGGAAGAAGTGCGCGCGAGACTTGCCACCGGCAAGGTGCGGAATATCAATGACCTGATCACTTACAACCTGGATATCCAGCAGTTCGCCCAGGACGTGATCGAAGACAGTGAAGGGCCGGAGTTGGTGCGTGCATTCTGGAAAGCGCTGATCGATATCAAAGTGCTCGACCCCACCTGCGGCTCGGGCGCGTTCTTGTTTGCCGCGCTCAGCATTCTCGAACCGCTGTACGAAGCCTGCCTGGACCGCATGCAAAGCTTTGTGGACGAGCTGGACACATCCGCCGCGCAGGGAGTGAAACACCATCCGGAAAAGTACAGCGACTTCCGCCGCATCCTTGGCCAGGTGGCTCGCCACCCCAACCGCAGCTACTTCATCTTCAAAAGTATCATCGTGCAGAACCTGTACGGCGTGGACATCATGGAAGAGGCGGTGGAAATCTGTAAGCTGCGCCTGTTCCTCAAGCTGATTGCCCAGGTGGGAGAAGCAGAAAAAATTGAGCCGCTGCCGGATATTGACTTCAACGTGCGTGCTGGGAACACCTTGATTGGATTTACCAACCGAGAAGAAGTTCGCCGGGCATTAACCAGTCAGGGGCAGCAAGCGACTCTGGGAATGTTTGGAGAGAGCGAAGCAGCCGACAGAGTAGAAGAACAGGCTGAACTGGCTGACAAGGCGTTTCGGCGATTCAGGCAAATGCAGACTGATGAGGAAATGGACTCTGCTTCATTTACCAACGCGAAAGACGAACTCCGTAGGCGGCTTTTTGATCTCAATAACGAATTGAACCGTGCTCTATCGTTACGCTACTTAGAAGCTCCGATTAAGGAGGAAGCCTACAATAAGTGGCTAGATTCATACCAGCCTTTTCATTGGTTTGTCGACTTTTATGGAATTATGAACTCGGGTGGGTTTGATGTAATCATTGGAAATCCCCCTTATGTTGAATACAGTCAGATCAAGAAGCTTTATAACTTGTCTGACAAGGAATACTTAACCTTTTCCTGTGGAAACCTTTATGCATTTATTGTCGAGAAAGCTACTTTTCTATTAAAGGATACTGGTTTATTGGGAGTTATCATTCCTGTAGCATCTGTTTGTACGGATGGATATCTTCCACTTCAGAAAATTCTTACCTCCAATGGGAAAGTGATCTTTAGTAGCTACAATGATCGTCCTGGGAAATTGTTTGATGGATTAGAGCATATCCGTCTTTCCATTATTCTTTGGGAAAAACGCAATGGCAAGTCAGCAACAATAGCTTCGACAAAATATAACAAATGGATTTCTGTATTTCGCCCTCTTCTCTTTGAAACGCTTCAGTTTGCACAGTCTGAAATTAAGCCGCTTTTTGGATCACTACCCAAAATTGGTGCGGATTTAGAATGCGGAATTCTGCAAAAATATCTAAAAGCGAAGCGCACTCTTGAGGCCTATACACAAAAAAGCAGCTCACATAATATTTTCTATACGCGAAAACTAAGCGGTTTTGTACAAATTCTAAACTTCATTCCTGAAATGGAAGAGAATGGTCAAAAAAGAGAGCCCTCGGAATTGAAAGTAATACCATTTAGGCAAGAGAGTCATCGAGATGTTTTCTTAGCTCTTCTTAATTCAAACCTTTTTTATTGGCTCTTGACTATTTATTCTGACTGTAGAAATCTCAATAAACGTGAGGTGTTTTCTGCCAGATTTGACTTTGATAGTGTGCCTGATCAAACCCTTTTAAAGTTGAGATCACTGTCTCAAATACTAATGTTAGATTTTCAGAAGAACTCGCGTCTTTTAGAAATCAATTATCAAAAATTTGGCAAAATGAAGATCCAGGCAATTTATCCAAAATTTTCAAAGAATATCATCGATGAAATTGATGACACGTTAGCAGAGTATTATGGATTTACTCCCATGGAAGTGGATTATTTAAAAAACTTCGATGTGAAATATCGAATGGGTAAAGACCTAGATGATGATGAAGATTTATAACATCCAACACAGGAAATTTTTCCCTGGTCAAAGTTGCTATCCGCCTATCACGACGTACGGTTGTTCCAAGCATCTCTGATCATCACTTAAAAAAACAGAGAGTTATGGAGGCATACCCCTTTGTCATAATTCTCCCCTTCTCACAGTTGAAAATATGACAGACACATGCTACAATGAATTCCACGGGAGGAAGGGATATATGACGAACAGTTCCATTGGGCATAAGGTCAAGGAGCTGCGCGAGCGGGCAGGCTTGAACCAGATGCAAATTGCGCAGTTTTTGGAAGTCGATCAAAGCACGATATCGAAATGCGAAAAGGGGGAACGCCAGTTTCAGGTCGATCATTTGGAACGGATGGCCAACCTGTTTGGCGTAACCCTGAGCGACTTAATGAATGAAGCAGTGCAGGCGCAGTCGCTGCGCATTGCCTTTCGCGCGGATGGTGTCCAGGTGGAAGACCTGGCGGCCATCGCCGATATTCATAAGATTGCCTTGAATTTGCGACAGATGCGTGCGCTGCTGCAGGAGATTCCGTGTGAAGCCGAAGAGCGAGCTTAGTTATCAGGCTAATGAACTTCGCAAACGGTTCGGAGAGGATAGCTTCTCTCCGATCGATGTTTTTGCCGTCCTGCAAATGCAGGAGCGCCTGACGCTGGTGTTTTACCCGCTGTCCGAGCGCATCTCGGGCATGTGCGTGCGCATCGAGGGCGACGATCAACTGGTGGCGATCAATTCCAACCTGAGCTATGGCAGGCAGCGTTTCACCGCCGCGCACGAGCTCTACCATCTCTACGTTCAAAACGAGATGCACAGCGTGGTCTGCGGCAAGGAAATTGGCGCGGGCAAGGACGAAGAAGAAAAGAATGCGGATGGCTTCGCGTCGTACTTTTTAGCGCCCAACGACGCGCTGCGCAGTTACATCGAAAACAACTTAAAGAAGGGCAAGGACCGCCCCCTTTCCTTGGAAGACATAGTCCGTATCGAGCAGCATTTCCAGATGAGCCGCCAAGCCATCCTCTACCGTCTGGTAGGGGATGATTTCATCACCCTAGAATTTGCGAACACGCTCAAGGGAAATATCATCGCCTCGGCACGCAGGTTTGGCTTCAGCGAAGCATTGTACATCCCCACCACCGCCAGCCGGCAGTACTATACGACCGGAAGCTACATCGAGCTGGTGCAGCAGCTCAACGAATGCGAATTAATCTCCAACGGCAAATACGAAGAACTGCTGCTGGATGCCTACCGGGCCGACATCGTCTACAACATCGAAGCCGAAGGCCAGGAGACGTATGACTGAGCCGTTATTCCTGGATACGGACTGCCTTTCGACGTTCCTGATCGTTCAGCGAGAGAATCTTGTACTCCAGTTATATGCCGGTCGCATCGGCATCCCCCAGCAAGTTTACGGCGAGCTGCGGAAGGTGCATTTTCTCAAAGACCGGGTGGATGCCCTGGTGAAAGCGAATCGAGTCGTTCTGTACCAGATTGCCGCCGGTACGGACACGGGATCGTTATATCTCAAGCTGACGACTGCCCCGGATGAAGGATACAAAATCATTGGCAGCGGGGAGGCGGCTGCAATTGTGCTGGCGAGAGAACATCACGGCATCCTGGGCAGCAACAATATGCGCGATATTTTGCCCTACATTCGGTTATACAACTTGCCGTATCGAACCAGCGCCGGCATCATGGTAGAGGCACTCGAACAGCACCTGATCACCGAAGGACAAGGAAACGCAATCTGGCGCGAAATGCTGCATCGCAACCGTAAGATGCCCGCCGACACCTTCTCTGAATTTCTGGCGAGTCGAAAATAACGGGGGACGAATGGCTGAAGTTGTTGTCATTTCTCCAGAAGACGAACAATATCCCAAAGACCGGTTAGCGCACTGGTTCCCCACCCTACCGCCCCTTCATGCGCTCGGGAACCTCGACCTCCTGCGCCTGCCGCTGACTGCCATCTTCTGCTCGCGCAAATGCCCCGGCGAAGCAATCCTGAAAGCCTACGATCTTGCCAGCGACCTGCGCGAGAAGGAAATCCCGGTGATCAGCGGGTTCCACACGCCGGTGGAAAAAGACATGCTGGAGATTTTGCTCAAGGGCAAGGGTCCGATTGTTGTTTGTCCGGCTCGGGGGTTGGAGGGGATGAGGATACCAAAGGCATGGGTCCACGCAAACGAGCAGGGCCGGCTATTGTTAGTGTCGATCCTCGATCAGCGGATAAGCCGGGTGACGAAGGAATCTGCGCAGCAACGCAATCTGCTGGTTGCGGCGTTAGCAAGTGAGCGGGTGTTTATTCATGTGGAACCAGGTGGAGAAACAGAGAAATTAGCTACAATGATAGCTACCTAAATCCAGGAGACGTCTATCGTGATCATAAAGAGTATTAACATTAGCAACTATGGTCCTTTTTCCACTTCAACTTTTATCCAGTTAGATCCTGAAGTTACTGTTCTTACTGGTGCGAATGATACAGGAAAGACTTCTCTCTTACGATTTGTAGAGATGGTTTGGACCCGAGGAACAATCACGGAAGATGAAGCGAACATAGATCGCACCCTTACGTCTACTGTACCTTGGGATCAAGACACAGACGTTGCCTGTGTAATGCAATTCCAAGCAACACCCCTCTCAAATAAGTATATGCAACGCCAAGAATTGAAGGACAATTCCGTTTTCCAAGTAACTTTTCGTTTTCCCCCAACTGGGGCTTCTAGAAACATAGACTACATTCAGAACGGGGATTCGAAAACAAACATCGGCAAACCAATTACTGGCAATCCCAAGGTGCTCTTTATCAGTTCTGAAACAGCCCAGATCAACCCTGTCATTAACCTAGAAGGGCCAAATGCAATTGAGCAAAAACTACTTTTACTTGCGTTTGGGCACAACCCGTTGGAAAAACTCAGAAAGATGAGTCCATGGAAACTTGCGAGCGCACTTGAAACAGCAAATCAACAGCTAAACGCAGCTTTAAGTCGTGTAATTCCTAAAATATTAAAGTATGAGGTTAAATTCCAGAAAGCAGAAGGTTCAAATTATTTTGGATTGACACTCCTGTTTCGGGATCAAAGCTCGGGGAGTGCACCGATTCATTTGCGGGGAACTGGGCTAAGAAAGCTGGTAAATCTCGTGTGTATGCTTCTCGACCGAGATTTTGAAAACAACTTCACTTACATTCTTATCGATGAACCCGAAAACTCGCTGCATGCTGATGCACAACATATGTTCCGCCGTTTTCTTGAAGAACTTGGGAAGCAGGAAAATGTACAAGTTATTTACACTACGCATTCACCTGCGATGATCAACCCTTTAAGGGGAGACCGTGTCCGCCTCTTCACAAGAGAAACCATAAACGGGGTGGCAACAACAAGGGTGAATAACCATCCCTTTGATGACAATTTCTTACCCATTCGTAGCAGCCTTGGAATGTCTCCTGCTGATAGCCTGATCTATGGCCCGGTAACCATCGTAACAGAAGGGCCTACGGAAGTTCGTTGTTTACCGATTCTCTTAAGAAGAATGATGGAGGAATTACCAGAGCAATACAGCTACTTGTCGGAAATCTTGCCCTTACTGTTTTTCCTCGATGGACAGGGAGATTCCTTTAGCCGTTGGTGCTCTCTCATAAAGCAACAGGGCAGCGACCCTGTTATATTTGTAGATGGCGACAAACAGAAACGGGTAAATCAAGAACGGGCAACCGGCAGGTTGAATGAAGTTCCTATCATATCGCTCGCTCAAGGAAAAGAGTTTGAAGAACTGGTTCCAGCAGAAGTGTACTTTGCAGCCCTTAAACAAGAAACATCCTGTGAAGACATTCATTTAGAAACATATGAGGCCTGGATACAAGAGAACCGCCTTCCAGAAAGAATGATGTTCTCAAAAAAGGTCGATTTCTGGCTACAAGCAGCATTTCCAAATGTATACTACGATAAGCCGGGTGTAATGAGATTAGCTGTAGAAAGAAGTCCGCTCTCCGAAATTGATTTGGAGCCAGTAAGATCATTAATAGAGCATATTCGAAGAATAGTGAACAGGTAACCGCATAACTATTGGAGAAAGAACATGGATTTTTTCGGTAACATTGAATCGAATGATCCTGGGGATGAAACTCAGCGAAATTTCCGGTATCAAAATGCCTATGGGGTGATCTTACTTGTAGCAGCAGGTAGAGGATCAAAACCGTATGCGGCTATATGGTGCGAGCATCATGAAGATTTGGTTGCTGAGTGCAATGACGGAACGTTAGATGCCTATCAGATAAAGACACGCCGGCCAGAAGAAGATCTATGGGACTTAAGAGACGAACCCTTATGGAAGAGTATCAAGGGGTTCGTGAATTTATACAGAAGTTTTCAAGAAAGAATCAGAAATTATTATTTTGTCAGTAACGTCAATTTTCCTAAGTCAAGGCAATTCCGTGAAAGTACAAAACCAGGGAAATATGCAAACAACCCTGCGGCACTATTCGATAATATCCATTCAGTAACAACGGCATCAGAATTAGATCTTGCATTTACGGAAAGCTTTCGACGGCTTGCTGCGTCTTGTGAATGTTCCAAGGAAGAACTATTCACAGTTCTCAAACAAACCTTTTTTATTCCGGGACCGAGCAGACAGGATTTTGATGCAGTTATTGCAAATGAACACCTGGCAAAATTGTCTGAGTGCTCCAGATTGTCTACCCGAGAGGTAAATACCATCCGCGATGAATTGGTATTAAAAGTATACCAATCATCATCTTTATTTATTGATGACCCGGACCGTCATGTGACACCATTGCAATCCAGGGCACACATCCGGCCAGAAGTGAATGCCAAGCGTATCCCGTTACAAACTTTGTTTGAAACTATTGCTACTGTCAAGCAACGAACTGCTAATGTCGTTGTATCAGATGACCAATGGGACCATGCGCTATGTATTTGCCACACCGCGCCAGAAGATAACGAGTTTGCGAAATGGTTATCTTTTCAACTTATTAACGCTGGGTATTCTGTTTGGTGCGATTTAATTTCTATCAAACCTGGATCTCCATCCAATGAAATAGCACAGGAAGTTATAGAAAATAAGGCTGGCAAGTTCTTATTTATCCTTACAGAAAAATCAGTAAGTGATCCCAGGTCTCTTGAGCAGCTTGAAATAGCTTATGGCAAAATGAAATCCCACGGATTGGAGGGATTTATTCTCCCTATTCGTCTGAGCGGTGATCCTACAAACTTATTTTTCTTGAGAAGGATTTTTCCAGTCGATTTTTCGACTGGTTGGGCACAAGGAATGAAAACATTACTCGAATTGCTCGTCTCAGAAAATTATCCTCATGCAAAAGATACGGGACCAGCAAAATCAAATGCACTTTGGCAATCCATATATGATGCCGAACAGGGTGTATTTGTTGCTTCAGATGAGTATTTATCGAATTGGTTTAAGATCGAGAGTTTCCCAAACACTATCAAATTTCACAAATTAAGGCGAGTTGGTGGGTATGGTTCCATTCAGGTTCCCCCTAGCCTTCCATATCCAACCATAAGTCATAATATCTACTTGGTTTCCTTTGCGGATGCTGTTGATTTTACCGGTGGATTAGGAAATGTTGAAATTTGTCAGACAGAAGAAATCTTAACCAAGGAATTTTTAGCCGGGAATTACGACCATCGCTTACTGCATCCCAAATATGTAAAAAAGTTTGTGATCCAATTAGTCAACCAAGCTTGGGAAAACTTTATCTCAAATTCAAAACTTCGCTCATACCAGATGGCAAATGGGAAAACTTGTTACTACTACCATCAAGGCACTGGGGATGCTAAGGTTTCTTTCTCCGGAATGAACCAGAAGAGGTCATGGCGGTACTTATGGGGTTATAAGACAGTTCTTGGCGCTGGCGGTAACAGGGTAAAAAAATATTGGCACTATGGGATTACCGGTAAAGCAAACTCATTCCCCGAGTTTTTATTACTGGTTAAAGCTCATGTACTCTTCAGTGATGATGCAGTTCACATTTGGGATAGTAAAAGCAAGTTGCATGCTGCGAGGAGAAGTTGGTGTAACAACTGGTGGAACTCACAATGGCGTGACCGGTTGTTAGCAATCATGACATTTCTCGCCAACGATCAACCTCAATTTTCTATGCCTGTTGGAAATAATACTTCTATCACCGTTCAATCACAGCCCATATCATTTAATAGTCCTATCAGTTATTTAGGCCCAAAAGACCAAATGCCGGATGACGATGATCAGGATATGGAGGTGCCTGATCTGGACTTACTAGAAGATTTTCCATATAGCTACCAAGACGAGGACGATCATGAATAGTAATCTGACATGGTTGCCAGAACCAAAATTACTCTTTAATTATGGGCAAGCGATGGAAGATCCAAGAGATGGCCTCTCCTTGTTTGGTCCCCTAGACCAAGGTAAAACATATGGTATTCGCGCCGGAGTAATCGGGACTCCAGCAGGAATTGGCCGGTATAAAAGATGGGTTGAAACAATAAATCGCCCTTTATTTGATAAGGAACATGGTCAATCCCGCCCAGGATATCTGGGATTTGAAACTATTTTTCGAATACCTTGGTCTCCTGAGCCAGTGATAGAAATTGAGATAGCTGAAGAAGAAATTTTCCGTACAATACACTTGGAAGACAAATATCAAAGAGTTTATGAAACGGTCAATTTGTATGCATCAAGGATTGTAGATGCAGTTCATCAAGAGGAGCAAACGGTTGATATTTGGTTTGTGATCGTTCCTGATGATGTTTATAAATATTGTCGCCCTTTGTCATCTGTTGAGGCCCATTTACGAATACCGGTATCTGAAAGGCTGAGTCAAAAAGAGGTAAAAAAGCGCACTTCTCAACCGTCACTGCTTCCTGAATGGAATGAACAGGTAATTCCTTATCAATATGAAGTTAACTTCCATAACCAGTTGAAGGCAAGGCTTCTTTCCCACAAAGCATTGACCCAAGTGATTCGTGAAAGCACAATTGCGCCTTTTGAATTCCTAGACCATCGTGGAAAGCCTCAAAGAGGGCTGGGAGATTTACAGGCTTCTACAGCGTGGAATTTAACCACTTCTGTGTATTACAAAGTGGCTGGTCGACCTTGGAAAATCCAAGGCATACGAGATGGAGTTTGTTATGTAGGTGTTGTATTCAAGCAAACGACAAATGATCCAAATTCAAAGAACGCTTGTTGCGCAGCGCAAATGTTTTTAGACTCAGGAGATGGTATCGTTTTCAGAGGAAACGTAGGTCCATGGTACAACCCAGATGAGGGTGATTATCATCTTCGCTATGAAGCCGCAAGAGAGTTAATTTCGACAGCGGCTGACACTTATAAGAAAAATAACAATGGTACGCCACCTTCAGAATTGTTCATTCATGGGAGAACTTCTTTCAATGACGAGGAGTGGCGTGGCTTTAGCGATGCGGTTGATTCCAAAACAAATTTAGTCGGTGTAAGGATACGTAATACTTCGGATCTAAAGCTCTTTCGAAGAGGCGATATGCCTGTGCTGCGTGGCATCGCTTATATAAAGTCACAATTTGATGCCTATTTGTGGACAAAAGGATTCATACCCCGCTTGCAGACCTACCCAGGGATGGAAGTACCAAATCCAATCGAAATCGAAATCTGCAAAGGATATTCAGAGATCAGAACAGTGCTTTCGGATATTCTGGCTCTTACCAAACTCAATTACAACGCTTGCATTTATGGAGATGGAGTTCCAGTTACATTGAAATTTGCGAATGCTGTCGGTGAAATACTGACAGCCGGTCCAATTCCTCAAATTGTTCCGCTACCCTTTAAGCACTATATATAACAAACAAACAAATAAAAGAAGGCTCTGAACTTCCTCAGAGCCTTCTTTGACTATAAACCCAATCCCATCTGACCCTCCGGTACCACCTCCTTTCTCTTCGTTTTCCTGGCGATTACAGTCTTCTGAGTCACCCACTCATCCCAGGTCAGCACTTTCGGACCCGGCACGATCGCCGCGCTCGGGGTTGTCAGGCTGCCCAGCGGGTTGTGACTCACCTGCAGGTCATCGGCGAATAAGGTTTGCAGATCCGGCAGTTTCGCTCCATCCAGCACATCACGCGCTAGCTGCGTGAGGAAGTCGCCCTCCTCATCGGGTACGATTGCACCGCCAACCTCATCGCCATAGACGAGCTGCGCGGCTTTCATCTTCCTACCCATTAGAGCCAGGGCCCTTGCCTCCATTGCCGAGTTGTAGACGGAGAACACCGCCTTGACCGGTTTCGTCTGACCCAGTCGCCACACACGGCGCACCGCCTGCCACAAAGTGTAAAGTGAATATGTGATTTCGAAGAACACGACCGACGAGAACTGGACCAGGTCGAGGCCGGTTTTCACCAGCTCCGCGTTGCAAATCAGCACGTCGAGCGCGTTTGCCCGTTTTGCAATCCAGTCCTCCCTCTTGCGCGGGTCGATGTTTCCACCCAGGATTGCCACACGTAGGCCCGCCGCTTGTAGATGCATTTCCACGCGATCCTGAATATCCCTCGTCCCCGTCTGGCGGACATATACCAACACCTTGCGTCCCTGCTGCTTCTCCGCCTTGCAGAAGCTGGCCAGCCAGTTCTCCTTTGGCAGCCACTTGTGGCCGTTCGGGTTGATCGCCGGCAGGTTCATCAGCGTCACCTTTCGGGCCTTTTCACCGTCCTCGCCCTCCACTTCATCGACCATGACCGCCTCATCCCGGAAGGCCGAGTTCGGCCGCGCCAGGCTCCACTGCAGCCAGGTTGAGAGATAGCGGCGAGATTGATTAGCGAGCTGCTTTAAGGACGACTCCATGCTGCGGTACTGGTCCGCCTGATCATCCAGCATATCGAGCGCCACCACCTCCTCCTTGTAGGCTGGCAGGGCCAGGTTCAGGTCTTTCAGGCTCAGAAACACCGTGGTGTCCAGCAGACGACCTACAATCGCCGGGCTGACACCGGGCTGCTCTTTGGCCTGGTTGCGATACCGGCGGTTGCCGGTGAAGACACCATCTTCATCATCGCCATCGCGCCGCCGGCGGCGCTGCGTTTCCAACACCCCATACAGCCGCGCCCAGCGTTTCTCCTCGTGAAAGGCGAAGTCTCGCCGGACACCAGCGTTTAGGCGGTGCAGCAGCCAGAAGATCGAGGTGCTCTTGCCGCCGAAGAACGTGCCGGTGAGCGTGAGCGTAGCTTTGCAGGCGGTGACCAACTGGTGGAAGGCGATGCCCCGGTCGCTTGATTTGCCTTTGAACTCGTGACATTCATCCGCGATCAGCAGCTTGAATGCGCCTTTGGCATGCTTGGCGATGTATTCCGCAATCGAGTGCCGGCGAGCGCCGGTGAAGGCGAAGAGCGCCTGACCGCAGGGCCTCGTGCCCCAGACCGGTTCGCCGTTCTCGTCCAGCTTGCGTTCTTTGTGGGCATCAAGCTGCCAGCCAGGCACCGGGTTGGTGCAGAAGCGGCGTTTGTCCGTCAGGTCCTTCGGATCGGTCACCGGGACCGCGAACCCATCCTCCTCCTTTATGATGATCTTTCCACAGGCTGGGCAGGCGCAGGCATCCACCATCTGGTTCGTGAGGGGATGCAGTGTTTTCCGCATCACCACTGCCGGCTGCCAGCCGGGACCGAACTTCGCTGAGGTATGCGCCACCACTGCCACCCACTTAGGCGCGGGCAGACCCTTCTCCTTTGCCGTCCGCGCCGCTTCCTGGTAGTGATCCAGAAAGTCCTGCACATCATTGACGTCGGCCCGCTCATCAGAATTACGCCCGATGCGACGAAGCTCGATGCCCCGCGCGCCGGGTATGACTTCCTCAATCTCACGGATCCACTTGGGTACCAGGTGCGGCGGGCAGACGATCAGGGCTGGGTAGGCGTGCAGCAGATCAATCACCGCAGCACCCACGGTCGATTTGCCTATGCCCATTTCTCCTTGCATGTTGCCTACACCACTCTTGCGAATTGACCGAGACATGGCCGCCGCGGCGTGACGCTGGGTCGTCAGCAGTCCAGCTCGTTCCTGCCCCGGCAGAGGCTTGCGCCCCGTTCCGAGCGTGTCCAAAATCGCCATTTCCTCAGCGGTTGGGTCGAGATTATAAAGCGGACGGTAAGTCTCCAGCACGTGCGCGGCGATCTTCTCACCGTGCGCCTTCATGAATTCAGACAGCCCCTTCACATCCTGGATGATCTGCACCCCATCTTGCTTGAGCACCGCCACGGTCGTAACGAATCGGTCTTTGTAGGTTTCGACCACCACCTTTGAATCTTTGCTGTCCGTCTCCTCACTCTTTTCCACGACTTTGACCACCCGCCCTTTGATTAGCATCGGACGGCCCTCTTCATCGGTCAGGCGAACCGTGCCCATCATACCGGAAGCCATCAGCATCGCCACGTGGCCTTTCTTGAGCGGCATGACCGGCTGGGTGAGCTGCGCCAGGGCGCGTGATGGGTTGATCAGGTCCAGCCATTCAGCGGTCGTCTGCACACCGGCTTTCCAGGTCGCTTCGACCACCTCCTCCGGCTCCCAGTCCATCCGCTTGAACACCACCGGCCGGCTGTTTCCCCCGCGCACCGGCGCAGGCAGCAGCTCGTACAGCGGTTGCGGAACGGGCATGAGTGGATCAATCGGCTGATTGGCCAGTGCCATGATCTCCCCGATCTCACCTTCTCCCGGCGCTTTGTAGACAGTCCGGCGGGTGGCGAACACCACCACCTGCTGGAACTTATCAAACAGGCCGTCCGGGAAACGGTAGATGCGCATGTTTTCATAGTGACTAGCCAGGATGCGAGCGATTTCAGGCATGGCCAAAATACGCTGCGGGATGATGTAGATCAGCAGCCCACCGCGCGCCAACTTGGTCGTGGTTGTCTTCAGAAACTCCAGTTCCAGCCGTTTCTGATCGTCAAAGCGGTCATACTCATACGGCGGGTTCAAAAAGAGGCAGGAGATACTTTCATCGGTCAGGAAGCAGGCCTGCCAGGGCGCCTGGTAAACCTTATCCAGCACCTGTTCGGCTTTGGCCGCCCGTTCCGGCGACAGTTCCACGCCCCAGGTATCGCAGTTTAAGGCTTTGCCTAGCAGCCTGGCAGCATGGCCTTCACCCGCGCATGGATCAAATAACCGCGCCCGGGTTTGGGCTGGGGCGATATAGCTTTGAATGGCTTCGATAACGGGTTCATCGGTGGGGTAGTACCCCATCTTTTCAATGGCAGGGGGACGCATATTTGGCTCCTTATGGGGAAATAAAAAGACCCCGCAGGAGCCACACTTCACCCCCAGAGGGGAAAAGCGAGCCCCTCCGGGGTCAGTTGGATTTACAGTTCGATCAGCCGATAAGTTTGAGCGTTTCTTGCTGGAGCAGAGTGGCGATCAAGCCTTTCCAGTCCGCTTGAAGGTTGATCCGCGCTCCTTGCACGCAGTCACCGCCGGTAGTCAGATCCTGGACAAAGCGCTGGTCGCGGGCCTGTTTCCACAGCTCCGCGCCCCATTCATCGAGGATAGGGATTTCCAATGCTTCCTTCAGTCGTTCAACAAACAGCCGCAGCAGTTCTTGCGCCGGGCTGGTTGAACTTTTGAATACGAGCAGGTAGGTAGAGAGATCTTCGGGTTCCCATTTGCCGGGTAGGCCATTGCGAGCGACAAAGGCCGCATGATGGCTGGTATATTCGGGCATCGGCTGCCAGGCCTGTTCGTATTTCTCGACCGGCAGCAGGCTGACATCGCCCGCGTCTTCCTGCGTCATGCTGATCGGCTTATTGACCATCAGCGTGACGCGCAGCGACTCCAGGCTGGTTTTGTAGCCGACCAGGCCGACATACGCCAGGTTGCGGTCGCTGTCATAGGCGAAACCCGTGACATAGCCCATCGCCTGTCCATTGCGCAGCTTAGGCACCGCGCCAGGGAACAACCGTTCCTGCATGGCCGTACTCTGGCCTTCCTTCTTGGTGATCTTCCACACCACGATCCCGGCATTGGTGCGCAGCAGCTCCTCGTTCACCTCGCGCAGGATCTCGTACAGCCCTTTCCATGGCTGCGCTCCGCTAAAGGTGACCAGCGTGTCGCCCACCCGAATCTGGATGATCCGTTTGGCTGCATCAAATTCTGCTTCAGCCAACGCCAGTTTTTTGTACTTCGCCAGCACCGGTGGAAGTTTGGCATCCGGCTTCGCCGTAAAAAGGTATGCGCCTAGATCCGAGTCGTACTTGAGGAAGCCAAAGCTGCCGACAGTGTAATCGTATGGATATGCAGCCCGACCCAAATCACCCAGATCCTCGCGCGCCGGCAGTCCCGTACCATCTTTGTAGGCAGCAATTACCACTTTCCCTTCGCGCTGCTTCGCGATGATGCGGTTCACTTTTTCTCGCAGGTATTTATCTTCATAGACACTCATATGCATCTCCTTTTGATCTCCGTTATGGTTAGTACTGCCAACGTTTCCAAACGATCTATATCAACTTCCAACGTTGCTCCATTGCGTTGCGAAAAAGCACAACAGCAAACGAAGGTGATTTACCGGAAAGATCACCTTCGTCTGCTGTTCTGCAAATACTCTTATGTCATTCCATTGGTCGAACGAAAGGGGGGAAATCGCCCCCCCTTTCGTGTTACTTCCCATCAATGTGCATGGGCATCAAGACGTATGTGTAATTCTCCTCTCCTGCCGGGCGAATGATCGCCGGTGTCTTATGGGTCGTGGTCTCCATCACAATCGTCTTCGTATCAATTGCTTCCAGTGCGTCTTGCAGAAACTTCACATTGAAGGCGATCTCCAACTCCGGCCCCTCGACGTTGGCCTCCAGCTCGATTTCGCTCTCACCGGTTTCATCGGCCTCAGCCAGCACTAGCACCTTGCCAGTGTTCTCGCCACCTGGTTTGAGCTGAAAGCGGACCACATTGCTGCCCGCCCGGGCCATAATGCCCGCCTGCTTGCAGGCTTTCAGCATTTCGGACCGGGCCACGACCGTGCGAGTCTTGTAAGACTTCGGCACGATCATCTGATAATCAGGGAACTTGCCATCGATGAGCTGCGATACCAGCTGCACATTTTCGCAGCGCAGCACCACCTGCGAACCGGAAGGCGGCATATAGAGCGTTACCCGAGCGCACTTGGTGGACCCTAAGATCCGCGATAGCTCCTTCAACGCGGCCGCCGGGACGATCACTTGCTTCTTCCCGACTCTCGCCGGCAGTTCCGTTTTCCTGACCGCCAGGCGGAAGCCATCGGTCGCTGCCATTGCCAGCGTTTGATCATCCAGCATGAGCAGTACCCCGGCCAAGACCGGGCGGCTGTCATCCACTGACGCGGCAAAGGCCACTGCCTGGATCATCTCCTTCAGAATACTAGCCTCAAAGGAAATCCCCTGCGAGACATCGAAGATGGGGATCGATGGAAACTCGGACGCTTCATTGCCTTTGACGACGCCCTTGAAGCTGCCGCTCTTGAGCGCCGCTTCGGGCTTGCAGTTGACCGAGAACTGCACCTCTGATTCGCTCAGCGCATTGACCACGTCTGTCAGCGTGCGGGCCGGCAGGGTCAGCGCCAGCGAGCCGTCCATATTGGCGTCCATCCAGACGGTGATCCCGACCGTAAGATCAGTGGCGGACAGTCGCAGCTGGCCTTCATCACTGGCCAGATGAACATTCGAGAGAATGGGCAGATGGGAATGCGAACCCACGGCCCGTCCGACCAGCCCCAGGCTATCGGCAAACGCCGACTTTTGTACGGTAACTTTGGTAGCCATTCTTTTGATTCTCCTTTAGACAAAACTTTGCTTGATTCCTTTAGGCTGGCTGTTCGTTCAGCCAGGTCACCAGTTCCTGCACCGCTTTCCGATCTTCTTCCATGCGCCGCAAGAGATCCCCCTCGCTGATCGAGGTGCCCTGCATCTCCATGAATGTGGTCAGCAACGCCTCCAGGTCGGCCAGGGAGTGCAGTTCCGGTAGCGATGGCCGTTCACTGGTCTGCCACTGGCTCGAAAGCAGCCGATCGGTATCCCGGTTAGGCGCGACGTATGCTTTCCGCTCGACCAGGTCAATGACCAGGTGGTAGTCCGCGGACTCTTCTGATGAGCCGAGGTTGAGGCCAACCAACTGCGGGTAGACCCGCCGGTGCTGGATGAAAGCCAGGTAGCCCGGCCAGTGCCCGGTGAAACTCACATAGCCATCCGAAACCATCACCTCATCACCACACGGTTCCCACCACAGGGCCAGGTAGCGCGCACTGCGCTCGTTTTGGTAGCCCACGGCCCGCTCGAGCATTGGCGCGGGTGGTACAGGGATGGGCAGCGGCAAGAAGTGGTCGTTCAAACAGCAGGTGCTTTCGTTCTTCTCGGTTCCTTCAGCAGGTTTAGAATGGAATGACATACAGATCCTCCCGGTCAAAATAATCATCAAATGGATAGGTGGCTGGGTCAGGATAGAGCGTTCCTTTGTCCCTTTCCCGGTCCACCCACTCCAACAGTTCTTGCATCTCCGACTCCGAATAGGACAGTGGTGGCGGGCACCAATCCTCCAGGTAGAAATCGGGTGCAAATTCTCCAAGTCGCTCTTCATCAAACGGCCCAAGCCAAAAGTCGCTGATCTGGAGCGGATCCGAAACAGTCTCCAGCTCATCATCCAGAAAGGCGAATCGCCTGGGGATCCGTTCTACAGTCATGCTTTGCAATCCCATATCCGCAACTCCTTTGTTTCCTCCTTTGGCATCCAAGTCCGACGTTAATCCTTCTTGGAAAAATCACCAACGTTCGCGCGATCTATCGACCAATCCGAACAAAGGGACTGATCAACACAATGACGCCAGCGTTGGATCTAAGCGAAACGCAGGGATTGCCTCCCTGCGTTCCACCCATTCCGCTAAAAGTCATCAAAGAAATTGGCTGATTCGCCGCCATCCACCCAGTACGCTTCATCGTCGCCCAGGCGGGTGGCGTTTTCATACACCTCAACCAGCGGTCCTTCATCCGGTTCGTACTCCGGCTCCCACAGGGCCGGGTTAATGGCCTGGTCGGTCATCACCCGGTCAAGAACAATTTCTTGCCAGCACTGCGGGCTCATCTGCTTGAGATCACGCTGGATCTTATCAGCCAGCACCACCACTGTTTCCTCGCTCAGTTGATGCTGCGCCAGGTTGTGGGCGATCACGTCCTGCGCAATCGCTTCAGCAATCTGGCCCCAGGTTATTGAGAAGGCCGGGGCATCGGCCGGGTAACCGCTGTGCGCCAGCAGCTTTGATATTTCAAAGCCCAGTTCCAGGGTTTCGTTCATCTTCGCAACTCCTTCAATTAGCGGGGTAAGAATGCGGGTTGAAAGGCTTCCAACGCTGGCAGGTACACCCCACACATGCGCTTGTATAGCTCAATCACCAGATAAACCTCATTGGCGGAATACTTGCGCAGCGTGTCGCGATCCATGCTCGCCACCTGCGAGCCATCCAGATCGGGCAGTGGGTTTTCTATGCCGTAGCGGTTGCAGACCCACTTCAAGCCGCGCGCCGTTCCCCAGTTGTAGAGAATGCCCATCAAGTCCGTCACCGGCTCGATCTGGTATTTCGCCAGACGCGGCACAAGCGGCACTGGAATTCTCAGGTCAAGCGAGCGGCGCAGCAGATAGGGCAGATCAAAGCCCAGAATGTTGTAGCCGCAGGCGTAACCATCCATGTGTGCAAAGCGCGACCAGAACCAGCGGAGCAGATCCGCTTCGTTGGGCATTTCGTTGTCACCCAGCAGATGGGTTTCCAAGGCGTTTTCCAGGCCGCACTGTAAGGTGATCGCCGTGACTCTGCCCAGATCCGCATCCAGCGGCGCCTGCGCAATCTGTTCGGCCTTCTTATCCGCCACATATTGGGCGATCTTTTCAGCGTCTTTATAGTTGCCCGGCGCAGTGGGTTCGGGCAAGAACGGCAGCGCATCAAGATTGAGCGCCGTCTCGATATCGAAAAACAACGTTGGTCGCATTGGTTCTCCTTTGGAAAATAAGTGAAACCAGGAGGACTTTGCGTTCCTCCTGGTCGGGTCGTTTATGAAAAGCCGAGGCCTTGCTCCTTGAGGGACACCCAGCGGGATAAGCCGATCACCAGGTGATCGAGCACCGAAACGTCCAGCAGCTTGCCCGCCTGCACAATCGCGCGGGTCACGCTGACATCTTCCGGGCTGGGAGTAGGATCGGTCGAAGGGTGGTTGTGAGCGATCAAGATCCCGGCAGCGTTGCACTGCAAAGCGGGCCGGAAGAGTTCGCCAATCCGTACCATCGAGGAATTCAAGCTGCCGTGATACACCTCAGCGACTTCCAGCACGCGGTTGCGCGTGTCCAGCGCGATCACCACCAGGTATTCCTGGTCGCGGTGCGCCAGCATGGGCATCAGGATCTGCGCGGCTGCCGAAGGCGAGCTGATCACCGGACGGTCATCCTCAGGCTGGAGCAGCTTGCGCCCCAGAGCCAGCGCGGCTTTGAGCCGCAGCGCTGTCTGGTTACCAACACCCTCCATTTTCGCAATCTCGCTCACGTGCGCCTGGGCGATCTTATGGATCGAGCCAAACTGCGCCAGCAGGCGTTCCGCGGTTTCGATCTGACGCGACCCACCCACAATTACGGCCAGAAGTTCAGCCAGGCTGCAGGCATCCGAGTCGGTTGCGACCCGGTAGGCCGGCTGTTCGCGAACCGGCAGGTGCTTAAGACGAGGGAACGAATAAGTAGGCTTTACGGTTTCCTGTAGCAGGGAAGGTTGTAAACCATCCATCGGTTTGTCTCCTTTTCAATAAAAGGGGACAAACCACCCCAGGAGGGGCGCTGTCCCCTCCGGTTGGGGTTGTTGCATCATTGAGTCGGGTCATAACCCGTTTCGAGAAATACTTTGCGGCTGATCGCTTCACATTCTTCGAAGGTCAGCACTTCATCCCGCCGGACGCCAGGGTAACCGGGCACGGGCGGGATCAACCAGGGATTTTCAGCCAGCTGCTGCTGGATCTGCTTGCCCTTTGCCTCCAGAAAATGCCGCACGCCGCCTTTTTCGCAGCGCCAGCCCGGCCGCTTGGTGTATTTGCCATCCCAGCGGTGATCCGGGTACGTCTTCGCGCCGCAGATCGGGCAGGTGATTTCCGGCGGTGGATCGGGCGCGCGGGCGCCGCCAGCTTGCAGATACTGCCGGACAGCTTCGATTGCGTCACAGTAGGGTGCGCCACAGGAGCACTCCTTGGCCTTATTCACCCGGTGATAGCGCATCCCTGCGTCAGTCCCAAAGTCAACCAGGTACTGGTAGCCCAGGATAGACACCATCGGGGCCGGTATTTCCACAGCAGGACTCTCGCGAACCGCCTGTTTCCGGTACAGACGTTGGATTGGGTCCACCCTCCTTTCTTTCTGAACGGGTTCAATCCAGGTAAGTGCGGTCTTCATAGGCCATCTCCAGAAACCAGTCCGGGGCCGGCGTGGGCATCTCGATAGCGGTTTCTTCCGGTTCGGGTTCCACCGGAGCTTCACTCGCTTCCACCTCGATATGCACTTCCCGCAGCAAAGGGATCGAAACCACGCTGGTGTCGTCCTGATAAGGACCGCCGTGGCTCATTTTCGTGAAAGGTTCTAGTCCATTCAGCGCCCGCACCCAGGCTGTCCCCGGGCGTGGCCCCTTCCCCAGCACCTCGACCGGGATTTCCGCAGCCCCGTACTCCGTCTGGAGTGTGATTTTGCCAACTACCATTTGATCCTCCTTTAGAATGCGGAAAGGACACGCCGGGCTTGCGCGTGTCCTTTCCTTTAGATTTCCTTTACAGCTACACGAAGTTAGAAGGGGATGTCGGAGCCGAAACCGTCCCCGCCAACCGCCTCGCCTTCTTCGTGGTCTTCCCGGCCAGACAGGAAGCGCACGGTTGAGGCGGTCACCTCATACGAAGCACCCATTTTGCCGTTGCTCTCCCAGATGCGCGGGCCGCCAGTGTCCGGATCAGGCGTCAGCCGCCCTTCCACCAGGACCTTCGAGCCCTTGCGGAGATACTGATTGCAGGTTTCCGCCTGCTTGCCCCACGCCGTCACGCGGAACCAGGTGGTTTCCTTCACTGGCTGCCCTTCCGCGCCTTTGTAGCTGCGGTTGGTAGCGACCGAGAACGAAACAACCGGCTGGCCGCTGGGGGTGTAGCGCATCTCCGGCTCTTTGCCGAGATTGCCAATCAAGATAATCGTTTGAAACATGGTCTTTATCCTCTCTTTGAAAAAGTGTTGGGGTTCAGGCTGCAACGGTTGGTGACGCGGCTTTCTGGCGGCTGGCCAGCCAGGCGCGCAGAGCTTCCTTCGAAGCCGGAATGTTCCCCGTTGCTTTCTTGTAATTGTCAAAAGCTTCCTGCTCGCTGGCATTGCCGTTCACGTTCGTGCCATCGCCATACTTACGCACTACCGCAGCAGGGGCAGGTGCTTTGTTGGACGAAGGCGAATGAGCCGAACCGGAATTCCCAGTACCTGTCTCATGCCCCTGGTCCAAACCGGCACTCTGCGCAATTTCCTTGTCGTAGAGCGAGTTGCCGAACTGCTCTCCAAGCTGCCGGAAGCAGCGCTTCAAGCAGTCGGTAGCAGAGCCGGCCAGGGCCATATCGAGCGCTTCGGGGGTGTCGCCGGTGAAAATGCAGCGGCCGAGATCGGAGTGGGTGTAGAGCTTGCCGTTCAACTCCACCGTGACCTTGCCGGTGATGTAGACCAACCCTACCTCCTCAGTCTGGAAGTTGCCGTTCGCGTCCGTGACCGGGACTTTGCGCCGTTCCTGCTGGTTCCAGACCAGGATCTTCTTGTGCCAGCGGGCGATCAAGGGCTCGCTGATCAAGTCAAACGACCATGCATAGCCAAAGATCTCGTTAGCGCGGTTGATCACATCAAAACCTTCCAGATACGGGACGGACCCGAGACCTGGGGCTTGGCGGCGCTTCACCCGGCTCATATCCAGCGGCTGGCGCAGCTCCCACAGGATGCGGTCAAAGCGTTCTTTGATGGTCTCTTCAGATTTGGTTTGGGGGTGCTCCATAAGGTTCTCCTTTGAGGTGTCGATGGATGACTGCGCCGCCTCAGATAAGCGGACGCCTTCGATGTGCTTGCACAGGATGTCCGGGCCGCGCTGCTGGTAATCCATACAAGTGCAGACCCAGATGTCGCCTTCCAGCGAGACGGAATACGGCAGCTTTTCACCATTCTGCACCGACCACTGCTGGGGGCCAACCCGGGTGATCTGGAATTGGCCGGCGCGAATGGCCGCTTTTGCTCGTTCGGTTCGTTCTTTTTGTTCCTTGCCAACTTCTCCTTCAGGGGTATCTGTCTTTTTACTCATGGTTCTCCTTTAGTCAATACAAGCCAACGTTGACGTACAATTGGATTGAAAAAGCCGACGTTCGATCAAGCTACTCTGAGAAGCCAGAATAGTGAACGCGGGTTATCAACCGCCTGGTTGATCGCTCGCGTTCCATATCCTGGATCATCGAGAGTGGGCAGCCAGAGACATTTCTGGCTGCCCACGAAATCCTTTAGTTGTTCAAATGTTTGGGATATTAACCTCCCGGCCTCCTCGGCGCTGGAAGGTTGTTTGTTAATGTGCAGGAAAACAAAAAGGAGGATGCACAAAGCCGCTCTCGGAATGAGAGCCAGCTCCTGTGATCCTCCTTCAGAACACACAGCGGATCGGTTATCCGCGGTATGGCCAGTGAATGATTACGCCTCGCCTTCGCTTCTGATTGTTGATGGTTTCACTCGCAGGCATCCATCGGCGTAATCATCAATTCTCCAGTTATGCAGCAGTTGGTTCAGGTTTCGCTCGCCGCTCAGCGTTGTTCTCCAGGACGATGATTCGCCGGGAGACAACCTCGACGGTGTTGCGGATGGTCAGCACTTGATTAGGTTTGGTGTCTTTCACCTCCACGGTTACGGTGCTACCAGAATACTTATTGGCTTTTTCGAGAAATTCCTCCAGGCTTTCCCGAAAATCGGCGGATTGAAGGAAACCATGAATGCGCAGGCGCATGCCCCGGCGGATATTCAAGAGGCCGGTCGCGCCGCCATCTACGCGAATGTTGATATAGTCGGGCGCATCGCGCTCTTTGTCCATCGTCTTGGCCGGCTGGTCGCTGTCGCGATACACGCCAATGCGAAAAAGGAGATCATCCATAAAACGCCAGGGCTCTCGGACGACAATTCCTTCTAAAATGACTTCATTGATCACTCACTTCTCCTTGTCTGGATCCAGATATAAAAATGGCCGGACTGCCTTCTCAGGGGATAAGAAGAGTCCGGCCAACGATTGGGGATTGCTTGAAAAAAAGAGACTATGTTCTGTTTGTTATTTGTATTATAGCGAGAAAACCGGAAACTAAAAATCAAGTGCTATATCGGCATTTATCAAGCAGCTGCAGATTAGGGCAACTTTTAAAACCTGGTCGCTAATCGGGATACACTAAACGATGTAATGAATAAAAGGTCAGCTATAATAAATGACATAGCTAAAAATTCCTAACTTTTGATTATGATTTGCAGTCTTTATAAAACTGCTTATATTTTCGGAGAAACCAATGTCCCTTCAAAAAGAAATTGACACAACTCGATCTGAAATTAGAACAGATAGTTACCCAATGTCTATTGGTGAGTTAATAAGTCTTTATGAAAGTAAAGAAATAGATATTCACCCAGAATTTCAAAGATTTTTTGGATTATTTTACTATATCTTCATTAAGACTGAAGATGCTTCCGCATTTGCATTGGACCGATAGCTATAACAGCCATAAGTGGTGCAGGCCAAAGTCCCTCACTTCCAACTCACTGAGATGACATTTATCAAATAGGTTGATTAATCGTCTTTTCGGATTTTCTCGCTCATCCGAGTGAAAAAAGAGGTACGCCTATCTGCAACCGCTATATCACCAATCCGGTGTCTTACTATCCCCAAGAAGCTGGTATATGTCCCCTTGTAGTCAGGTACTTAATGAACCGCACATTTACATGATTACCAGGCATCCAAATAAGGTGCACAAATACATTCTGCAAGTTCATATCAATAAGGCTTACTTGGACTGAACATTACGGCAGAAGGTAACCGTTATTACGAAACCAACTAGGGTATGATCCAGTGATCATCTATCAGGTGTGGATGTAGGGTAAACGCATCTTGACCTTTTTTCGAGGAAAAGTGGGGATTGATGAAATTAATCTCCGCTTTTCCGAAGCCGTGTGGGAGTTACATCTCAAAATTGCGACCTTTTTTCTCTGCCAGTGGGGCAAAATTTTCAAAAAATGACTTGATGCGTTTACCCTAGGTGTGGATGCACATAAAATTGTGTACAATTGCAGTATAGTTTATTATTACGGGAACCGTGAAGTAAAAAATGCATTTTCAAGAATGCGTTTTTATTTTTATCAAACACCCATTGGGTGAAAGACCGAGAGGGGATACGAACGGAAAATGTTTCAACATATCCTGTTAGCCACAGACGGATCGTTTGGAGCAGAGCGCGCAGCAGACTATACCGCTGCGCTTGCCTTCCAATTTCGTGCAAAAGTGACGGTATTGCACGCTTTCAACACCATAACCACCCCACCGGTTGGTTATACCTTTCCGACTGATCCGTCTGATCCGCGGGCCAAGCCTGCAAGACCGGGTTGTTGCCCTCGATCTATTTACGCTTTCGGCAGTCGGGCTGATCGGGGTTTACGCCGTTTCGACCGACCAGCCGATCTATATTGATGAAGCGATGGTGCTTGCGCTGATCGCATTCCTGGGAACAACGGCATTTGCTCATTTTATTGAGAAAGGAAGTGTACCGTGGCGGAGGTCATAGCCCAGGTTTTCATGCTCATTGGCGCAATTTTCACCTTCCTCGCGGCATTGGGCGTGGTTCGCTTTCCGGACCTGTTCATGCGCATGCATTCCAACACCAAGTCTGCAACCATGGGGGTGGGATTTATCATGCTGGGCGTATCGGTGTATTTCAACGATATTACTGTCACTGCACGTGCATTGGCAGTGATTTTGTTTCTGCTAATCACTGCCCCGATCAGTTCGCATTTGCTCGCCCGCGCGGCCTACTTCTCCGATATCCCGTTATGGGAGCAGACCCTCAGCGACGAACTGCGCGGACATTACGATCCGAAGACTCATGGATTGTCGGGGGAAGAAGAGCGCGTAGATTCTGGAGATGCTCCTCCTGCGGCAGGGAGTTCAAATCTCACCCCGTCCTCTTCATAGGTGTCAGGACAAACCATTCTCATGAATCCATTTCTTGATGGGAAAGGAATAACACGATCATGTCTGAGATCACACGCTCCCCGTTTTCCATTCAGGTCGCTGTCGATGGGTCGAAAAATTCATTGGATGCAGCGCTTCTGATCCGTTCGCTGCCTTTACCACCGGGTAGCCGGGTGAATATAGTTGGTGTTCTTGACAATGGACGAGCACCTTACGAAGAGTTGCTACGACAGGGTGTGGAGAAAGTCGAACAGACTCTTGCTGAGCAAGGCGTGGAGTGTTCGTCTTATTTGTTGCATGGTCACACCGTAAAAGGGCTGCTGGAATTTGCGGATGAGCACCATCCCGACCTCATCGTCGTTGGCGCTCATGGACTACATGAAACCTTGAAGATCCTTTTGGGGGGCGTTGCCCAGGAGGTAGTTGAATATGCGCGATGGCCTGTGCTGGTCATGCGTTCTCCTGCACCGGAAGTCAGGCGGGTATTGTTGGCGGTAGATGGTTCTCCCTATTCTCAGCTCTCCGCCGAATACCTTGCGCAATTTCCCCTGCCCGATCAAACAGAAGTTCATGTGATGCACGTTTTACCTCCTCTACCAGATACCGAGCGACTGGCTGCGATGATGGGATTTAGCGAACACCCAAAGTCCGCCTTCCAACCCCCGCCAGAAATGCTTGTAGATGAGCAACAGAAGCTGGCTGAAGAACAGAACGCGCGAGCGGTTGTTCAAGCGGCGGGCCAAATTCTGGAAGCGAGCGGTATCCAATCGAAGAAAATCTTAGTTCGAGGTGATCCGGCAAACGAAATCATCTCGTTTGCAGAAGCCCAAAGAATCGACCTGATTGTCACCGGCTCTCGGGGTCTTAGCGCAATCAAGGGATGGTGGTGGGGCAGCGTTTCTCGGAAGCTCATTCATTATTCCCCATGCTCCGTGCTCTGTGTTCGAGGCCGACCTGAGAGCCATGAAGAAGAGGGTTCGCCTACCTGAGAGAGATTGCGATTGAAAAAAATGAGCAGCAGATGGATTACTAGATGATCGAACATCGGAACGACAGCCCGGTGACGAAGATATTCTGAGATATTGACCCAAGACTGTAGGGTCAAGCTGAACGAATCGTTGTTATATGTTGGTCAAAAGCAACCATAAGGAGAACCAGTGATGACAGATTATAAAGTTGGATATTTTGTAGGCAGCCTTGCTGCTGCCTCCATCAACCGCCTGCTCTCGAAGGCGCTCGTTCGGCTTGCGCCTTCGGAGCTGACACTTACCGAAATTTCGTTCAAAGATTTGCCGTTGTACAACTATGATTATGACGAGGACCCTCCTTCAGTTGCGCAAACTTTTAAGAAGTCCATTGACAATGTTGATGCTGTGCTATTTATCACGCCGGAATATAATCGCTCGATTCCAGGAGGGCTGAAGAATGCGATTGATTGGGCCAGCCGTCCTTATGGGCAGAACTCCTTCTCGCGAAAACCATCAGCGGTGATCGGTACTTCACCTGGAAAGATCGGAACAGCAGTGGCGCAACAGCACCTGCGCAGCATCCTCAGTTACTGTAATTCTCCGCAAATGAATGCACCCGAGGC
Source organism: Chloroflexota bacterium (assembly GCA_023434145.1). Taxonomy (GTDB): domain Bacteria; phylum Chloroflexota; class Anaerolineae; order Anaerolineales; family Anaerolineaceae; genus DSYU01. The sequence goes on along the minus strand of JAEYTI010000274.1, from coordinate 21,180 downwards.
ATATATTCAATTCACACCGAATCTGGTCACGGAGGATGGAGAAGTGACGGTGGAGTCGACCACTGAGTTTCTCCGCAATTTCATGGACGAGTTTTACGGGTTTATCGAGCGCGTATATACCGTGCTTCCGAGAAGAACCGGATAAAGTTGGACACCTAAAAGAGTCCGCGAAAAAAGGGGGCGTTTTCTCATAGGAGGTTCCCTAGCAGCCCAAGGGGAATCTATACGTATATACTTACCACGAAGCTACCCATACGATCATATAGGTGCTGCTTGAATTAAACTAAAGAAATTTAATGCAGCGAATAATTGCGTGTAATGGGGGAGTACGCAACGTGTCCTGGTCCTGAATGCGTAGAAATAAAGGTAGTTCGATGATTTCCGATCCATCATCAACAAAGACAGGTTCCAGACTATCCGCTCCCAGTCCCCCACCATTCAAAAAAATGGCATGGATGCCCGGCGGTGAATTCCAGATGGGTTCCAATGATTTTTATCCCGAGGAACGACCAGTTCACACCATGATCGTCGATGGCTTCTGGATGGATGAACACCCGGTGACCAACGCAGCGTTCCGCCGCTTCGTCAAGGCTACCGGCTACCAAACGGTTGCCGAACGCACGCCAGACCCACGCGACTACCCCGAGGTGGACGCGCACCTGCTGGTGCCCGGCTCGCTGGTTTTCCATAAAACGGCTCGTCCGGTCAGCCTGGCAGATCCCCACGCCTGGTGGGCCTACGTGCCGGGGGCGTGCTGGAAGCATCCCCAAGGGCCGGGCAGCACCCTGCATGGTTTGGACCGGCACCCGGTCGTCCACGTTGCGTACGAGGATGCCGAAGCCTACGCTGCCTGGGCAGGGAAATCGCTACCCACCGAAGCGGAGTGGGAATTTGCCGCGCGGGGAGGGCTGGAAGGCGCGATCTACGTGTGGGGTGACGAATTTACACCCCGAGGCCGCCAGATGGCAAACACCTGGCAGGGGGAGTTTCCCTGGCAGAACCTCAAAGCCGATGGTTTTGAAGGAACTTCGCCGGTGGGCAGTTTCCCAGAGAATGGCTATGGGCTGTACGATATGGCTGGCAATGTGTGGGAGTGGACCAGCGATTTCTTTATCCCATACCATACGGAGGAATCTGCCCATCCGTGCTGCGCGCCGCGAAACCCGCGCGTAGAGCACGCGCAGCAGCGGTATTTCGCCAACCAGCCCGGTGCGAATATTCCCCGCAAAGTGCTCAAAGGCGGATCGCATCTGTGCGCGCCCAGCTACTGCCTGCGCTACCGCCCGGCAGCCCGGCAGGGCGAAACATTCGAAACATCTACCAGCCACATTGGCTTCCGCTGCATCGTGCGAGGGAGCAGCGCCCGGTGAGAGGAATCTGAGGGGATCTGGTAGAGGGGGGCAGCGAAAGGATGGATATGGAAACAAAGCAGTCGAACACGCAAGACGCAAGCCGACCCAACATTTTAATCCTGTGCATGGACCAGTGGGATACGCACATGCAGGTGCCGGACGGAGTGCAGTTCCCTGCCATGCAGCGCTTAGAAGCACAGGGAGTAAGCTTTGACCGGCAGTACTGCACCACCCCCATTTGCACCCCCTCCCGCGCAACAATGTGGACCGGCGTCCACGCCAAACACACCGGGCTGTGGGACAACACCAATTTCGCCTGGATTGACGAGCTGTCTCACGAGGTTCCAACCATTGGGCAGATGCTGCGCGACCAGGGCTACTATACGACCTTCAAAGGCAAATGGCATCTCTCAGCGCTGCCGTTCGATGAAAATGCGCTCGAAAGCTATGGTTTCAGCGATTACCAGCAGTGGGGTGAAATGTTCGGCGGCCCACTGGAAGGCGCCAAACTCGATGGCACTGCTACATTTGAAACGGTCGACTGGCTGGAAAGCCGAGGAGCGCAGTTGGACCAGCCCTGGTTGCTAGTGTGCAGCCTAGTCAACCCCCACGATATCATGTTTTTCCAATCCGGCCCTGAAGAGGTGGGGCATCCAGAGGGAGCAATGACCAGCCAGCTAACCCACAAGCAGCGCATGGGATGGTTCGAGAAGGATTGGGCTGTGGATTACCCACCCAACTTTGAAGACGATCTCAAACTCCAGCCCTATGGCGTGCAGCATTATAAACAGGGCATCGAGATCAACTACGGGCGCATCCCGGACGATCGTCCCGACCTGTGGCTCGAACGGCGCAACTACCTGATCAACTGCATGCGGCTGGTGGATTACGAGTTCAACAAAGTGCTAGAAGCGCTTGACCGCCTGGACCTTTGGAAGAACACGGTGGTCATCTTCACCAGCGACCACGGCGAGATGAACGGGGCGCATCACATGGCGCAGAAAGGCGCGATCACCTTTGACGAGGCTGCCATCGTCAACTTTACCGTCTGCGCGCCGGGCGGTCCACGAGGGCAGCGCACGAATTCCGTTGGCTCGCACCTCGATCTCGCCCCTACCCTGCTGGAATTTGCCGGTCTCAGTCAGAAGGAGATATCGAAACGCTACCCGCAGTTGAAAGGTCGCAGCCTGCGAGAAGCCATCTTCCATCCGCAGCAGCCGGGGCCGCGCGGCAGTACCTACACACCTGGCGATGGCGCGCTCATCTGTTGGGATGGTCTGAGCTTTTTGGATAATGATTGGGCCTTATCCGGAGCGTTTCGAGAACTCACGACCTGGGACCTTGCCCCAGGGGGCGATACGGTTGACTGGCCAGCAAAAATGCGGCAGGTAGGGCAGCAGTACGGCGCGCCAGATTTCAGCCGCCGCACGTTTTACCGCATGGTCGTGGATGGGCAGTACAAGCTGGTCCGCTGGTTCAGCCCGGAAGAATACGGTATGCCAGCCACCGTGGAAGAACTGTACCAGACCAGCGACGTGGGCCTGTACGATCTGACCAACGACCCAGGCGAACTGCAAAACCTGGGGAACCCTGATCATCCCCTACATGACCCGGCCCTGGTGCAGAAAATGCTAGAGAAACTCAACGCCCTTATTCAGGCCGAACTTGGGGATGACAGAGCACCCTTCGACCTTAACATGTTTGGCACCCGCGAAGTCACTTACCGGAGTGCGCAGGAAGGAGCGTCCCCTACTTCCTTAGGCAGCCACGGGCACGAAGGAGATTGATTCTATGCAAGTCTTTTGGGATCAAATCCAGGCGCTCTTGGGTCTCGAAGTGGAGGTTGGCGAAGTGAGCGTATTACAAATGGCGCTTCGCACCATCCTGATCTTTATTTTCACCCTGGCGATTGTGCGCCTGGCGAGCAAGCGCTTTCTCGCCAAGCCAACCGCCTTTGATGTGATTGTCGGCATTATGCTGGGGTCCATCATGAGTCGGGCCATTAATGGATCAGCACCGTTCTTTCCAACCCTGCTGAGCGGGGTTGTGCTGCTCGGACTGCATAGTCTCTTTGCCTTCCTGGCTTATCGAACAAATTGGTTTGGGCCGCTTGTGAAAGGCAACCCAGTCCTGCTCGTCAAAGAAGGGCAGATCCAACAGCAGGCCATGAGAGAGACGGGTTTGACCCCCAATGATCTTGAACAAGCCATTCGCCAGCAAGCGCAGCAGGACGATCTGGAGGGTATCCAGTTTGTCTATCTGGAACGAAGCGGCAGCATCAGCGTGATTCCCTACACCAGCGAGCCACGCGTGGTTACTGTTGGCGTGGAAAGGGGCGTGCAAACGGTGCGCATTGAGCTCAAGTAAGCGGTAGGCAATGAATAAACAAGCTGAGAAGGATTGCGTATGTCTGATTTTCTAACCTCTTTATCGAATCTCTTTACCCTGACCTTTGTGGTCAGCAGCATGTTCTCGCTCGGACTGCGGCTGACGGTGAGGCAGATCATCGAGCCGCTGCGGAACGTGCGCCTGGTACTCTCTGCGCTGCTGGCGAACTTTGTCATCGTCCCCATCGCGGCCCTGCTTCTTTCGTCTATTTTCAATCTAAGCCTGGATCTGCGCATTGGGCTGCTGTTATTCAGTTTTGCGGCTGGCGCAGCTTTCGCGACCAAGCTGGCAGAAGTTGCCAAAAGCAGCGTGCGGCTGTCGGTCAGCCTGATCGTGCTGCTGATTATCGCCACCGTGTTCATCATGCCGCTCACGCTGCCGTTGCTGCTGAAAGGTGTGCGGGTAGACGCAGTCAGCCTCGCGCGCCCACTGATTCTCCAGCTGCTGCTGCCACTAGCTCTAGGAATTCTGATGGACTCCATCTATCCTGAAGCCGCCGAGTCGATATTGCCAGCCCTGGGGCAAATTGCCAATTTCTCACTGGCGTTGATGCTTGCGCTGTTGTTAGGGCTGAACTTGGGGAATGTGATTGCGCTGCTGGGCACGGGCGCTGTAATCTCGATCCTGCTGCTGCTGACAGTGGCTCTCACCGCCGGTTACTTCTTGGGCGGTCCGGGTCAGCCGGCGAAGCAGGTATTGTCACTGGCGACCGGGCAGCGCAATATTGCCGCGGCATTCGTGATCGCCACCGGCAACTTCCCTGACCGGCCCAATATATTGATTATGTTAGCAGCGGCTGGACTGCTCAGCATGGTACTAATGATGCCAGTTGCCGCTCAAATGGGCAAACGCAGCAAAACTGCGCCAGAAGATGCATCTGTACCTGTTGGGTTGGATCGCCGGGATGGTAATAGATCCCCAATACTCGTCACCGGCGAGACGAGTTCAACCGATCCTGATGATGAACACCCAACCAGGTGAGAAAGCTGATGCCAACGGAAACAGCAAAACCATCAAAAGAACAGCCCGATATTAATCAGCCCGGTCTGAGCCGGCTGCGCGAAATCGTTGCCAACACCATCACCAAACAACTTCCGGGAAGATCAACGTTTCTTCGCGATGTATTAGCCGGGTTAAGTATTGCTGTAAGTGTCATTCCAGCCGGGTTGGCCAATGGCGTTTTGGCAGGAGTCAACCCAATTTACGGTCTATACGCCAGTATCGCGGGACCATTGGTCGGAGGGTTGTTCACCAGCACACAGCTCATGGCGATCACCTCAACCAGCGCATCTTCTCTGGCAGCCGGTCAGGCGCTCGCAAGCGTTCCAGCCGCAGCGCGAGAACAGGCACTGTTCTTGATGGTGATCCTGATGGGCATCTTTCAAGTGCTGCTTGGTTTGCTGCGCCTGGGGCGGGTGACGCGGTTTGTATCCTACTCGGTGATGACCGGTTTTGTCACTGGAATCGCTCTCTTGCTGCTGCTCAGCCAGTTGCCCATCGTGACTGGCTATTCGGCAGAGGGGAACAATAAGGTATCTCAAACTTTTGACCTGCTGTTCCATCTGCAAGCAATCAACCTGCCAAGCCTCGCCCTGGCAGTGTTCACCGTTGTGCTTGCCATCGTTCTACCGCGCACCCGGCTGAAGGGTTTTGGTACGCTGGCAGCCATTGCCATTCCCTCCATGCTTGTTGCCCTGTTTCAGCTTGAAAGTATCCCGGTCGTGCGCGATGTCAGTGAGATCCCCAACGGAATTCCCAAGCTCTATTTCCCATCCCTGGCTGACTTTTCTCTCGACCTGCTGACCGGCGCAATGGCGCTATCCGTGATCACGCTCGTCCAAGGTGCGGGAGTCAGCCAGAGCGTGCCCAACCGCGATGGCTCGCCCCGGAACACGTCAAGAGATTTTGTTGCCCAGGGCGCCGCGAACCTTGCTTCTGGTTTCTTGCGCGGACTGCCAGTTGGCGGCTCGCTGAGTGATACAGCGCTCAGTATCATCGCCGGCGCTCGGACGCGCTGGGCGATGATGTTCACCGGTGCCTGGGTCGCCCTGATCGTCATTCTCCTGCCAGGCTTGATCGCGTATGTGGCGATGCCAGCCCTTGGGGCAATGTTGATTGTCGCCAGCACCCAATCCATTCGGTTGAAGGAAATGCTCGCGATCTGGGAGATCGGGTGGCCCTCGCGCCTGGCCAGCGTGGTAACCTTTCTCTCCACCCTTTTTCTGCCAATTACCGCTGCTGTTGGGATTGGGGTGGCATTATCCGCGCTCTTGTATGTGATCCGGTCTTCCAGTGACATCTCAATTGTCCAGCTAGTAGAGCGAACTGATGGACGCATCGAGGAGCGCATGCAGCCGAAACGACTAACCTCCAACCAGGTGACGGTGCTGGATGTGTATGGCAACCTCTTTTTCGCGGGCGCCCGTCGATTGCAGGATTTGCTGCCCTCTGCTGATGGGGTTCAGAACCCAGTGGTGATCTTGCGACTGCGCGGACAAAAAACGATCGGCGCTACACTGATCGAGGTGCTTGAGAATTATGCCCAAAGGCTCCAGGAGGTGGATGGCCGGCTGTACCTAACGGGTCTTCGAGATGATGCATACAACCAGATACAGCAAAGTGAAAAGCTTCATTTGCGCGAGACAATCCAGGCGTACAGAGGAACACACATCCTTTTAGAGTCAACGCGGAATGCTTACGACCACGCCAATACCTGGCTAGTAGAGCACGCTCCAGGCGCTGCCGCTGAACAAGCAGCACAAGACAGCATAGAAAACAGTAAGTAATGGAGGATTACCGAAAATGGCAACAGCACGTGTCGTAGGACCCAGGATAGACGTTGCAGAGGCAAAAGCGCTGGTCGATTCCGGCGAGGCGATCATTCTAGATGTAGTAGCATCGCATGTCTATCCGAGTATGTCGCACACGATTCGCGGCTCCATGCGCATTGCGCCGGAAGAGATCAAAGACCGGTTTGATGAGTTGCTGCGCGATAAAACGATCATCGCTTACTGCACCTGACCGGATGAATTCACCAGCGCCCGTGTGGCGTCTTTTCTCGAAAAACAAGGTTTCCAGGCTTTCGCTTTGAAAGGCGGCTATATGGCCTGGCTCAAGGCGGGCTATCCGATCGATCGCAAAGTGGCTACCAGGGCAATGTCGTTAGAAAAAGTCTGCCCTGATTGTGGCACACCGATGGAGAGCCACGCCGGCCAAGAATAAACAGCCAGAGCAGTTCTGTACTTCACCCGAGGTCGAGCGAACCAGGGAACAACGGTAATATAAGACCTGCTATTAGGAGTATATTGATGATGATCGACTGGAACGAATACCATGCCCAGGTGCTTAAAACCATGGCGGAAATTGGCCGCGCAAACCCCGATATTGTGCGCGGCTACCGTACCCTGAGCGACGCGGGAAAAAAGACCGATCTATTGGACCCCAAAATTCGCGAACTAATTGCGGTGGCAGTGGCAGTCATCGTGCAGTGTGATGGGTGCATCGCCGTTCACACCGAAGCCGCGCTAAAGAACGGAGCGACAGAAGAAGAGATTGTCGAAGCCCTGAGCGTTGCCATTGCCGTGAAGGCTGGCTCAGCCCTCATTTACTCCACCCGGGCGATGGATGCCGTCAAAGCTAAACGAGAAAAATTATCTGGAGGAGAACAATAAAGCCAACAGAACACCACAAATCCAATCTGTGTACCTCTTGTCCATTGTTTAGTACCGTAAGATAGCCGCGGCGAGCACCTGCCCAGGCATTTCTTCTTGTGGGACGACAAACACCTGACCCCGGTTGATGAATGTCTGTACGGCAGCCAGATCAAGTAAATCTTCATCTCCAGATTCATGATCCACATGAACGGTTACTTCGCCTGTATCCGTACCAGCCTGCCCCCACACTTGCACGCCTACCGGTACAAAAATAGTGTCCACTCGGCCGTTATACGCGGAATGCACAATTTGCACAAGGTCTGTCGCTGTTTGATCCGATGCAGACAGTTGGTGGTACCGGGCAAAAGCCGCTTCTTTCGCCTGTGCAAACACTGGTTCCACCAGCGGCCAGGCGCTGGCATGAAGTTCTTCCGGCTTCAACAGGTCCGGGTTTCCCGGCAAACCCTTGTCGAGGATGTGAGGGTAAGCGCTTGCGCTTTTGTAGAGAGGGAAATAATACTCGACGCCCGCCAGCACGAGGGGAGATTGCTCCCCTGCAAGGAATCCCTTCAGTTCTTCATCGATCTTGCGGAACCAGCGCACGATCCGGTCCTTCTCTACATCGGTTGGATTGAACCCGTGATACACTCCCGCGCTTTCGCCTCCGCCAGTTACCCCCGACGCGCCCGTATAGAGATTCAGATGCTTTTCATAACGCTCAAACTGCATTGCTTCAGCCATTGTCTCGGGCAAATTTTCCAGTTGAACTTCATCGACCGTATGGCGGGTGCCTTCGAGCAAGCGTACCTGGTTTTTGCTCAATGCCAGGATATAGAAATGCCCGTCATTGGCAAAATACTGCAGCAGCGGCTTGAGGTGAAACCGGTCTGAAACGGCTACCAATTCTTGGAAGCGGATTGGCAGGCGATAAGTGACCATCCCCTCAGAGGATGCGAACAATGCCAGTCCATCGCTCTGGAATCTGGAGAATACGGGATTGATCAGCAGTCCTCTAGGCCGGTCCAGGATTCCATCTACTTCGGGCCGGCGCAGATTTTTTGCGAGCAGGCGTTCTTCTGCTTCACGCAGCAAGTTCTTGAACCGGATCGGGGCTTGCCCGGTATCCTGCCCGGCGCGGTGGGTTGGCATGTAAAGCGAAAGGCACCAATCCGAAAAACGACCCAAGAGCTGTTTTAAATCCTCAATTACCAGATGATCCATAGCTACTCCCTTCTCGCTTGTGATAAAGCTTCCAAACCATGGCGTTTCCGAAATTGATAATTGGAGCCAGCCCAAACTCGTTTCTGAATGAAAGCCACATTACCCCATGAATCTTATTTTTATTCTACAGAACACGATTAATCAATAAAATCCGTGAAAAAACATACCATCATTTTGGGGGATTCCCTCATTGTGGATAAAGGAATAGTAGCAGAGAATAGTTTGTAACAGAATTTATGACTCTTTCTGTACGAGAAAAAGCAGCGAAGTACTGTTTCTCTCAATTATTTTTTCAGAGGTAAAGGAAAGTGTAGAAGATAGGATGTAGGCAAAAACATACCAGAAACAGCCTGAGTAATGTCGATAGACTTCAAATGTTTTGTTCCTTCTGTATCTCAGACACATCGTTCGAGGCTGAGGAACTGGTTCTAAGCAGCTTAGCTCTACTCTATTTTGATCATGGTGGCAATCTATCGCTTTCTACTCCCCAAGCTTCAAAGGTAAGGAGCATTAATATGGATGTCGGGCAACTTCCTGTTGATCTACTGCATTGGTTTGTGGCTTTGATCCCCATCGTAGTCCTGTTGGTTCTCCTGGTTGGGCTTGGATGGAAAGGGATTGAGGCTGGTCCGCTGGGGATGCTGGCTGCCGGGCTGGCAGCGCTACTCATCTTTCGCACGCCGCTGCAAACATTGGTGGTTGCAGCAGGGAAGGGGCTGTGGGATGCGGTTTTCATTCAATATGTTGTTTGGGCCGCTCTGCTGCTGTATCTGGTCACTGTACGCGCTGGCGCGTTTGATGCTCTCCGCCGCGGTTTCCTAAGCTTCAGCGAGAATGAGTTGTTTCTTGTGTTGGCGATTGGCTGGGTGTTTGCCTCGTTCTTCCAAGGTATTGCCGGTTTCGGCGCGCCTGTGGCTGTGACCGCTCCGCTGCTGATCGGCATCGGCGTGCGTCCGGTATATGCCGTGGTTATTCCGCTCATCGCCCATGCCTGGGCAAAGATGTTTGGCACCTTGGGAGTGGGCTGGCTGGCCATGCTGAACGTGACCAGCGTACAGGATCCTACCCGTACGGCAGTCGAGAATGCGATTCTGCTCTGGCTCGTAAACTTATTAGGCGGGCTGGTCGTTGCCTGGTTCTATGGCAAAATGGCTGGTCTGCGGCACGGCCTGCCCATGATCCTGATCATCTCCGCTATTCACGGCGGCGTTCAATTAGGGGTGATGTACATCAACCCCATTCTATCCACGTTTATTGCGGGAACGTTGGCCCTTTTAGCGCTCTACCCGCTCTCGCGCTGGAAGCGTTACAGCGAACCGGCTGAAGGAATAACGGAGCGCCCCGCAATGGAAGACCGGAAGCGCAAGCAGAAGGCAGGGGCGCCAGCAGCGGATGACGACAGAGGCAGCAAGGGAAAGATCATGGGCCTCGGGCTGGCGTTGTTCCCGTACGCCTTCCTGACCGTCACGACACTGCTGGGGCTGGTGGTGCCGCCAGTAAACGATTTTCTCTCCCAATTTAGGATCGGTTTGCCGTTCCCGGCGGTAGAGACCGGATACGGAGTAGCGCGCGAGGCTGCGGCCCCATACTCGTCTTTCGCGCCGTTCACCCACCCGGGCAGCTTTGTGCTGCTCGCGGCACTGGTCAGTCTGTTCCTATACCGGTCAAAAGGCTATATGAAATCTGACCCAAACCAGGAGAGCCTGTGGCATAACCTTGTCAAAGATTCTGTGCCGTCATCCATTGCCATCTCCTCGTTTCTGGTGATGAGCAAGCTGATGGACCATTCGGGGCAAACCACCGTCCTGGCCCAGGGGCTGGCAGCAGTGGCTACCACTCCAATCTTCGCCTTCGCCTCCAACTGGATTGGAATCCTGGGCGCGTTTATGACCTCATCCAGCACGTCCTCCAATATTCTGTTTTCGCCGCTTCAGTCACAGGCGGCGGAAGCGCTGGAAGGCCTGAACCAGTCAACCGTGCTGGCGGGGCAAGGGGCAGGCGGCGCAACCGGTAATGTGATCGCCCCGGCAAATATTGTGCTGGGTACCAGTACGGCCGGCATCGCTGGGCAAGAGGGTGAAATCCTACGCAAAGTGCTGCCGTGGACGATTGTTACTGGCATACTGACCGGAATCGCCACAATTCTTCTGAATCTGTTCTAGGAGGGTTTGAGCATGCGGCGACTAACGATATTAAGCATAGCCTTTGTGCTGCTCCTGATTGCGCTGCCGCTGATCAGCATTGGCGCGACTAATGGGCCTGACTTGCTGTGGCAGTTGGGTTTCGTGCTGCTGCTAATCGGCCTGCTGACACCCCCGATGCTGCGGCTGCGGAAAACCATTCAAGACAAGCGAGATGAGCCGGATGTGGGCGAGGAGCCAACCTAGAAGTTGGGTGTCCGAGGTTGCGCAACAGCTGTTGGCAGACATTTCCATCGGAAGTCATTTAGAAAGGGGGAACGGAGGATAGGATACGGATGAAATCGAATACATACCGATATGGTACCGGGCGACCGGTGGTGATGGGGACGCGCCAAATGGTTTCCACGCCGCATTACCTGGCCAGTGTGGCGGGAAACGCCGCCCTGGAACAGGGCGGGGCCGCGGTGGATGCCATTATCGCAGCGAACGCAGTATTGGCGGTCGTTTACAATCATATGTCGGGGCTGGGTGGGGACATGTTCGCCCAGGTGTGGGACCCCAAAACCGGTAAAGTAGAAGCGCTGAACGCTTCTGGGCGTGCGGGTTCCGAGGCTACCCTGGATTTTTTCCAATCCAAAGGCATGTCGCAAATCGAAGCACGCGGCCCGCTTGCGGCAATCACCGTGCCGGGTGTGGTGGACGGCTGGTGGCAGCTTCATCAACGCTACGGCAAGCTGCCCTGGCAGGCGCTGTTTCAGCACGCGATTGACCATGCCGGCGGTTTTTCCCTTTCTGAAAGGTTTGGCGACTTTATCGCCCGCTACCGAAGTACGCTGGAACCGTACGAAAGCACGACGAGCATCTATCTTCCTGGTGGTAACCCCGCCAAACCAGGGAGCGTCCTGCGCCAGTCAGACCTGGCCCGCAGCCTGACGCTGATTGCCGAGAAAGGTGTAGATGTGTTCTACCGCGGAGAATTGGCGGAAAGAATTACCCGAGGGCTTCGATCGGCAGGGGGCATCCTGAATATGGATGACTTTGCAGGTCATGTTTCGGATTGGGTGGAACCCATCCGCACCGAGTACCGCGGGTATGAGGTCACCGAGCTGCCGCCAAACACCCAGGGCATTGCCGCCCTGATGATCCTCAATATCCTTGAGACCTACGACATGGCACAGATTGGCGAGGGAACGACTGACTATTATCACCTGATGACCGAGGCAGTGAAGTTGGCCTTCGCTGACCGCGACCGCTGGGTCACCGACCCAGCCCACGTGGATATCCCGATTGACCGGCTGCTATCCAAAGATTATGCCCGGCAGCAGGCCGCGCGAATTGGAATGCAATTCGCCAGCACAGAAGAGGAGCTGGAATCGGCTCAGTTTGGCGGAGACACGGTGTATCTCTGCGCCGTGGACAGTGAGGGACAGGTCATATCGCTGATTCAAAGCCCTTACTATGAGTTTGGCTCAGCCTTTGTCGTTCCGGGAACGGGGATTCTGATGCAGAACCGGGGATCATTCTTCTCGCTTGATCCGCAGCACGTGAATGTGCTGGCCCCGGGGAAACGTACCTTCCATACCATTATCCCAGCTATGGCCTTGCAAGACGGGAAGCCCGTCTTGGCCTTTGGCACGATGGGCGGTGAGGGGCAGCCGCAGACGCAGGCCGCCTTGCTGACGCGTATGCTTGACTACGGTATGAACGTGCAGCAGGCCATCGAAGCGCCGCGCTGGTTGTTCGGCCGCACCTGGGGCCAAGAGTCGCGGACCTTGAAATTGGAGGGGCGCATTCCCGACCGTGTCGCTGACGAACTATTGAACCGTGGCCATGCGGTGGAAATGATGCAGGACTGGTCGCAAACCATGGGACACGCCCAGGCAATCTGGATTGATCGCGAGCAAGGTGTGCTGCATGGGGGTGCAGACCCGCGTGGGGATGGTCTGGCGGTCGGACGATAGTTCCGTATGCCATTTAATGGGATAGACAAGAAGGAGTTATTATGGCCAGGGTCAGTGGAAAAGTAGCAATCGTGACCGGATCGGGAACCGGCATTGGCAAGGCGATTGCCATGCTGCTGGCCCGTGAAGGCGCGCGCGTGGCGGTTGCCGATCTCGACCAGGAGCAAGGTGAGCAGACTGTTCAGGAAATTCAACAGGCAGGGGGCGAAGCGCGGTTCTGGCTGCTGGACGTATCCAGGGAATCCGAGGTGGAGCAGGTGTTCCGCGAGATCGCGCAGGCGTTTGGCAAGATTGACATTCTAGTTAACAATGCCGGGGTTACCGGGGTAGACAAGCCAACTCATGAAGTGAGTGAAGAAGAATGGGATCAAGTCTTTGACGTGGACGTCAAAGGCGTCTTTTTCTGCACCAAACACGCGGTACCCTACATGCAACAAAACGGGCGGGGTAGTATCGTAAACATTTCTTCTATATATGGGCTGGTGGGGTCACACGAGCTGGCACCGTACCATGCTGCCAAAGGGGCCGTGACACTAATGACGCGAAAAGATGCAGTGACCTACGGCAAGGACAATATCCGGGTCAACTCCGTTCATCCGGGAACGATTATGACCCCGCTCGTGGAAGAATTAGGCTCACGCATGGAAGGCGGTCTGCCGGCATATGAAAAGATGATGGCGGCGCGACACCCCATCGGACATACTGGCAAACCAGAGGATGTGGCGTACGGCGTGCTTTACCTGGCTTCCGATGAAAGCGCTTTTACTACTGGAGCCCAGCTAGCCATTGACGGTGGCTACACCGCGCAATAAGGAGAGGAATTCAAATCCTGGCTGCCGCCCGATGCATTTACTTTGTCAGGCACAGGTTGACAGCCCATACTTTACCGGTCGGATATCTCCGATGTCCAGTCGGATGGGACAAAATGAAAAGGACGCGGGAATGCAGCCTTCGTTGGAAGTTACACTGGTGCGCTGGCTTGCGGCGCTGCTGCCGCTCGTCGCAATCCTTTACCTTTTGATCGGTCGAAACTGGAACGCCGCTTCAGCAGCGCCGGTGGGCTTCTTTATTGCGGTAATCCTTGCTTTCACACTGTTTGCAGCCCCTGCCCGGCTGGTCGCGCTGCAGACCGTTAAGGGCTTATGGGATGCATTATTTATCCTATACGTGATCGTTCCGGCGCTTCTGCTGTACGAGGTATCGCGGGCCGCCGGGGCTTTCCAGGCGATCCGGCGCGGCATTGAATCCTATACCCAGAATGAGCTGATCCACGTGCTGGCGATTGGCTGGGTCTTTTCCAGCTTTCTCCAGGGTATTACGGGATTTGGCGCGCCTGCCGCGGTGACTGCGCCGCTGCTGGTGGCATTTGGCGTGCGCCCCTTTTGGGCGGTCATCATCGCGCTGACCGGGCACACCTGGGCGAACACCTTTGGCACCCTGGGGGTTGCCTGGGAAGGCTTGACGGCTGTCACGGAGATGCAGAATCCAGACGCAACGGCTGTGGCAGCCGCGGCAATGCTGCTGGCCGCCAATCTGCTTGCGGGGTTCCTGATCGCCTGGATGTTTGGACGGCGCAAAGGGCTGCAAGAAAGCCTGCCCGCGGTTCTGATCATCGGAACGATCCACAGCGTTGGGCAGCTGCTGCTGGCTCCGATTGCGCCCACCCTGGCAAACTTTGTTCCCGGAACCCTGGCGCTGGTGGCGGTCTTCGTCTTAAGCCGGTCGCCGTGGTACCGGAAGGATACCGGAGTCACAGAAAGCATTGTGATGAAACCAGGTGAACTGGAAGACGATGTAGATTGGCAGCAGCGCGCAGAACAGGCAATCGGCCGTGAAGAAAAGGAAATGACGCTCTTAACGGCGCTTTCGCCATACCTGGTACTGATTGCCCTGATTGTCATCGCGCTGTTGATCGGGCCGATCAATACCCTGCTCAGCAGTGCGACGATTGGCTTCCCCTTCCCTACCCTTCAAACGGGCTTAGGTTTGATCGTGCCTGGCAGTGACCCATACCGTCCGTTTGCCCCGCTGACACACCCGGGCACGTTCCTGCTGCTTTCGGCTGTTTTCGCGTACTTCTTATTCCGCAGCCAGGGTGAAATTCAGCGCGGGCGCATGGGGGGCATCCTGGTGGATACAATTCGCACCAGCATTCCATCCGCCATTTCGCTTTTTGCGCTCATTCCTCTGGCAAAAATGATGGAGGGTTCCGGGCAGACGCAGGTGCTGGCGCAGGGGATTGCCCTGGTTGCGCCCGGCCTGGTATACGCATTCCTCTCACCGGTGATTGGCGTGCTCGGATCGTTTATGACATCCAGCAACCTGTCTTCCAACATTCTGTTTGGTCCGCTTCAGGAAGGGACTGCCCAGGCGCTGGGAGTTTCACAGGTGGCGGTTCTGGCAGCGCAGACTGCCGGCGGAGCGATCGGAAACGCCATTGCGCCTGGTATTGTTCTGCTGGGCGCCGGTTCGGTCAGCGTTACCGATCGAATGGGCGAGATCATCCGTACGAATATGCGCTACGTACTGGTTTCCCTAATTTTGATTGGATTGATTGCCGTGGTCACAGCCACGCTGTTCCCTGGAGGCTAAGATGCCCTGGTATCAAAAACGAGTCTGGCAAATGGGATTGGGTGCGCTGATCGTGTTATTGGGCGCGTTCTTGGTCTATACGGCAGCCGCGAACGAACCTGTCCAAATCGGGTTAATGTGGTTTGGCTTGATATTGATCTTCTTTGGGTTGTCTGTTCCGCTGCTGACCAGATTTCTGGAAGCTCAGCAAGAAAAAGAAGGAGAGCGCGGCGAAAGCTAACCGATGGAAACCAATCTTCCTGTCACCCTACTAACCTGGCTGGTATCCTTTCTACCCATTGTCGTTCTGCTAGCGCTGCTGGTCTGGCGGCAGTGGTCCACCAGCGCTGCGGCACCCATCGCGCTGGCGCTAGCTGTTCTTGTCGCGGCGCTGTTCTTTCGAACTTCCCCGTACACGCTGGCAGTCGCAGCAGGGAAAGGCATCTGGGATGCCATTTTCGTCCTTTACGTGATCTGGCCCGCCCTGATCCTCTATAACGTTTCCAATGAAGCCGGTTCTTTTGATGCAATACAGCGCGGCTTGCGCCGCCTGATGCCAGACCGCCTGCTGGTGGTACTGGCTTTCTCATGGGTGCTGGCTCCGTTTATCCAGAGCATTGCCGGTTTTGGCACGCCGCTGGCAGTCACCACGCCCCTGCTGATTGGTTTGGGTGTCAGACCTCTCTATGCGGTGCTGCTGCCAATGATTGGCGCAGCATGGGCGAATATGTTCGGCTCATTAGGCGCCAACTGGCTGGCAACCCAGGCTGTCGTCAATTTAGAAAATGAACCTCTCATGCTTCGCAATACAGCGCTTCTGCTATGGATCCCAAACTTGACTGCGGGGCTGGCGGTCGCCTGGTTCTATGGCAAGGGCTGGGCGCTCAAGCGTGCCGCGCCTGCAATCCTTGTCATTTCCCTGATCCAAGGTGGCTTGCAGCTGCTGCTGGTGCCCATCGTTCCCACGATTGGTCTGTTTTTGGCAAATGCCGCAGCGCTGCTGGGCTTGTTTGCACTTAACCGCTGGGGCTTCTACCGCCAAATGGACGAAGATGAACCACAGGATATCTTTACCGAGGAGGGCGTGCGCACCTTTCACGAAGAAAATCGGCAGGAGATCGAGGCGCGCAACCGGGAGGCACAACTGGCGGCGGTCGAACGTGCGCGCAGCGGCGGTAAGGGTATTGCAGGCGGCTTACGCGAAAAGGAAGGCGGCATGTCGCTCCTCCTGGCATTCACGCCGTACATTGTGCTCGCGATACTGGCTGTCTCAGCGCTGTTAATACCGCCTGTAAACCGCGTGCTGGAGCAGGTTTCGGTCGGACTGCCTTTTCCTGCCACAGAGACCGGGTATGGGGTGACTCAGCCTGCCGAGGAGGCATACGCTGCTTTCACTCCCCTGACGCATCCAGGCACGCTGCTCTTAATAGCCTCACTTGCTGGCTACCTTGTGTACCGCAACAAAGGCGCCTATGACGCGGAAGATACCCCTGGGTCGATCCTGGCTCGATCGGCAGAGGACGCCTTGCCCACCACGGCAGCGATTACTGCTTTGATGATCCTGAGCAAAGTCATGGATCATTCGGGTGAAATAACCGTGCTCGCGCTGGGTGTGGTGCAGGTCGCATCTCCGCTGGTCTACGTCGCCATCAGCAACTTCCTGGGGATCCTCGGTTCGCTTACCACATCCTCTAACACGGCTTCGAACGTGCTGTTCGCACCACTGCAATTTACTGCCGCAGAAGCGCAGGGGTTATCGCCAGAATTGATTGTGGCAGGACAGGGAGCAGGTGGCGCAATTGGCAACGCCCTCGCACCGGGTGATGCTCTTATGGGCGCGACCGTGGCTGGCATTCCTAACCGGCTTGGCGATATCCTGGCAAAAGCGCTGCCCTGGTCGGTGATCACCGGGCTGCTAGTCTCGGTTGCCATGCTAGTGATGTACCTGCTCTAACAGCTGGAGGCGCTTATGACAAAGAAACGCCTGTATCTCCTTGTTGCTGGGTTGATCCTGGTATCGCTGGCATTCATTGTGATCGGCCTGGGAAACAATTTAGCCCTCATATGGGGCGCTGGGTTGGTGTTGATTTTCCTGGCGATGATGCTCTCCTTCACCAGCCGATGGGTGCGCTGAACAGGCGTGAGTTTTCTTACTTTTGCCATTCAGTATGCAATATAACAATCTATTATCTATATATGTTACAATTAATTGCAGATCATTAGGGGGTAAGCTCGATCATGATCTTTTGGATCAGGTTCGGCAGAAAGGAGATGTGAATATGGCTCAATTTGATGGAAAAGTTGCACTGGTAACTGGAGGCGGGTCTGGTATTGGCCGTGCTGCTATCCTCTTACTCGCTCGCGACGGAGCAAAAGTGCTGGTTTCCGACATTGCCGATGAGAGTGGCAATGAAACCGTTCAGGCGGTCAAGAAGGCCGGCGGGGAAGCTGCATTTGTCCGTACAGACGTTTCGAACCCAGATGACTGCCGGAAGATGGTTGAGGCCGCACTATCCCAGTTTGGCCGCCTGGATATCGCTGTGAATAATGCCGGCATCGGCGGTGAATCCAACACTGTCGCGGATTACAGCGTGGAAGGCTGGCAGAAAGTGATCTCCATCAATCTTAATGCTGTCTTTTACTGCATGAAATTTCAAATCCCCGCTATGCTAAAAAACGGCAGTGGTTCCATCATCAACATGGCCTCCATTTTAGGGACCGTCGGCTTCCCCAACTCGCCCGCGTATGTTGCCTCAAAACACGGCGTGGTCGGCCTGACCAAAGCCGCTGCGGTAGAGTATGCCAACCAGGGCGTGCGCGTGAACGCCATCGGCCCGGGTTTTATCCAGACCCCGATGATCCAGCAGCTTGAAGCCGATAAACAGGCCAACGAAATGCTGGTTTCCCTGCATCCCATCGGCCGTTTGGGCAAAGCAGAAGAGGTCGCCGAGCTGATCATCTGGTTAGCCTCGGATAAAGCTTCCTATGTCTCCGGTTCATATTACAACGTAGACGGCGGCTATCTGGCTCGCTAAAGAAGAGTACAGCGCAGAGATGCAAAAGACGCTGAGAGAAGAGAATTTCCCTCTGCGTCTTTTGCGGTCATTTAATACTTTAATATCTTTCTCCCCTCAATTAGAAATTCGCTACAATAGGTCAAATATACGCGAAAAATAATTCATAGGGTCCAAAAAAACGGCGTTCGACGTTCTTTAAAACCTCTCCAATCCAGTCAGAGATCCGGTATGCCGCGCAGCTCTACCCGCAGCAATTTGATCCGCGCGTCCTGGCAGCCGCGCTCGGCCTGTGCCAGCAAATCGCGGGTCAGCTTTCGCCGCGAGTGGTCGCTTTGCGGGCAGTTGGGCGGCGTGTGTGGAAATCGCTGGCGCGCACAAAAAAGCCCAGCGCTTTTTCGGTGGTGTAGCACAGCTGGCGCACCAGGCGTAGCGCGCCATCAAAGTATGTGCGGCGTGAGGCCATCGTCTCCACCTTGCCGTGATAGAGCAGGTTGAGCAGCGTGATCTGGGTCAGGTCATCCGTGTGGTGCCCAAGCGCCACCACGTAGCAGCCCAGGCGCTGCGCTGGCAGCGCAGCAGTAGGCTTTCACCCTCCGGCAGGCTCAGCGGCTCGATCGCATATTCATATCCGCTGGTCTCCCACCAATCCGCCAGCGGAGCGTGCAGCCCCGCTTCCGGCCCGCGCACGTTGCTAACCACGTGGATGGCAGCCAGCGTATAGCGTGCCCCCACCGTGGGCGGCGCTCGTCCAGCAAGCGCAACAGGGTCAGGCTGTCTTTGCCACCCGAAAGCGCCACCACCCAGTCGCCCTCGGCGATCATCTCGTAATCGAGCAAGGCGCGGTTGAGGTCCTTCAGCAGCCAGTAGGCCAGGCGCTATGAGTCCGGGGATTTGTCGGTGAGAGAGACGACTGGGTAAATTATCGCCAGAATCTGCAAATCGGAGGGAAGAAAGTACCTAATCGCGAATGCAAGTGAAACCAAACTGTCGAGTGACTAAAATATATTCTTTCAAAAATTATCACCATGGGGAGTTGCCATTTTTATCGTCGTTCATATTTCAGCATCCATTGTTCTCATCAATGGGTTAGCGCTCTTAATTTAGCGATTCCCACTTCTGAAACCACAACAGATGGAACTACGGATGGAAACAGGATAGATAGATTGGCTGATACCGTCACTCGCACCATATTATCAGATCCACTTACATGAATACTGGTGACAAAAGCTTGCACACCTTTTGCCGATAACCCAGCGGTATTCTGACTCACGTACGATTGGGCATTCGCCCAGGTTTTCGCAGTGGAGGTCAATGCCCCACTGTCTCGGAACACACGCTGGTTGATCTCCGCTGCCGCCGACACTGCCGCTGCGTCAGCAGCTTTCGCCACTTCCGATATGGCATAAAAATACCGGCCAAGTTCAATAGCCAGCGCCAAAGCCGGAACCATCACAAAGCCAATAAATACCGCCCAAAAGGTCATCGTATAGGCGCGCTGATCTCTCCTCACGTCTACCACCCCTCCTGTCGGAACGTTGCATCGGCCGAGACGTTGAAATTCTGACCGGGCAAGCCAGGGAACAGGCTGGTCAAGGGCGACAGGTAATTCGGAACCGTGCCACTTACCTGGATCTTGAGAATACTACCTGCGGCCCCACCTGGAGCAAGAACCGCGACAGAACTATTTTGAATAATGCCCGCGCCTGAAACCGAGGATTTCGCTGCGCTTACTGCGTAACAGGCCGGGCACTGCTGCGCGACGCTGCCCATGCGCGCCCCCTGCCTCGCCGCAGCCTGAACCGCCTGCTGCGCATAAATCAGCATCCCCAGGTTCACAATCGCCAGCATAACCAGGATCGCAATGGGGGTAGTAATGGCCGCCTCTAATAATTCCATCCCTGATTTGTCTTTCAAAAACCGCATGGATTTCCTCCAGAAGAAATTCAAGTTGGATCTGCCGGTAAGCTCATAACCGGCAGATCCAGATTGTTGATTAAATCCGGCCAGCAATATCGGTGACAATGGCAGCAATATTTGTTCCCAGCAGCCGGTACGCGCCGTAGCTGACCAGCACCACCACAGCAATAATCAGCGCAACTTCAGTCGACTCAATCCCTCGGTTATCCTTCAAAAAACGCATGGCTTTTCACCTCCTTTCGTTTTAGAGTATTTGGACCCACCATACATTGACCGTATACAGCAGGGTTCCGGTGAAGATCGCGACCACATACGGCACGGAGCGCTTGTGGGTCAGCAGTCCAATCAGTCCTTGAACGCCACCTGCCAGAGCAATCAGTGCCAGCACCCAGGGGTTACCTACCACCAGGGTAATAACCATCAGCAGCTTGGCATCTGCCCCGCCCATCGCGCCCATTTCCCACAACAGCCAGATGGTGAATAATGCAAGAACGGGCACAATGGTTCGCTCTTCGAATATCGCAGCAAAGACTGAAGCCACCGCAGCAAACAGCAGCCGCTTTCCGCGCGGTTCCCAATCGGAAACTAAGATCAGCACTGGTAAGAGCAAGACCGGCATCCACCAACCTTGAATGAAGCCGTACAGCCCGGCCGCAACCAGCGGATAGAGGGTCAACTTCTCCGGCACCTGGCGCGAGCGCAGATCGTGAATCATGCAAACCAGCAACCAGAGGATTAAAAGGGGAAGGAGAACAGTCTGGCTCATGGACTAGCCAATCGAGATGGGGAGTCGTACAAACGCTTCCCGCAACAAAACCGTTAGAAGCAGGAGTGGCAGCCCGGGTATCGCATGCAGTTTCCACGATCGTTCTCGAACCAAGGTCACACAGGTAGCAACCAAGGCTGCAGCGACATGGACAAACAGCAGCGCCAAGATCAAAGGCATATCTGGCCAGAGG
>JAEYTI010000052.1 GCA_023434145.1 Chloroflexota bacterium | reverse complement strand
CAAGTTGCTACCCAAGGGCGTTGATGGAGGAAGCGAGGACAAACAGCCCCACTTTCAACTCAAAGCCCTGAGCAGTGACAGAATGAATGTGTTTTGGCAACAAGCGCTCAATCATGCTGCCAGCCGTTTCCACCATCTTGCGATAGGTGGATTGGAGATAGAAAATCCACGGTTCAAAGGGACGCTTGGAGTTCTTCTTGCGCATGGGTTTCATGCGTAGACCCGCCTCATTGATCACGTCTTCCACCTCGTAGTCGTTGTAGGCTTTGTCGCCAGTGATCCAAGCGTGTTCGGGGAGGTCAAAATCATAGAACCGATAGGCGGTAGTATCACTATAGGAACCAGGAGTAAGGAAGAACTCGACTGGCTGTCCGTGTTCGGTGACCAGTACATGGATCTTCAACCCGTAAAAATAGCGCCGCTTGCTGGCCTGATGCCCGCGCCAGACCTCACCCTGGTAGCGACGCGACCGGCAGATGCGGTAGTTGTCGCAGCTGGCTACTGGGAAGCTGTCAAGGATGTAGATGGATTGGCTATTGAGTTCCTTCCACGTTTCTCCCAGTAATCGCAGCAGGGTCAGAAACAGATGCGCGATACGATGCAAGCGACGATTGAAGCGGCTTTTGCCCAGCATATGCGGAATGTAGCCTTGCTCCCACAACATGCTGCGCGCTTTCTCAAAGTTCCCGCAAAAGTGCAGCGCGGCAATAATTGCGGTGGTCATTACTTCGCTGTCGCGCATCTGGCATTGCGGATCTTCGTAGTGATGCAAAGCTTTCAACATATCATCACACAGGCAAAATACTGCTACAATTTGGCTGTCCATGCGTTCCTCCGGTTCAGTTTTGGTTTGAGCACCTACACTTTACCAGAAAACGCATGGATCTTTTATCCCGCTACGACAAGGTAGCAACTTGGGTTAAATACTATTCCTAAATACATCCCAACCATGTTATTGTGTGCATCCGCCCTTTGATAATCCTCAACAGTAAAATAATGAAGGTTTTCCGTTCTAATCCCATACAAACTAATATAACGAGCATCGATATTGTTTTCATCTTTGCGTTTAACCGTAAGATAAATCTGCACCCCCGGATGCAACTCTCTTTCAATCTTTTCTAACGTTTCTTGCCCTATGAGAAAGGTGCGAATTTCGTAGTCGTTTGATTTTCCAACAAGCTTGATTTTTAAATACTGGTTTTTACCTCCATAAACAGAAACTTCTGATATCTTCCCTTTGACCTCAACCAGATTTTTATCTATTATCCCATCATGGGAAAGTGTTAGTCCCCAAATTAACAATCCAAGAAACAAACATTGTCCCCAAGCAAAGTAAAACAAATAGTTTAGAAATCGTTTTTCACCATGCGTAGCCGATACGTATCTCGATCTTATTTCCTTATCGATCGTTTCGATATTCAAAACCAGGAGAATGAAGCATACAATACCTAAGACAAAACCACCTGCGGCTACATAACGTGCGAAGCTCAGCTTTCCACTAAATATAATAGCCAGTAGAAATCCAACAATTAGTGCACAGACAACTTGTATATACCAGCGAATTATCCTTGAATCTCGCAGAATATTTTTCAAAAGAACACCTATTGATTATTCAACACTGGGGCGTATTCTTAATTTACAGAAGGGATTGCTTTTTTGATTATATGCAGAAAGGTTAGTTTTAGAAACCTTACTCCCAGAATTACCCCTACGTTTTCACTTTTCCTAAGGGAAATTGCATGTAAAATAACAGCAACGATTAATGTTATCGTTCACGGAACTTTCCCTTACCGGTTTGCGCATCCTCTTTCCCCACCCTAAAGGAGAACCATCATGCAGAAGCAGTCCCTGAACCGGGAGTGGCGATTTTTGCACAGCCAGCAGGCTCCCAACCGCCGCCAGCCGCAGGATGACACCACCTGGCGCGTGCTAGATCTGCCGCACGATTGGAGTATCGAATTAAGTCGCGGACCCGAGATGCCCAGCGGCGTTTCCAACGGCTGGTTCGAGATGGGCCGCGGGCAGTATCACAAGATCATCGATGCGCCCGAGGAATGGCGCGGCAAGAAGGTTTTTGTGGAGTTCGAAGGCGTGTACATGAACGCCGAAATCTTCCTCAACGAGCACTACATCACCCGCCACCCTTACGGTTACACCACTTTCCTGATTGATCTGACCCCCTACCTCAAGTTCGGCGAACAGAACGTGCTCAAGGTCAACGTGGATAACGCCGCGCAGACGAATAGCCGCTGGTACTCTGGCTCTGGCATCTACCGCCCGGTCTGGCTGATCGTTGCCGAGCCGGTACACATTGCCCATTGGGGCGTTACCGTCACCACGCCGCAGGTGAGCGCGGAGAAGGCCACCGTCCACGCACGGGTGAAGGTACAGAACGAGGGCGAAGAAGCCAAAGACGTCACCGTCCGCTTCCGTGTGCTTGGCCCGGATGGCACGGAAAAGGTCGCCGAAGAAGTGTGGGCTTCTGTTCCCGCCGGCGGCGAGCAGACCGTGGAACGCGACTTCACCGATCTGCCCGACCCGGCGCTCTGGTCACCAGAATCACCCAACCTGTACCGGTTGGAGACGACCATCAGCGCGGATGGGAAAGAATTGGACAGCGACTCGACCACCTTTGGCATCCGCAGCATTGAATTCTCCGCCGAAAAGGGCTTCTTGCTCAACGGGCAGCCGGTGCTGATGAAGGGTGGCTGCGTCCACCATGATAACGGCGTGATTGGTTCCGCCTCTTATGCCCGCTCCGAAGAGCGCAAGGTGGAGATACACAAGGCCAGCGGGTACAATGCCATCCGCACCGCGCACAACCCGCCCTCCCCCGCCTTCCTCGATGCCTGCGACCGGCTGGGCATGCTGGTGATGGATGAGAGTTTCGACTGCTGGGTGCAGGGCAAGAATCCTTATGACTATCACGTCGCTTTTTCCGACTGGTGGCAGCGCGACACCGCCGCCATGGTCGAGCGCGACCGCAACCACCCCAGCGTAGTGATCTGGAGCATCGGCAACGAGGTAGCCGAGCGCGATGGACGTTCCGGCGGCGCGCAGATCGCCCGCAGGCAGGCCGAATACGTCCGCCAGCTCGATCCTACTCGCCCGGTTGCCTCCGCGATCAACGGCGTGCATGGTGATGGGCATACCTGGGAAGACACGGACGCCGTTTTCAGCCAGCTCGGCGTAGGCGGCTACAACTACCAGTGGCAGCAGTACCAAGCCGACCACGAGCGCCATCCCAACCGCATCATGGCGGGCACCGAGTCCTTCCCGCTGGAGGCGCTGGAGAACTGGCAGTGCGTGGAAGATATGCCCTGGGTGATCGGCGACTTTGTGTGGACCTCGCTCGACTACCTGGGCGAGTCGGGCATCGGGCGGGTGTACCCCGGCCCCGAGCAGCGCTGGACGCTGGGCGAATATCCCTGGCACCAGGCCTTCTGCGGCGACCTGGACCTGTGCGGCTTCAAGCGCCCGCAGTCGTATTACCGCGATCAGGTATGGGGGGTGGGTGAGAAGCTGTACGTCGCCGTACACCAGCCTTATAATGACGACCTGGAGCGGCACATCACCCGCTGGGGCTGGCCAGAGGTATCGGCAAATTGGAACTGGGCCGGGCATGAAGGCCAGACCTTCAAGGTGGATGTCTACTCCCGCTGTGACGAAGTTGAGTTGTTCCTCAACGGGCGCTCGCTGGGCAAGCAGCCCGCCGGGCGCGC
Source organism: Chloroflexota bacterium (assembly GCA_023434145.1). Lineage (GTDB taxonomy): Bacteria > Chloroflexota > Anaerolineae > Anaerolineales > Anaerolineaceae > DSYU01. The sequence continues at coordinate 14,775 of JAEYTI010000052.1, read as the reverse complement.
CAACCATCTCACCGCTACTTTCGAGGTGCCATACGAGCCGGGCGAGTTAAAGGCCGTGGGCTACGAGAATGGAGCGCAGGCAGCCGAGTACGCGCTTCGCACCACCGGTGAACCGGCGCGCCTCCACCTCTCCCCTGACCGCGCCACCCTCAACGGCGCGGACGACCTGTGCTTCGTGACGGTCGAAATCCACGACGAGAATGGCCGCATCGTTCCCACCGCTGAAAACAACGTGCTGTTCAGCATCAAGGGGCCGGGCACGCTTCTAGCAGTAGGCAGCGGCAATCCACAGACCGAGGAAAGCTACATCGGCAGCCAGCGCAAGGCCTTCGAGGGCAAGCTGCTGGCAGTTGTTAAGGCCACCGGGCCGGGCGAAATTCGCCTGCGTGCCCAGGCTGACGAGATCGACGGCGCGGAGACGGTGATAAAGGTCCGCTAAACAACTGGAGTGATACAAAAAGCCGCCTGGAAATTCTTTGGGCGGCTTTTTGTTATCCTATGTACCGGGTTACAACCACGGCGATGTTATCCGGGCCCTGGTTGGCATTTGCCAGGCGCACCAGTTCATCCGCGGCCTGCTGCGGCGACAAATCTATCACCACCTTGTGGATCTGCTCCTCCGTGACCGCGCTCCACAGCCCATCCGAGCACAGCAGCAGCCGGTCGCCTTTCTGCCAGTCAAACTCCCCGCTGAACAACTCCACCTGCTCGCGCTGCACGCTGATCGACATGGTCAGCACGCTGCGGCGTGGGTGCGTGCGTACCTCTTCGGATAGGATCAGCCCGCGGCGTGCCGACTCACCCACGTAGCTGTGATCGTGGCTGATCTGACACATCGCAGCTTGCGTAACGAGATAAGCGCGGCTGTCGCCCGCATTTACCAGCGCGATTTTGTCATCTTTCATCATTGCGGCGGCAATGGTGCTGCCCATCTGCATCAGTCGCGGTTCCTGCACGGCCATCCGCCGCATAGCCGCGTGCGCATCCGCAACGCCCTGCTTTAGCGCCGCCAGCGGGCGAGATTGTGGCGTCATTTGCCGGTACAATTCGCCAAAGCTCTGCACAACCAGCCTGCTCGCCACTGCGCCGCCCTCATAACCGCCCATACCATCGGCCACAACCACCAGAGTCGGGCGATGATCGCCGGGCGCAGCCGGGTGCACTGCAATCGCGTCCTGGTTTTCACGTCCCCGGCGCCGTATCCCAGGGTCCAGCGCAAAACCGACATCTATCATTCTGTGCCCCTTCAATCCGTTTTGCGGAGCCCATCCTCAGTGGATTCATTGAAGAACCGCACTACCGCCCGGTTGAAATCTTTGGGATGATCGCGCTGCGGCCAGTGCCCCGCGCCATCTACCCAATGCAGCCGCGAACTTGGAATGCGCACGTGCGCTTCCTGTGAGGCATCCCTCGGGACCAGTGTATCTTTGGCGCCGTGCACGATCAGCACCGGAACAGTGATCTCTTTCAGCCGGTTCATATAGGTGGTGCGCGTTCCCGACCACAGCATCTCGCTTTTCTGGAAAGCCTGCCATGCTTTTCCGGCATTGGGGCGCTGAATTTCCGCAACAGCCATATCCACCAGTTCTTCGGTAAGCGAGCCGGGCCGTTGCAGCAGCGCCTTCAGCGAGGCCCGCACCGCGGAACGGCTTTTTAGCATCGCCCAGCTTAGCGTATTCACACCTGGCAGGCGGACAAACAGGTAGCTGAGCTTGTGATACGGCGCCGCGCGCTGCAAGCCGTAGCTGTCAACCAGCGCAAGCTTCTCAACACAGGATGGATGCGCCAGGGTAAAGCCGAGCGCTACACTCCCGCCCATCGAAATTCCGGCCAGGCTGGCCTTTTCTATCTGCAAGGCGCGCAGAAATTCGGTCAAAAAGTGGACGTAGTAATCTACTGAGTACGGCGCGTCGGGTCTATCGCTCTCACCAAAACCAGGAAAGTCAGGGGCAAATACGCGATGGGTCTCCGCTAGTTCAGGGATTAGTAGTTCCCACGAGAGCCGGGCGCTGTCAATGCCGCCCCCGTGCAGCAGCACGACAGCCGGACCCGATGACCCGGCAGTCAAATAATGAATGCGATTTCCAGCGACATCGATAAAGGCATCGTTGATTTCCATTCGGTCTCCCGCACAACAGCAATTGTGATAGTGTAATTGTACACGACTTTGCGAGCGCAAATTGCTGCGCCGCATACACGATGGAGTACAATAGCGCAACCGAGGTGAAATAATGCTCCTACCCCCCGCAACCCCATGGAAACGCCTGCTCGCCTTCCTGCTCGATTATCTGGTTATCTCCGTCTATATCGTCACGCTGACGGTTGTATCAATGCTCATCTTGCGCAGCGGAGCCGGTCCAGCGCTCACCGGTCTCTTCGCCAACCCCGTCCGCGCCGACCTGTTCGCCTTTCTCAGCCTCGTGCTGCCGGTGATCCTCTACTTCGCCATTTTGGAAAGCGGGCCGCGGCAGGCCACCTGGGGCAAACAGCGGATGCGCCTGTGCGTAACGGATGAACAGGGCGTCAGGCTCACCTTACCGCGCGCTCTGCTGCGATCTGTGGTGAAATTTCTGCCCTGGCAGATTGCGCACAGCAGCCTGTTCCACATCCCCGGCTGGCCGATGAACGTGGTTGATGTACCAACGGCTTCGGTGATCGGCTTTCTTGTGGTCTGGATACTGATCTTCGCCTGGCTGGGCTTTCTGATCTTTCACCCCTCCCAGCGCGCGCCCTACGACCTGTTCGCTGGGTCGCGGGTGGTTCACTCACCCTCCGCTGGGTCCACCGGAACAGCGCGCCCCTCGTAGAAACAGGCCAGCGGGTGCCCGGGGTCTGCGAAGACGCACACCTGCGCCCCAGTCGCCACGCGGCACGTGTGCGGCTGAATAGAGTGCAGCACGCACCCGGAAGGCAGCCGCAGCGCATAGATGTTCTGCGCGCCTTGAAAGCGGCAGCCGACAACCACACCTGTGGCAGCTACTGCCGCAGGCGCACCCGCCGAGTCCTTTGGCTCTACACATATCGCAATGTCGTCGCCGCGCACGGCCAGTTCTACATCCGTGCCATCGGGAACGCGCACGCGCTGGGGCAGCAGGCCCACCTCTGTGCGAATTCCCTCCGGCGTCACCTTGCCGGGCAAGAAATCCGTCTGGCCCATAAACTCGGCCACAAAGCGCGTCGCCGGATTATGGAAGACCATGTCCGGCCGATCCAACTGCTCGATGCGGCCCTGGTGCAGCACCGCCAGCCGGTCACCCATCACCAGCGCCTCTTCCTGGTCGTGGGTAACAAACACTGCCGTTGCCCCAGCCCGTTTGAGGATGCCGTGTACCTCTTCACGTACCAATGCGCGGCGGTCGGCGTCCAGGCTGCTGAACGGCTCATCCAGCAGCACCAGCACCGGGTTGGGCGCCAGCGCGCGGGCCAATGCCACCCGCTGGCGCTCCCCTCCCGAAAGTTGGTGCGGGTAGCGGTCGCCATAGCCCGAAAGCCCCACCAATGCCAGCATCTCCGCCACGCGCAGCGCGCGGACGCGTCGGTCGGCCCCGGTCAGTCCGAAGGCGACGTTCTCCGCGACCGTCAGGTGCGGGAACAGGGCATATTCCTGGAATACCATTCCCACCCCTCGCCGTTCGGGGGGCAAGAAGCTGGTTGGGCCAGCCACGAGGCGGCCTTGCAAATACATCTCGCCCGCATCGGGTTGCTCGAACCCGGCGATCAGCCGCAGCAGAGTCGTTTTGCCGCAACCGCTCGGCCCAACCAGCGCCAGAATTTCGCCCTTGCGGATGTGAAGGTCTACACCGCCGACCGCGCGCGTAGAACCAAATTGCTTGGTGAGCCCAGAACAGCACAGTGCAAAATCGGTCATTTTTGCTCCAAAGACAAGAAAAAGGCCGCCGGTACCGAAGAAAACAACACCAGCAAAAGCGCGGGGGCAGCGGCGCGGGCAAAGAATGCTTCAGAGACCGCCGACCAAAGATCCACCGCCAGCGTTTCAAACCCCAGCGGGCTGAGGATAAGCGTGGCAGGCAGTTCCTTCATGGCGGTAAGAAAGACAAGCGCAGCGCCCGCCCGTATGCCTGGGCGAATGAGCGGCAGGGTCACCTCCACCAGCACGCGCAGCGGACCGCGCCCCAAACTGCGCGCTGCATCCTCCACGTGGGCGGGTAGCTGCAAGAGCGCTCCGCGCAGCACGCCCATCGCTTGCGGCGCGAAGAGGATCACGTAGGCCAGCAAAAGCATTGCCAGGCTGCCGTACAGCGGCTCGGCAAAACGCAGGCCAAAGAACACCACCGCCAGCGCCACCACAATACCGGGCAGCGCGTAGCCCGCATAAGCCAGCCCGTACAGCAGGCTGCTGCCCCTGCCCGGCGCCCGCGCGCTGAGCAGCGACGGCAGCAGTGCCAGCGGTAAGGTTACCAGCGCAGCCAGGCCAGATGCAAGCAGCGAGTTCCGCGCCGACTCCCACAAAGCGGCGATCTGCTCGCCTGCCTGCAGGCCGCGTGCCAGCCAGTACGCCAGCACGCCTACCGGCATCACCAGCGCGGCGGTGATAATCACCCCACAGAAGATCAATGCAGGCACACGCCACCTCCCCAGCCGGGTGCTGGAAGACACGCGAGCGCCCCCTGCCATCCGCCGGTAGTGCTGCTGCCCGCGCGCGCGGGCCTCCAGCGCCAGCAGGATCAGCGTCAGTGCCACCAGCAGCAGGGCCGGGCCGCTGGCAGCCTGCCGGTCAAACGCGGATTGATACTGTATGTAGATCACGCGGGTGAAGGTGTCGTAGCGCAAGATGGAAACGGCGCCAAAGTCGCGCAGCACGTAAAGCGCCACCAGCAGACCGCCTGCCGCCAGCGCCGGACGTAGATGCGGCAGGGTTACGCGACGGAACACACCCCAAGCCGAGCAGCCCAGGCTGCGCGCCGCTTCCTCTACCGCTGGGTCGATCCCTTGCAGCGCGGAACGCACCGCCAGGAACAGGTAAGGGTAGCACAGCAGGGTCAGCACCAGCAGCGCGCCCCAGAAGCCATACAGCGAAGGAACCGTCAGACCGCTGACCTGCGCCAGCATTCCGCGCGGGCCTAAGAAGGCCACCAACAAGTACGCACCCACGTAGCTGGGGATCACCATGGGCAGCGCTAGCAGCACCGCCAGCAAGCGCCGGGCGGGCAGGTCAGATCGGGTGGTGAGCCATGCTGCTGGAACAGCGATCAGCGCAGAGGTGGTTGTGACGGCCAGCGCCAGCAGCAGTGTGCGCGCCAGAGTGGCGGCAGTAGAGGTGGTGATGAGCTGGCCCCACACCACCGGCCCTGCCCCGGCAAAACGCACGAGCAGGTACAGCACCGGCAAGAGCAGCAGCACCGCTGCCCCTACCGACGCCGCCCACAGCCAGGCCCGCTCCCAGCGCACACCTGGGAGCGGAAGCCGATTTAGCGGAAGATCGATTCGACCGCCAGCCATCTTATGGAAGTACACCTGTCTCTTGCAGCAGTTTTACCGTGCCCTGCAAGTCGGCCAGATCGGTCACGTGAATGTCCGCGGAATTCAAGTCTGCCAGTGGGGGCAGGCCAGGGTCGGTCACCACACCCTCTACCAGCGGATATTCAAACGTCTGCGTGGCGAAATACTGCTGCGCCACCGGCGAGAGCAGGAAGTTGATAAACCGCTGCGCCTCTTCCGGCTGGTCGGTGGTTTTGATGACGCCCGCGCCCGCCGACATCACCAGTGACTCAGGCCCACCGCCGGAGAAGAAGTGATTGCGCGCCGAAAAGCTCTGTCCTTCTTCTGTGAGGAAGCGATACAGGTAGTAGTGGTTCACCAGGCCCACCTCTACCTCACCTGCGCCAACCGCGGCTACGATGGAGGTATTGTTCTCGTAAGCCACCGGATCATTGGACCGGAAGCCCGCAAGCCACTCGCGTGTGCGTTCCTCACCCCACACGGCACGCATGCCGGTGATCATGGTTTGGAAGGATGCGTTGGTAGGGGCAAAACCGATGCGGCCCTTCCAGCTCGGATCAATGAAGCCCCACAGGTCCGAGGGCAATGCTTCGGGGGTCAGCGTATCCGTGTTGTAAACCACCACGCGCGCGCGGCCCGAAATGCCCACCCAGCGCCCTTCCGCGTCACGGAAGCGGGCTTCCACCTGATTCAAGGTATCCTCCGGCAGCGGCGCGAGCATGTCCACAACTGCGCCTAATCCGCCCGGGTCCTGGGCAAAGTACACATCAGCGGGTGATTTCTCACCCTCTTCTAGCAGCGTGGCAGCCAGCTCAGAGGTGTTCCCCCAGCGCACTTCCACTTCAATCCCAGATGCTTGCTCAAACTGCTCGATCACCGGCCCAACCAGGCTTTCCGACCGGCCCGAGTACACTACCAAAGTCTTCTTCTGCGCATTTGCAATCAGCGGCGAGCAAGCGGAAATGGCAAGCGCCGCAAAGGAAATTACAGCCAGGAAACGATGCACACGGTTCATCAACGGGGATTCTCCTTCTACAGAATGGAATAAAAAATGGGGGCAGGTTGTGCGGACCTGCCCCCATAGTATAATCGAATATGATAATTTTTATCAAGTTAATCTTATTTAATTGGCTCATATCGGGTTTCAAGGAGTTTTTGGTATGTTGGGGTGGTTTCACCACCCCAACATACCAAAAACTCCTTGAAACCTATATTGAGCGATTTAATTTTGTAATTGCTCAATCGCAGGGCTTTCGTTAGGTGCGTTTCACTTTCTTGGGCAGTTAACAGTTTGTTGGGGTGCTCTCGTGGAGAAACTCCGTTTTAGCTATGCCTGGTGGATGTAGACGTTGTTCAGCAGTGATGGGTCCTGCTCCAGCAGATTGAGGAAGGTATCCACAATTTCGGGGTCAAACTGTACGCCCGCCTGCTCGCGCAGGTAGTCCGCGGCAGTCTCTGGCGTTTCTGGGCTGCGATACGGGCGATCATCTGCCAGCAGCGCGTCCCACACGTCCACCACTGAGAAGATGCGCGCGTACAAAGGGATCTGATCGCCGGCAAGGCCAAACGGATAACCCTCGCCGTTCCACTTTTCATGATGACAGAGCACAATATCCATGGCAGGGCGCAAAAACTCAATCTCCGATAGCATTTCAAAACCGTACAGCGGGTGACGGCGGATCTCGGACCAGTCATCTGTTCCGAGATTGCCATTTTTGAGGATGATGGTATCGGGGATCGCCATCTTGCCAATATCATGCAGCAGTGCCCCACGCCGGATGTGGATAATCTCTGAGTCTTCCACGCCCATGTGCCGCGCCAGCCGCTCGGCCAGGGCCGTCACACGCCGGCTGTGATCTTTTACCTCGCGGTTGCGCTTTTCCAGCACCAGCGACCAGCCGCGGATGGTTTTCTCGTAGGCATCGAGCAAATCTTCATTCTTCCCCTGGAGCTGCGACAGCAGGTTGTTTTTCTCCTCCAGCAGCTTTTCCTTGTCCTCCAGGTGAACCTGCCATTCCTGCTCTCGCCGCCGCAGCTCGCGGATCAGCACGACAAACAAGAGGACAGTCGTCACAAAAACAAACGCCAGCCCCTTATAGGTGGCGACTTCATCTGGAAGCCCATACTGTCGATCCAACGCAAATAGAATGGTGTCAGAAAAGGTGACCCACAGTCCAGCAACGATAAGGTAGATGATTACAACACGAAGTAAGGAACGGATACTATCCGGCATGCATTCACCAGGTTAAAGAACTCATCTCATTGTGCCGCCGCAAATGCGCATTTTCGCGAACGGAGTTTAAAGTCAAAGTGTACTCCAATTATACAGGTTTTGTCCAATCCTGGTGAACAACAAGCATGTACAAAATATTCACGACTACTTAACGTGATTTCGTACGCCTGTTGCTACCAAAACCGCTTTACCGGTAAAAGAAGTACTTTTCCAGCAGCGGAGCAATATCCATGCTTGTATGTTCCGCCAGCAGGGTGAAAAAGCCATCACCGGTGGCGATTTGCCCGGCATTGCGTTCCGCATAGTCGCCCAGAAAATCCAAAAACGCCTCTTCGCCCATGCCCTCGCGAAGATCGTGCAGGAAGTGCGCGCCGTTCAGATATACCGCTCCTCGGTAGTCACGGTACGTTTGCTGCGCGCCCTCATGGCTGTAAACCGTGGTATCCACCCAACCGCGCGGAGAGTCCAAATTTACACGGTACTGCCACCACCAATCCAGCGCCTCTGGATAATATCGCTCGTAATAGAGGTGCTCGGTATAGGTGCACAAGGCTTCGTCCAGCCAGGGCTCATTGGCCTGATCGTTGCCAACGACGCCATACCACCACTGATGGGCAGTTTCATGCGCGGCAATCGCTACCAGATATTCTTGCACGCCGCCCTGGTGCAGGTTGTAGAAGGCTTTGCTAAGAAAGTACAGCCCATCATACTCCATGCCATCCAGAAAATCAGCTTCCACGACCGCCAGCGTTTCATGCGGGTAGGGGCCAAACAATTCCTCATACAGCTCGATCGATTCCACGGTCGTCTGTAAAACACGCTTCCCTGCCCGCTCGTTAACCGAGAAGTAGTAACTGGAGACGGTCACGTCGCCCACCTGCTCGGTAGACACCGCGTATTCGTGCCCGATGGAGAGCACGAAGTTGCGCGCTGCGGAGAGATGAAAGCGCAGCCCATCGCCTTCCTGTTCCGCGGGCGCGCTTGCCGCCACCAGCAGATCATCACGCTGATCGGTAATCGTCAGGTTGACGGTGAAGTCCGCCAGGTCAAATACCAGATGCTCGCCGTAAAAGGCCGGGGGGTGCGCCAGCCAGCCCGACCCGCTGCGGTAGGGTGGCACAAAGGGGTACCAATCCACCAGGTTGGCCTGCCGGGCAGTATAGCCTATCGGCATAGGCCGGTCACCAGTCACCGCGGATTGCGAAGGCAGGGTGAACTCGTAATCAACGCGCAGTACGGCTGTTTGGCCGGGCTGCAGCGGCTGGCGCAGCGGAATGTGGATCTGCTGCCCTTGCCAGGTAGCGTTTTCCACCGGGGTTTCTACCTCGCCATCCACCCACCAAATGCCCCCCATGTGGAAAAGATCGCGGAAGGCAGCCAGCTCCACCATCAGGCGCAAATCGGGCAGCACGTCACCGGAAGCGTTGCTGTAGCGGATCCGTTCAGAGACGTGAGCCGAGCGCGAGTCGTACGTAAACGTTACGTTCAGCTCGTAGCTGGTACGTTCTGGCGGCGACACTGTCGCAGGGATAGTTGCGGTCGCAGTAGGTTCTGGCGTCTCGGTAGCAGTCGGAGCCGTTGTGGCGGTCGCTGTTGGAAGCGCAGCAAGCTGCTCAGCGACCAGGGTAGCAATGGCAGACTGGGCCGTTTGCGTCACAGACGCGGCAGATTGTTCGCCAGACGCCGAGAGCGGCTGTGGAACAACCGGCGCGCAGGCAGCGATCAACAACACGAACAGGAGCAGGCTGGCGAGGATCTGGGGGCGCATATGAAGCCAATGTTACCACCGATTCTCGCCGTAAAAAAGTTCTTTTGGGTTTTTTCCGTGGTTGTATGGAGAGGGTGCACCCTCCCCATACAACCACGGAGAACCTAGAGCGCACTTACTCGCGGAATAAGCTGATCTGCTCTACAGCCCCGAGGTCGATCTGGAACGTCCGCTCGACTTTCTCAATCATCGACTGGAAGGTGGGAGACTCCTGTTGAACCTGCCAGCCTACCGGCAGGATGCAGCAGCAGCACTGGGCCAATAGGGTAACGCTCACCAATGCGGCGACTCTGCTTTTCTTTCGAAATAATGGATGCATCGATTCTTCCTTTCGCCCCCTGCGTGGTCGGCCAATTGGGTTTTAATGGATGAAATATGGCGCGTTGCACCGTAATCCATCCACAAAAAGCAGACCTATCTTAGTTTTATCAGGTTTGGAGAAAGAAAAAACACCCTACTTTGCATCCGCCGTAGTGGGATAAACCCTATTCCGAGGCCAGCGCGGGCCGAGATTGGGCAGGAGCAGGGCAAATATAGCGCCTCCGATGAGAACCTTTGTGATATTTTCCAGGGGTGGGGTGCTCAGTACCCCATCCCTGGAAAATATCATTCTTCAATCCCGCTCGCCGGCTGCCAGAGACTCCATGTACTGGCGGCGCAGGGCTATTCCGCGCGCTCCAGCCATGGGAGAATAGAAGTACGGCACCTCCCAGCTAACGATCTTCTCGCCTACTTGCGCGGCGTGTGAAAGCTGCGCGGCCAGCCGCTTAAAGTCCGCGGGGCCAAAATCTTGCGCCGTGCCGATCTTCTCGCGCTCGAAGCTTTCCACGTTCACCCACAACTTGCAGCCGAGCGCCTCGCACAGCCGCTGCCAAATAGCAAATGAAGGCTTTAGATGGGGCAGCCGGTTGCCAAAGGTGCCAACCGAATCCTGCGGGCACATCACGTCGATTGGGCAGTCGTAGAACAGTCCATAGAGAAAGCCGTAGATGTTCTCCTCTTCGCCCACGCGGTAAAAGGTGCCCGGCGAAAGCAGGATGGGCAGTTCTGGCATGCGCGCTTTTATCCCGCCACACACATCGCGGTAGTAACTGTTCAGCAGCCGCTCGCGCTCGGGCTGGCGGCCGCCGGGGTAGCCGGTCTCAGGGCTCATGTAAAATCCGTGGAAGCCACCCTGATACAACGCGGCGAGCTCGTCAAAGCAGGCAAGCTGCAAATCCGCATCCCGCGAGAGCGTTTCTGCCGTAGCGTTCTCGTCGAAGGCATACAGGTTGCCCAGGCCGCCCATGTAGAAAACCATCTCCTCTTTGGCAACCGCCTCCACCAGCGGGTCAAACGAATTCCACATACGGAATCCTTCAAAGATTTTGGAACGATAGCTGCACTCGCGCACCTCCGCCCACGCAGCCGCCTGGTAAATGACGGTATCGATGCCCATTTCCTTCATCTCGCGGAACAGAGCGCGCCACTCCGCTGTGCTCCAATCCATTGTTGGACGGCCAACATAATCAGGCGGGTGCGAGTAGATGAAGGACCCGGTCAGGTGGCCACCTTTTGGCGGCTCCGCCAGCGCATCCAGATACTCCCGGTTGGCCTGCTTGCTGTAATCCATCAGCGATTCGATCCACGCCACGTCGCCTGGGCCGGGCGTCACCAGAGTGTAGCCATCCATCTCCAGATAGTGCAGCATCGAAGACCTCCTTTGGGCTGTACGGATCCACTTCCTTGGTGCTTCGCAAAGCGATTTCTATCAGAAATTATTGTAGCAGAGCGGGGGAAAGCACCGGCTTCTTTTCAAGCACCTTACAGGCTCCAAACAAGGAATATCAATACGCAACGAATTCTCGACTCTTGTGTTCTAATGTTTAGTGACAACCCGAACAATATGATGCATAAGCAGCGTGCCGGGTGGAGCAAAAGACCATTAAATTCCAGAAAAGGTACACGAAAATGTTTCAAAAAACATGGTACATGATTGGGCGTGCCGCAGTGAACTACTATGTTCGCCATATCCTCCGAGCAGATATCCAGCACGAATACCCGCTCCCCGACGGCCCCAAGATCATCGCAGTCAACCATCCCAGTACCAGCGACCCTGCTTACGTGACCGCGCTGTTCACAGAACAGACCAGCATTCTTATTCTGGAGACTTTGTTCAAAGTGCCGGTGTTTGGGCGTTCTCTGCGCATGGCTGGGCATATCCCGGTAGTGCCAGGCAGCGGGCGCGATGCGCTCGAAGAAGCCACTCGCCTGCTCAAAGCGGGGCGCACGGTGATTATCTTTCCTGAGGGCGTGATTAGCCCGGCGGCGGGGATGCACAAGGGCCACACCGGCGTCGCCCGGCTGGCGCTCAGCACAGGCGCGCCGGTAGTTCCTGTAGGTATCAGCCTAGACCCGGCGCAGATCCGTATGGTGCAGACCAAAGTAGAGGGAAAGATGGAACCCGGCGCGTGGTACCTGCACGGCCCCTATGCGATGACGGTAGGCACGCCATCCACCTACCACGGTGACGCAAACGATCATGAGCAGGTACGCGGCGTTACGGGGCAGATCATGCAGGGGATCGCGGTGCTGAAACAGCGCGGCGAACACCGGCTTGACATGGCTCAGCGAGAATGCGAGATCCGTGCCGCCCGGCGGGGCATGGTTGCTCGCGCTGCACATTGGGCTGCCTATTCGGTTGCATTCCGCGCCGTCCGGTCCATGCTGATGTTCCTCATTGCCGGCAGGGCATAACCCCCGTTAAAATCTCAACCCCGCCGAAACGGCGGGGTTGATTGTTTCACCAGTAACGTTTCCTTTAAAGCACTCCGCCAGGTCTTTTGCCCCCAAAGCGACCTGGCAGTAGCGTGAACGGATATGTGTTAACCACGACCACCGCGATATAAATTTGGGCTGGGCTCCCGGTGGAAGGGGATGGTTCCGTTCAAGGATAATAATCCTTTGTTGTCATCATTCTATCGCACCCGCATAGAAAGTACAGGTGGTAGTGATCCTCGAAGGGAAGTAGGGTATACCCTACCGCCACAAATAGCGTCTTCTAACAAAACTACCGCCACATGTACTACCCCATCCTGCGCCGCTGTATAGAGGTTTTCTTGATCCTTTCCTCAGTATAATAGCCGCAGGGAGGATAGCACTGCATGCAGTCTCTTGTGCCAAAAGATCACCAGCTACGGCAGCCAGTGAAAACTGTCTTCGACCCGCAAACCGGCTACGTGGTCGTTCAGCTTCACAAAGAAGCCTACGGCTACCAGGAAGTAGCGGTGCGCTACCTGGGGCGCGTATTCCAGCCAAAAACCGAGCTGCACATCACCATTGTCAGCGCGGACGTAGCGGAAGCCGGGCGCGGCACCGAGAAAGACATGGGCCTGCCCACCCACACGATATTCGATCAGTTGGTGCAGGGGCCCGTGCGCCCGCAGGCGATCTTACCGGAACAGGCCGAACCTGGAACGAGGGCCGCACAGCCATGAAACGCCTGATTGTGTTCGACGTTGACGGTACGCTGGCCAAGATCTACACGCTGCATCTGCTGCCGCGCGTGCAAGATTTCTTCCGGCTGGTCTACAACAACTGCACAGAAACGCCAAAAATTGCCATCGCTACCAACCAGGGCGGCGTCGGTATGCGCTACTGGATGGAGCAGGAAGGCTGGGGTAAGCCGCACAAGTACCCCACCGTCGATGAGATCGAGGAGCGGCTGCGCGGGCTGGTAGAAACACTCGGCGCGCCGATTGATTTGCCCGTTTACGTAGCATTTCGCTACAAGAACCGCGAAGGCCAATGGGCGCCGGTGCCGCCAGAGTACGCAGACGATCCGCGCTGGGAACAGGACTGGCGCAAACCGCTGCCGGGCATGCTGCTGCAAGCTATGCGTGATGCCAACGCAGCCCCGCAGGAAACGTTGTTCGTCGGCGACAGCGAGGACGACCGTGGCGCGGCGGCAGCAGCCGGCTGCGCGTTTGAATGGGCGGAAAGCTTCTTTTCCCGCGATTGGCGCGACTGTAACGACTTGGGGGAGATATAGCAAGGAGAAAATTGTGGAAAACAAAGTGAAAATCGTCGGCCTGGGAGGGTCGCTGAAAGCCGACTCAACCAGCCTGATGGCGCTTCGGTTCGCGCTGGACGCCGCCGAAGAATCAGGCGCGGAAGTGGAGATGTTCGACGTTCGCGAGCTGAACCTTCCCATGTACACGCCGGGCATGGAAGCCCCCGCAGCTGCCACCCGATTGGCCCGCACTGCATGTGCCGCCCAGGGGATGATCTGGAGCAGCCCGCTGTACCATGGAACGGTCAGCGGCTCCTTCAAAAACGCCATCGACTGGCTCGATCTGCTGCGTGGCGAAGACCCGCTCTTCCTTTCTGACAAAATCATTGGGCTTGTCAGTACCGCGGGCGGCACCCAGGGCCTGCAAGCCATCAACACCATGGAGTATATTGTGCGCGCCTTGCGCGCCTGGGCAGTTCCATTCGTGCTGCCAGTTGGGCAGGCCTGGCAAGCTTTTGACGCGCACGGCCACCCCAGCGATCCGCGCACGGCGGAGCAGTTGCAAACGCTGGGCAGTGAGGTCGTCCGCGCCGCCCAGCAGATGGGAGCTACCGGATCATGCGATTATTCCGAGCCGACGATGTTTAAGGCTCGGTAGCGGAAGCGCCTGAGATGCCAGGCGAGGTAAACACCTGCGTCGGCCTTTTCTCCCGCGGTTCGACAAATTCTGTATAGCTGCCGCCCGTATACTCCCCAATGACCCTGCGCCAGAACTGCTGCGCGGGAACGTTTGGCATTTCTTGAGAAACCCACCAGCGACCGTGGAAGCGGTCGAAGATAGCAAAGGCCAGCCGTTTGCCAATGCCACGACGGCGGTACTTTTTCATCACAAAAAACTCAGCAATGGAATACGTCCTTTCTGTGCCCTGCCCTTCAATCTCAAACGCTCCCATATCACGGACCATCACAAACCCGGCGTAATGGCCCTCCACCTTGACCAAAAAGGGGTAACGGGCTGGTTCTACCCAATAGCGGTCGAGGTATTCGTCCTCAAAAAATCCGTTTTCGTCCACGTCATCACCGGTATACTCGCTGAAATCATATAAGTACAGGTGCATCAGGTTGCGGAATACCGTGCGGTCTTCCAACGTTGCAGCAACAACTTCCATGTCGTCCATACCCCTGCTCCTCCGATGGGCGTAAAGTCGATTTGCCAGCCGCCCGGTTCTATTTTAGAATAGTTCTCAGCTCTTTATGGATTTCAAGGAGTTTTGGTGTGACAGGAGGTGGTGCCCCCCCCCGTGGGACCCAAAATCCGTGGAA
>JAEYTI010000379.1 GCA_023434145.1 Chloroflexota bacterium | reverse complement strand
GCTTCTCTCCCCTCCAACCACGGCAATTCCGAAAGGTCTAAATATTCCTTTTTAGACTATTTTTGACTATAATATAAAAAGAATTCGCGCTGCACGGAGATGATATGACCCTCGACCGGTTTGGTAGAAAAATCCATTACCTGCGCATCAGCCTGACAGATCACTGCAATCTGCGCTGCGTCTACTGCATGCCAGAAGATATGACCTTTCGGCCTAATGCCGATCTCATGCAGGATGACGAGCTGCTGCTGCTGGTGCGGCTCTTCGCAAAGCTCGGCTTTGATAAATTCCGGCTGACCGGGGGTGAGCCAACTGTGCGCGCGCATATCGTTGATCTTGTGCGCGAAATAGCGGCGACACCAGGCGTAAAATACCTCACTATGACGACCAACGGCGTGCTGCTGGGCAAGCTGGCCGCGCCGTTGAAGGCTGCCGGATTGCAGCGGGTGAACGTCAGTGTGGATACCCTCAACCCGGCCAAGTTCAAGAGATTGACCCGCTGGGGCTCGTTCGAACAGGTTTGGGAAGGGATTGAAGCGGCAGAACGGGTAGGTCTGGCGCCGGTGAAGCTCAACGCGGTAGTGGTACGTGGTTACAACGAGTCGGATGTGGTGGATCTGGCGGCGCTAACATTGAAGAAGCCATGGCAGATGCGCTTTATCGAGATGATGCCCTTCGCAGGTGCTACCGAGTTCCAGCAGACCCAGGTGGTAACGGCCAAAGAGATGGCGCAGCGGATTGAGGGCGCGCTGGGGCCGCTGACCCCGGTCAATGATGGTCACCTGGATGGCGAAGCGCGTATGTATAAATTGCCGGAGGCGCAGGGCGAGGTGGGCTTCATCTCCTCGGTGACGGTGCCGTTCTGCGCCTCGTGTACGCGTGCCCGCCTGACGGCCGACGGCAAGCTGCGCCTGTGCCTGCTGCGCGAGAAGGAAGTGGACCTGCTCACCCCGCTGCGCCAGGGGGCCACGCTCGAAGACCTGCGCATGCTGGTCCTCGACGGCGTTTGGAACAAACCGTGGGGTCACGGCCTGCGGGATGGTGAAGTGGCGCTGAACAGGACGATGAGCGAGATTGGTGGATAATTGATATCTATTCAACACACATGTGTGTTGTTGAATAGATATCACCTTCAGGCAGTCGTAACTTCCTGCTTTGGTCGGAACCACGCGGCGGCCTCTTCGATTGCCAGGTGGGCCGGGCGACGATTCACTAGACCCAGGCCCGTTTCGGCCTTGGTCAGATCGTAGAAGAAATTGTATCCTGCCAGCCGCAGTAGATCGAGGGAGATGGGCAGGTTGAGAAAGCCTTGCAGCAAGTGGGCCGGCCCGCCGATCGAGCGCACCAGCCAGCCGGGCAGCACCATGGAGGGCGCAGGCACACCGGTGATCTCCGCGATCAGGGTCAGCAGGTCCAGGATGCTCAGGTTCTCGCCGCCCAGAATGTAGCGCTCGCCGGTGGTTCCGTGCTCCAATGCCGCGATGTGTCCATCGACCACGTCATCGATGTGTACGCAGTTGACCCCGCCCTCAACGGCCACGGTGATGCGCCGTTCCGCCACCTGTGTGATGATCGACCCCGACTGGCGGTACACGTCGCCGCCGCCGAACACCAGGCTGGGGTTGACGATCACAACGTCCAGGCCGTTTGCCACAGCTTTCTGCACTTCCTGTTCGGCCAGGTACTTGGCGTACCCGTAGGGATAGAAATCGGGGCGAAAGTTCCAGGAGTGGTTTTCGTTCATCAGCCCGGTTGCGCCCGGCTCTGAATTCGAAGCCTCGTTTGGCACCCCCAACGCTGCCACAGAACTGGTATGCACCACGCGGCGCACGCCAGCTTGCCGCGCTGCCGCTAGAACGTTGCGCGTGCCTTCCACCGTCACTGCGTACTGGCGGCCTGCCGGGCTGTTTCCGCCCATCCAGGCTGCCGCGTGGAACACCACCGCTGCACCTTCCATGGCATCGTGGAGTGTTTCCGGCTGGGTCAGGTCGCCAATGGCGTGCTCAACGTCCAGTCCCTCTAGCAGCCGCAGGGTGCTGGTAGATCGGTGAAAGGCGCGCACCCGGTACCCGCGCTCCAGCAGGCCGCGGCATAGGTGCGCGCCGACAAATCCAGTCGATCCGGTTACCAGCGCTAAGCCGGCTATCGCAGCCATTCCACCAGAGTCGCTTCACCCTGGCCTACGCCGACGCACAGCGTAGCCATACCGTAATAAGCACTGCTCTGGTCAGAAGCCCTGCGCTTCATCTCGTGCAGCAGGGTCGTGAGGATTCGGGCTCCCGAGCAGCCGAGCGGATGCCCCAGGGCGATCGCGCCGCCGTTGACGTTGGTTTTCTCTTCTGTCAGGCCCAGCTCGCGCATCACTGCCAGTGCCTGTACGGCAAACGCCTCGTTAATCTCCACCAGCCCCACCTGCTCCATGGTCAGCCCGGCCCGTTCCAGCGCCTTGCGCGCCGCCGGAACCGGTCCAGTACCCATAATGCGCGGGGGAACGCCACCTGCCGCCGAAGTTACAATGCGGGCCATGGGCTTTAGTCCCAGCTCTTTTGCCCGGTCGGCGCTCATTACCAGCAGCGCCGCGGCGCCATCGTTCAGCCCAGAAGAATTGCCCGCAGTCACCGTCCCGTTCTTGCGGAAGGCCGCTCGCAGCCTTGCCAGGGATTCCGCCGAAGTATCGCGTCGCGGGCGCTCATCGGTGGTTACCAGCACCGGGTCGCCCTTCTTCTGCGGCACGGGAACCGGCACGATCTCCTCGGCAAATTTGCCCGAGTCGATCGCCGCCAGCGCGCAGTGATGGCTTCGCGCGGCAAAATGATCCTGCTCCTCGCGGGTGATGCCGGTTATCTCGGCGATGTTTTCGGCCGTTTCACCCATCGACTCGGTGCCGTGCATTTCGACCATCTTGGGGTTGGGGTAGCGCCAGCCCAGGGCGGTATCCCAGGCGGTGAGGTTGCCAAAGGCAAAACCGCTCTCGGCCTTGGGGACGGAATAAGGCGCGCGCGACATGCTCTCTACCCCACCGGCTATGAACACGTCGCCTTCTCCAGAGCGAATGGCACGGGCAGCCATATTCACCGCTGTGAGGCCTGAGGCGCACAGCCGGTTGAAGGTCACTCCGGCCACTTCGACTGGCAAACCGGCCAGCAAGGCGGCCATGCGCGCAACGTTGCGATTATCTTCACCGGCCTGATTGGCACAGCCCAGGTACACCTCTTCAATCAGCGCCGGGTCAATCTCCGTTCGCTCCACAATCGTTCGGATTACCAGCGCGGCCAGATCGTCCGGTCGGACGGAAGCCAGGCTTCCACCCAACGCGCCGATCGGCGTTCGGATGGCATCGATGATGACAACGTCTTTCATGTATCCCTCCAGGGGTTGGATCTTTGTTATTTGGGGCTAGAGCGTGATGTTCATCACGCTCTAGCCCCAAATAACAACCCTTACTGAAATTGTACCACCGCGCATCGGAAAGCATTTTGTAGTAGAGTTAGCCGACTTACCGAGAAAGGGGACAAACATTGAGCGAGATCAATTCCGAGAATGAACAAAAGCGCCTTGAAGAATCTCGGCGGATTTGGGATGAAGCAGCATCGACCTTCGACGAGGAACCCGATCACGGGTTGCGCGACCCGGTCGCGCGCGAAGCCTGGACAGCACGGTTGAAATCCTGGTTGCCGCGGCCCGGCGCAAGGGTGCTGGATATCGGCTGTGGAACCGGCTCGCTGAGTGTGGTCATGGCGGAAATGGGCCATCAGGTCACAGGAATCGACCTTTCGCCGGTGATGATTGAACTGGCCCGGCAAAAATCGGCGAGGCATGGGGTAATAGTCGACTTCCATGTGATGGACGCGGCGTATCCGCGGTTCCCGGCTGGGCAGTTCAATGTGATTCTGTGCCGCCATCTGTTGTGGGCGCTGCCTGAACCAAAGCAAGTGCTGCTGCGCTGGATAGATCTGCTCAAGCGGCCAGGTCGGCTGGTTCTGGTGGAAGGGTGTTGGGGTACAGGCGCCGGATTGCGGTCACAGGAGATCCTTACGATGCTCCCGCCAGCCGTTAAGGTGCTCGCTGTCGAGAACCTCAGCAATCAATCGGATTTATGGGGCCGGATCGTGACAGATGAGCGTTACGCAGTCATCGCGGAGTTGAAATAGCTGTTCGGCCGTAACGATACAGCCAAAATTCATCCAGCCTATGTAGTTCCGTTCGGTCTTATAATTGGACAAAGACAAAAATTCAATGGGAGAAGCAATCGAATGAAACTGCTTATTGCCGTCGATATGGAAGGCATTACCGGGGTTGTCACCTGGAATCACGTGGACCCTTCGCACGCTGAATACCAGCGCTTCCGCCGCCTGATGACCCAGGACGTGAACGCCGCTATCCGCGGAGCCGCCGAAGCGGGCGCGGATGAAATCGTCGTCACTGATGGGCACTGGAACAGCGATAACATTTTGATCGAAGAGTTGGACCGCCGTGCCCGGCTAAACTCCGGCACGCCATCGACCTTCTCGATGGTGCAGGGCGTGGATCAGGATGTGGACGCGGCAATTTTCGTCGGCTACCACGCTCGCATGGGCACTACAAACGCCATCCTCGACCACACCTGGTCGAGCGCGCGGGTGCAGAACGTGTACCTCAACGGGCGCGTCACCGGCGAGATCGGCCTGAATGCCTCGCTGTGCGGGCACTTTAGCGTGCCGGTGCTGATGATCTCCGGCTGCTACGCGGCGGTGAAAGAAGCCAACGAATGGATCCCCGGCATCGAGAACGTGACGGTGAAAAAGGCCAGCGGGCGCTGGGCGGCGGAACTGCTCGGCCCGGATGTGACGCACGGCCTGATCTGCGAGGGAGCATTTACGGCGGTGAAGAAATTCCTGGCAGGGGAAGGGCCGAAGCCGCTCAATCCTGGCGTGCCTGTGACGGTTGGCATCGAGTTCCTGTACTCTGAGATGGGCGACAAGGCCGCGCTGCTGCCCGGCAGTACGCGTGTGGATGGGCGTAAGATCGAGTTCACTTCGCCCGATATGCCGACCGCTTACAACAGCTTCCGCGCCGCGGTGACCCTGGCGCAGCGGTAGCAATCATGCCGGAAGCGATCACCAGCGAGGACGAACTGTTGATCCGCAGGCTGAAAGCTGAACCTGAGGATTACGGTCACATTGCGCGCTGGCTCTCGGACCCGGTGGTGCTCGATTTCTACGAGGGCCGCGACCATCCCTACACGCTGGAAATGGTGATGAAAGACTTTGACCCGGCGGCGAATGCCGAAGAAGGCGTGATTTCCTGCATGTTGGAAGTGGAGCGGCAACCGGTGGGGTATTTGCAGTTCTATCCTGTTGAAGAGGAAGGGCGTCAAGAGTACGACTTTCACGAGGAGGGCGTAACCTGGGCGCTGGACCTGTTCATCGGCGAGCCGAGCTACTGGAACCGGGGTTACGGCACGCGTTTTGTCAGCCTGCTGCTGCGCTACCTATTCACAGAGCATGGGGCGGATTGGGTGATCCTCGACCCGCACGTCGATAACGAGCGCGCCATCCGTGTGTACGAGAAGTGCGGATTTCACAAGATCAAAGTGCTTCCGGAGCACGAGTGGCACGAAGGAAAGTACGTCGACTGCTGGCTGATGGGCGTTCGTAAATCTCGCTAATCAAAAACGAGCGCATTGCGCTCGTTTTTGATTAGCGAGATTCAGCCGCTTAAGCGACGGAGTCTTTCACCTTAACTTGCACGCGCCCGGCCTCTAGCACATTCACCGTCATAGTGATGGCGTGCTCGCCCGTAGCCAGCGGCTCGCTCTCCACTGAGATTGTCAGAGTCGTGCCGTACTGGAGGGGGAACGAAGTGCGTGGGGTCACATCAGCGGCTTTTACCTCACGCGAGGGCGATTTGAGCGTTACGGCGGCGAGAGGAACTTCCGTGCCGTCGACTGCCAGGCTGGTCATGCCGCCGAGCGTACCCGAATCCACTACGTTTTTGATTTTGAACTCAAACCCGCTGCCGGTATTCACCAGGCTGCCTTTAACGTACACTTTTTCGAGCAAATCAGGGGGCAGGAACATAGCTTCTCCGATCTGTAGTGATGTCGTACTTCTTGTTGTTGGCTCGATACTGCGCGTTGCATCAACAATGACAGGAAGTACCCGTAAGAAAAGTTTAGCATAACTTTTTATTTTTATACTTCGTTGGGTTGCTGTGGGGTGCGTTTCACTCTCTTGGGTACTTCCCAGTTTGTTGGGTGCTGTCTCAAAAGTACATTGAGACAGCCCCTTCCGATTTTAAAGGGGATGTGATTCAATAGGGGCATGGCCAAGAAAAAACTACCGCCCGTGTTCAAAGAATATACGATGGGGCAGATGGTGTTGCTGCCCGTGGATTTAGAGGA
>JAEYTI010000257.1 GCA_023434145.1 Chloroflexota bacterium | reverse complement strand
TCCTCAGGTAGAGTAGAATTATGGTTGTAGGTCATGGTGTCTCCTTTGTGGTGTGGTAACCTTAAGGATAATCTGACCTACACTTTTTAAGGTGCTGGAATTTACAGAAAATATTCTACGCTACTGTCGAAAAGAACTTTGTTTACCATTTCCTATTGGATTTTGATGCAAGAATCTATATAATCTTTTAAACAGTATTTCCTTCAACACGCAAATTTTGTTTGACAATATTTAGGGGGATGGAACAACGCATATCACTTTGCGGTCTCATTGCTAACTAAAATCGTTGCATTGTTTCTTTATGATTTTGTGCCTAGGGAGGAATGTATGTCAGGTCAAATTCAAGTGCTGCCAGGTGAAAGAAAGACATTAATAACATTAGGTACGGTAATCTTCTTTCTTGGGATTTTTATATTTCTCGTCCATATGATTTACCAGAATATTGGTACTGCATTGAATTCTCCAACCAAACCTGAAATTGCAGTTCTTGTCCCTCTCCGATCAGGAGAGCCAGGGAAAGAGATCGCCGAGATCGCCAGGAGGGGAATTAATAGGGCTGTTTCGGAAGGGAAAAACAAAGGCATCACCATCTCAATACACGAATATGATGCTGGGGAAAGCCCAAATCAAGCAGCATGGGCTGCAATGCTGGCGCTCCGTAATCCCAACACAGTTGCGATTGTTGGACCAATCGATTCTCGCCAAACCCTTGCTGTTGCTGAAGTGCTACATGGGAGTAATATTCCGATAATTACGATAGGAAGTACAGCCCCCGTGTTGTTTGATAGGAACTTAAATCTCAAAAATGTTTACCGCATACCTAACTCTGATGATCAGCAAGGAAAAGCGGTGGTGGATTTCGCAGTTACAAACAATTGGAAGAAGGTATATCTTGTGGCTGAGCCCACACTGTATGTTCAGAAAGTTCTTAATATATTCAACCAGTCCTCGAAAAACGTACTAACTGTTACTGGTTCTTCTGATACGAGCAAACAATCTATGCCAGAAGCTGTCCAGGCAATCAAAGACCAACGGCCAAAAGCTGTTGTTTATTTTGGCAACCCAGCAAAGGCGCTTGAACTGCTGCAGCAGATGGAACAAAGTGATGTGCGTATTCCAGTCATCGGTCTGGATCCATTAGGTGATCCATCGTTTACCTCAGTATACTCAGGCAACGTTCCGGTTTATTTCGCAAGTCCTATTCTCCACCTGGCTGCAGTTCCTCAAAAGCAGCTTTCGGCTCGGTTTAAGGAAACTCTTGGTGATAAGCTTGGTTCACCGTATGCTTATGAAACACTTCAGGCGGTCTGGTTAATCAGTGAAGCGCTTGAAAAAGACAAGTCCGCCGACCTGTCGCCACGTCAGAAGGTATGGAATCAGGTTGATAATTTGGCTATAGTTTCCTGGGATGGAAAAAATCCAAAGCACCTATCCAAATTTATGCTGAGTCCTAAGCAAATTTACTTCTATAAGTTTGACTCCGCCAGTAAACAGCTCTCATTTTCGTTTACATGGGAGGAATAATGACGATCTCTCTATCGTTTCGTGTTTCTCCCTGCATTATCCAGCGAAATCAGAACACACCTTGTGTTCTAGAAGTAACGAATGAATCGGAATATCCAATAACAAAACTACGCCTCAGCGTGTGGGCAAATTCCGAAAATATTGTGCTGCTTCGTGGTGAGCGAATAGAATTTGAAAGAATTGAACCACGTGGCATTGCCAAGAAAGAAATCGAGGTGTGCGGGAAAGATATTGGTCCAGCTAGCTTGATCGTCGGCAAAATAACAGGATTACAAAAACAGATACGCCAATCGTTCACAGTTCAAGAAATTCTTATGGGTGTAAGCCCCGAGCCTCTTCCTTCTATTCCTCATCTGAAACCTATCCCAATAATATCTGCACCACCTATGGAATATTTGGAGTGCTGGGTCGAAATCCGCAGATTTGATAAGGATTATCAGGTGACGATTCGCAGTGAGTTTGGTGAAGAAGCATCTCATTCCGTATCCATTGCCTTAGATGATTATTCCATCAAACCTGTTCTTTCTGGAATGGTTGCTCCTAAAGCTTATGGGGAAAAGCTCTTTGACCAATTGTTCTCCCGCTCAATATATGCCGTCTTTAGTAAGTTGGTAACCAGAGCCGATAGCGAAAATAAAGGACTCCGTATTCGTCTTTTAATTCAACCTCCTGAGTTGAACAGCATTGCATGGGAGCTGCTTTACGACCCTGAACAGGCGCGTTTCTTAAGCTTGCATAAGTACACCCCGGTTGTACGTTACGCTCAAATGTGGCAGACGGTTCGCCCGCTGCACGTCGAAACCCCACTGAAAGTATTGGGGCTTGCAATTTCTCCAACTGGGCTTTCTCAATTGGATCTCGAAGAGGAAAAAGCTCAAATCAATCGGGTTCTTCGTTCAGCCATCGAAGCAGGGAAGGTAGCATTTCATTGGTCAAAGGCGCGTACCTGGGAGGAATTTCAAAAAGAAATCCGGAATGGAAACTGGAATGTTCTACATTTTATAGGGCATAGCGCTTTAGACCAGGACCAGGGGGGCTGGATATATATGGAGTATGAAGACGGGAGTGCTCACCCTATTCGCGGGGAAGATTTTGCCCTACCTCTGGCCGATCATCATTCCCTACGTTTGGTGGTGCTAAACTCTTGTTCGGGAGCCTCAGGTGGAAATAAGGAGGATATCCCTGGCCTCGCAGCTACCCTAGTTCAATGTAATATTCCGGCAGTGATCGGTATGCAGGCACCCATTTTTGATCGTGAGGCTATTCGCCTTGCCTATAAATTTTATGAATCCCTGGTAGATGGCTTACCAGTAGATGCTGCTTTATCTGAAGTACGGCAGTTTCTGAAAGTAAATTGGCCAGACGCAGCAACTTGGGCAATTCCCGTTCTATTCATGCGCTCGAAGGACGGGAAATTGTTTACATTTCGCAACTGAGCCATAGATCATCTTAACAATTAGTTTCGTCCAAATGAGGAAAACCATATGGACACAAAAACACCATCTTCTCGAATTTTTGTTGACGGCATACCAGAAAAAGTAACAGCACGCGAACAGTACTGGTATGATTTGTATATCGCCGCTGAACCTGAAACCCATTTTCAACAAGCAAGTGGCTCGATTCAGATCGACGTTCCATATGATGGATATCGTTGCCTAAGCAAACAGGCAGTACAAAATTTGCTGGAACAACCAGAGGCTATGAAAAGCGGTGCGACTGGCTACATTGGCAACCTGGTTATTGGACCTAATTTTGATTGGGGGAATGACTGGAGCCGGATGCCTGATCCTACTATTGTGCCTGTTGAGATCCCCCTTCAAGCGGGCTTTATGCAACACCAACAATGGGGAGCGGATCGTTGGAGGGCAATTATTCAAAGGGATTATCAGCCAGAAGACATCCATTTCCCACCCATCAAACTGGACATTCAAGTATATGATGATGTCGCCTCGTCTACTCAAAGGTCATTTGAAGATTTCATTAGACAAAGGTTACATGAAAATCAACTGGATGGAGAAGTGGATATTGGTTTCCTTGTTTGTGTTCCATTGCCTAGGATAATCGAAAATGATCGCATAACAGTCTCCGTAAAATCTTTCGAGGTTCAGTGGCCAACCTTCGCTGCTCCATGGCAGATGAGTTGGTACGTAGTAACCGGAAACGAAAAAATAATTGAAACTCCTGTAGATTGGAAGTTCGATCCTAGTCGGAATACTATACAGATTAGAGATATACAAACACAGGTGGAATTAGAGGACACGGATGAGTATCTTTCTCCCCTTACGAACCACCGCTGCAGGCTCCGGTTGCGAATGAAACTTCCCGGTCTATTCTTACCTGAGCGGGATGGACACACAGCAGGGCTGATGAATTCGGAGCTCAAGGGAAGTCTTAGCATATCAATTGATAATCTCCTTTTGAGCGGGAGGGAAGTAGCCTGGATTGGTGCAGATGGCTTTGTTACTCGAGGGGATCTCCCAGTAATCAAACATACAACGGAAATTAACGCAAGCTATTCGGCGCTGCTGAATGAACTCTTCACCAAGCGTACGATTAGTACTTTCCGGCAGTGGGTTTTTCCGGGGGTTAAACTAACAGAGGCACGCGCCTCAGATATTGCAGCGGCACTCAATGATTTGGGCTACCGCACAACGATCGAGAAACTAAAGTACGACTCAGATGAAAAAGAACTATTGGAAAGCATTAGTTTAAGGTGCTACAAAATAGGGGGGTTACCTGATCGCACACAAGCACCAATTTGGATGGAAGTACGCCTTCAACGCATTGCAAAGAGCAAAACAACCCAGGAGAGGCAGTTAAAAGGGCTGGTTTTATCCACAGAATGGAATACCAGTGACCTGCTCTTACAGATGCGCGCAAGTATGCGAACTGCCAGTGATATTTTGGATGTTGATACAGCAAGCTTAATGGATACGCTCAATAAGCGGTTTGCCAGTGTAATGGATGTGCGGTAAGGAGAACAAGATGAAAACAGACCTAGTACAACAAACCCCACTAATCCGCTGTCACAAATGTGGTTCTCCAGATGTTACAGTTTACTGCCATCACTGTGGTAAACCAATGTGTTCTTCCCATGGACCTGTTAAGCCTGGGCAGTACTGGTTCACCGAGAATCGTGAATTCGATGGTTTCTCGATGAATAACTGGCCGCTGCTCACGAACCAAGGAGCCCATTGTGAATCATGCGCCCACAGCAACCTTAACCTTATCCGCATTCTCATTATCCCTGGCATTCTCGCTACCCTGATCGGTGTTTACCTTCTTCTTGCCAATATATCCTCTTTGCTTGACTGCATTAATCAAATGCCTCCACCTTTCAACCGGTATCCGGCACTTTTTTCAGAAGCATTGCGCGACCCTGATGTTTACCGTGGTGTAGAGGGGAAGCTATGCTACCTTCCGTCCCTGGTTGGTCAGCTTCCTAATTTAATTACCGGCCTTGCGATCGCAGGTATTGGCATCGCTACTATTATCTCAGGTAATGTCTTGAGGCGACAACGCAAATTGTGGGAAAGCGCAGGGGAGAAGAGCCTTCCGGTGCACCTTGGCCCCGTTACCAACCAATTACAAGTTGTAGAATCTTTGACTGCCACCTTCTCAACAGGAAGCGACCAGCAGATTCGAGCCACGCTAAATACTCCCATAACGGGTACTATATTGTCTGATTTGCGCTTTACCCCCATGGATATTCGCCGGGTTGCCGAATACAGGCAGAAATATACCTTGAAACCAAACGCTGACCTCCGCTATTCTGCGGGATATCTTGCCATTCACCCTACTTCAAACCAGGTAGTTTCGTCCTATGATGCCCGATCATCGTCGCTGTATCAAGTTATTCCTTTACATGGACACACGTCAGAACAGCCATATCTGAATGAAACAAAAGGTATGGCTGATTCCATTGTAGTGCGGCCCTTTACTTATACTTTCTATCCGAATGCTTCTACCTTTGAGGATTGGAATCAAGTACCTGTTCGCATTATTCCACTGCTAACGGAAATGGGCGGAACGCAGCAAATTCAGCTACAAGTGCAGATAAACTCAGCATTCTTCCCTGGCTTAAAAGAAACCCCTATTGCTAACAGAGAAGGTGTTCAGGCAATCGATCCGAACCAGTTTATTTATTTGCAGAGGGCGATGATTCAAGGCAACATGGAACAACTAGGTCGACCGATTACTAGTGGAATTGTGAAAGATTTGGAAAATAACAAGGTGTTCTGTGTAGAGTGGCAAAACTTATGGAAGCCAGTGGATAATAAGGTATTGAGCTTCCTGCTTCCTTCGATGACCTTCAAAAATACAATTACACCAGATACTCGTCTAACTGGTACCCTACAACTCCGAATTCCAGCTTTACTGTCTGGACTTGATAGGGTGGAGTACATCTCATCCCTTGGTTTCCCTGTTTCTGAGAAACGATCAGCAGGTGATCCTTTAGAGTTCCATCGCTTCACCGAGCTGACCTTGCACTTTGACTTGGCGCTTAACAAGCTTCCCTTGTCGAAAGCCCATGTTGTTACCAGGGAACTACCTGTAGAAAAAGAAAATCAAAACCAACCTTATAGGGCATTCTATCCTGTTGAGCCGTCTCCAACTCGCGTACAGGCATTTCTAAAAGTATTAAGCCAAGCTCCGGCTACTGTAGGCGACTCCTACATTTACATCCGGAGCGTTGTGCAGGATCCGAAACGTGTGACAGAAACACCCTCTGCTGAAAACACATGGTACTGGGATATTACGGGTAATCGCTTTACAGAGGTAATGCCAGTTGATTTCCACATTGTTATATATGGGGATGAAGGATCCCGCACGAACTGCCGAACATATATCGATGTATCAGTAAAAGGCCATTTGTGTGAAGACGGAAACGACCATGGGCAGTTGGACTACAACGTTTTAACAAAAACATTAGATCATATTCAAGCAAGAGCTTATGAAGTCTTTGGCCAGGAGATTTAATATGGCAAATGTTCTCTCTCGATCTTTACAGCCCCTTAGAAAACCTGTCGTTCAAGCAATACAAGGACTTCTCCGCCTACTTAACGCTCCAGTCGAACAGCCAGTCATCAGGGAGGAAAGTCGGCTGGACGAGGTCGTGCAAGTACACGAATTTGAACAATCGGTTGAAAAGCCAAAGAAAACAGCGGTTCGTATACAAGTGCACAAGCGTGGAATCTGGGCAAGCTGTTCTTCGTGTGGGATTGTTCATCAGTTGGATGCCGTTTGCTTTTCCTGTGGGAAACCTGTTTGCCGAGATAGATACTGTCGCAGTATAAAACATAATCACCAGCTAGATCGACAGGTGGTCCTATGTAAAATCTGCGAGAACACGCTTTAAGATCAAAAAGCAGGGGGAAAAGGGTTTTATGCTGCTACCCAAATATCTGTTATTTGCTTGCCTCATTGGGTTTGTCTTGCTGTTATTTACTGCTTGTGCACCACAAGGCGATGCAGTTGGTGGCGTAAACACAGGTTTATCAACGCCTGTTGTCATATCCTTGCCTACATCTCACCCAACCGCTTCGCAAACTCCAACTGTGACAGTCACACCAGCAGTAACTGCCACCAAACGCCCAACGAAAACTGCAACATTTGCACCTAACTTGGAACTCAATGTCCCTTGCGTTAGTTACCATGATAAAACAATGCAATCTTTAAAACTTGCTTGTTTACAAAGAGCATCCTGGAACATTGAAGTTGTGGATCGAGGAAATGCTGGAAAATTCAGTTCTTTGGCCTTTGATCACAAAAATAATCCCCATATTAGTTATTACCATGAAGGCCAGCAAGCTTTAATGTATGCGACGAAGAGGCAGGATCAATGGATATTTGAAATGGTTGATGCAAATGATCTAACCGGACTATATCCATCTTTAATTTTAGATGGAAATGACCAACCTCTTATTGCTTATTATGATAAGGGGAATGGAACAGTGAATTTTGCTAGAAAAGTAGACCAGGAATGGAATATCCAAGTAGTGGATCAGGTAGGAGCAAACTCGGATCCCAAGGCACAAGAATATGTAATGCCTTCACTTGAACTACAAAATGGCACGCCTGTGATCTCGTACTTGGACTTCGAGCAATCAGTCCTCAAGTTTGCCCGGAATAATAGTTTGAATTGGGAAGTAACCATCATTGACCCGAAAAGCAAAGCCGGTTCATTCAGCTCCCTGGCGCTCGATCCATCCGGTAGGCCTTGGATTAGCTACTATGATATCAATCGGGGTGACTTAAAAATCGCCCACCTGGCCGCACAAGGATGGGTATCAGAAACCGTGGACAGCAAGAATGAAGTAGGAGCTTTTACCTCACTTGTTATCGACTCGAGCGGTAACCCTGTTATCAGTTATTTCGATGATGATCGTGATGATTTAAAGATCGCGCGCTGGACAGGTAACCAATGGCTAATCGAACTTGTCGACACCTACAATAGTACAGGAATGTTTACCTCTCTTGCCTTAGACGAAAATGAGACCCTATATATTGCATACTTTTATTACTATGAAAAGGATTTGAGGCTGGCAGTAGGTAGAAGTAGTGACTGGGAAGTTTATTCAGTAGATACAACAGGTGACGTCGGTTTTTATCCGTCCATCGCATTTAATTTCAAGTTAGATTAGGCAGGTCGATGTCCTACTCGGTGAGTTATTCCATATTAAACCGGCTGGGGATTACTTTCCTTGCGATCCTTCTTGCTGCTTGTGTCATTACATCTTGTCAACCAGGCACCTCTTCCTCTTCCCCGTTACCTCCAGTGGAAGAGGTAATAATTGATTTACCAACAAACATACCTTCTGAGTCAACGCCTGAACAACAAAATGTTGAGAGCACGAAAGCGGTGAAGGTTACCGTTACTCCAAAATCTTTTTCACTGGTAACTCCCACCCGTACAATGGTTACTAGTCTTCCAACAAAAACGAAAGATCTCACCTGTCCTGGAGCACCCAAGCAACGCGTAAAGGTTGGGGAATATGCAAATGTATGCACGAAGAAAGACAAACTGCTCGTGCGTAAGGCCCCCTACCGATCATCACTCGTTGTTGGATCTCTTGCCACTGGCGTAACAATGAAAATTAAAAGCGGACCAGTCTGTGACGCGGATTGGTCGTATTGGGAGATTGAAATAGGTGGGGAAATTACCGGATGGGTATCAGAGGGAGGAGATGAAGAAGATGCTTACTTCATCTGCCCAAATCCAAAGCCATAAGCAATGCATGTTCTATATCAGGCCTTAAACAATCGGCTCGTGGTAATACAATGTCGATAGGCACAAACTCGCTTCAAATCAGGATTGTGTTCTTTCCATAATGGCGTGTCATTCGATCAAAATCGTCTAGAGGTAATTCGACTTGTCTTCGATTGGAAAAATTTTGAGGAGACGTTTAGATTTTCTCCTTACCGACCTGGGCCAACAATGAATAGCTTTGAATCAACCTGCTCTTTAAGTAGGAATGGGTTCCTTTTGAGGTCAGACTGGTATAGCCACGAAAAAACGTGCTAACTTGAAAGTCCGAGATCGCTTTCTGCTTTGATAGCAAAAGACGGAGCAAGGCGAACATCTTGTCCTCTTGTTCGCCTTGCTCTGCCTGGTTAATTGGGGCCAGCAATGCTACCACTTTCCCGTGTAGTGCTCTGCACGTCTATACTTTTGTCGTAGACCATATCGATTAGTTCGCTGGCCTGCAGTTTCAATCCCTAAATAATTACCATGACAATGCCAACTTCCAATTATCAACACGATTGTGGATAAATTATCCCGATTCTCCTTCGATTGTTTTGTATTTAATCAGAATATGTACCTTTTCATCGTTTAATGGAAATTGTTAAGTGGTCATTTCTTTACCTGGTCTCCGGATTACCATGGCTGGGAACTTGAACAGGCCGGAAGTTACAGGCCGGCGTCCGGCGTGCCAGTGCGCTCCATGAGAGCCGTTCAACCGTTTCCCACCAGATCCCGGGTACTTCGGTTAGACCAGCGCCAGCCACGCCTGTGGGAATGTTACCATCACGCATGGTCACCTTCGCCAGGAAGCCGTCTGGGTGAATACCGACGTGCGTATAAAGCGCCGAATAAAACGGCGTGACCACAAAAAAGAAAGCCAGCTTGCCTGTACCGCAGCGGGCAGGTATAACCTCCTTCGCCGCGTCCAGGCGATCCTGGATGAATTCCCAATACGTGATCCCGGCCGGCGCCTGAGGGATTGACATCGGCTGGTTGCCTCGGATCCCAACATAACCGGCGCAGGAAACCAGGAAAATGAGTACGATCAAGCTGATCGAGCGGAAGATAAAGCGAATGATATCGCTAAGCATAGATGTGTGTCTCCTTGTGTTGTTCAACGGATGTGCGTTTTGACCAATACCCGCGGGGTGGTTTCGATACGCCAAGTTTCTTGCAGCGTTTTTCGATGGCTTTATCCGATACGCCAAATAATCGAGCGATTTCTGTGGTGGGTTGCGACCAGACCATCTGGCGGAGTTCATCAGCAGTGACATCAAAGATGCGCCTATCCAAAGCGCTGCAGGTGACTGAACAGTGACTGCGTCGTTCCTGGTGCGCCTTTGGCACCACAAAGCGCTTCTTGCAGCGCTTGCACACCTTCATGACCAGCCGGCGCGGTCGTTGCCGGATCAGCTCCTTGCGGGTGGCCACAGCCAGGTTTTCCAGCGCCAGGTTCTCCGGGTCACCATCCTGGAAGTAAACAATCTGCCCCTCCCGCAGACGCTTTCCACTTTGCTTCGTGATCAGGTAGCGATGGACAAACACGCGCCCGGTCAGCGGGTTTGCCAGCGGGTGATGGCGATCGTAGAAGCACAGGTAGCCGTTATTGCGTGACAGACGCTTTCCAGATGGTACGTTGTATGATTCGTTCAAATTCATTCGCACTTCTCCAATCAAAAACCATTCAGGTATTTGCTTGCGATTCATGTTCGAGGCGAGGCAGGTATGTACGGCCGCATTCAACTTGAATGACTTTCTCGAATGCTTTTTTATTCAGTCACTTTTTTCTCGATCCACATGCTTCCGTCGCGCGCATTCCGCCGGGGCGGTAGGTTTCGGCTCGTGTTGCCGCGCAGCGAGCGCAAATCGGTCAGCCAGCGGGTGTAGGCCAGTCCTTCAAGGACCTGGTTGGTTTCATTCCGTACGCTGCACAGGCAGGCGTGCGTATCGCAAATGATGTAGAGCTTGCCGCCGGTGGCTGCGTGCAGGTTACGCCATTTGTCCACCCGGGCTGGCCCTTTATATGTGTCCCGTTCCACTTCGATAAAAACCACCTGATCCTCTGGATCTTTGACCGCAAGATCTGGCCGGACCGATGCGCCGTTAGGCAGCACGATATTGCGCACATCCCGTTGGAGCACCTGATAGCCCTCGGCTGTCAGAACATCGGCAGCCTCCAAAATCAAAATGGCGTGCTCCGGTGAACTGTGGTGGCTAAAGATTGAGAATTCTGATTCGGCTGACGGCTTGCATGTCAACCGCTGATATGCTTCCTCGCCCAGATCGGTCAGTAACAGGATGTCGATGCTAAGCGGCTTTTCTTCCATTCCTTGCACACTCGGCGTGGTCGGATTACTTGCTTTCTCTTGGCCGGTAACGTCGACTTTTTTCACCAGTCCGCGTTCGACCAGCCGGTCGAGTGCATAGTGGAAGGTGCTCAGGCTGATCTGATAGGTTTTCTTGGCCAGATCCACCAGCACCGGGCGGCGCGAGAGACCGCTGTCTCCCAGCAAGCGAACCAGGTTCGCTTCATTTTCAAACCCGCGCGCGCCTTTCCAGGCTGTAAACCATTCGAGCGATGGATCACTGGTGGGCGGATTTTCCGAGCTTTTCGGGTGATTGGACAGGCTTTGACTCATAATTTGCTGGGTCGCCTCCAGCCGGTTGGATAACTGCACGACATGTTGTTCAAAAAGTTCTTTGTCCGCTTGCAGTTGGCTGATCAGCACACGCTGAGCCTCGATCTGGGCGTCCCGCTGCTGGAGGATGTCGGTTAGGTTTTCTCCAGTGTTTATCTTGCCCGCGCCAGCCTGTCCCTTTTCCAGGATCATCCGGATCCGCTCAAGTAGGTCTTCATCGCGCATTCGCTCTAATGGGTGGGCGGTGCGGGCCATCTGGTCAGCTTCCTCCGGCGCATACTGGTAAACCAGCTCGATCATCCGCGCGCGGATTTTCCCTTGCTGCACCTTCAGTCCATCGCACAAGCCGGTCTGGATGGCGAGCAGCTGCCGGAGCATCTCCAGCGAGATCAGATCGTTGGCATCGCTCATCGGGCAATCCATTCCGAGGCTTTCACGCCCTCCAACTTGATCCGTGTCTGGTCGACTGTGGATTGTGCGGCCGCGCGATTTTCTTCGCTGGGGGTGGCGAGGTAGCGCAAGGCTAATCGGGCGGCATCCAGAAACCCAAGCGAAATTGCTTTCAACTCACTGTGCAACCCCACCAACGTTGCGGGTGCTTTGGTCTGGTCGATTGTTTGTGCTACCTGCACCGCCTGCTGCAGCATGCGGTTGCCCTGCTGGGATTGGCTGAACAAGTCGCCGTTGGTATCCAGGAGCAGATCGGTGATCGAAGCATCCAGACTTTGGAATTGATCTACCCAGCCTCGTGCCAGGACCTGGTAGTCGGCTACAGCTTTGACTTCAGGGATCAGCAGTAACGGCCGGCCGGTGTAGTGTTCGATCGGCGACTGCCACCAGCCCAGTAGAGTGATCAGGATCGCGGCAAGGCTGGTTAAACTCCATATCAATGTAGACCGCTTTTCCATCATGCCGGTTCCTGTTTGAATTCGGGATCATGCTCCAGGTGCTGGTTGCCGTAATACACATCCGCGCTCAAACCGTGGTTGTCCTCGAACCAGGGCAGCAGATAGCCTTTTTCTACCAGTCCCTTGCGTGTCTCCATGCCCCGTTCCCAGTTCACGTTGTACAGCAGTTGAACATCCTCCGCGACAATCTCGAAGATGCTGCGGTTGTTGTGCATCCGGCGCTGAATATGGCCCATGACGGCCACCTTGCTGCCTTGCATGATGGCGTCCTTGAGCCACACTGCATCCCATCCGTAAATGCAAACCCGCAAGCCTCTCAGGGGAGGGGCGTCTGAGGTGCGCGAAACAAACAGGTGCATGCGCAGGTAGTGGGTCGATTTTCCATCCCGTTTGAGCACATCGTAGTAGATATCCTCGGTCACCTCGCCGTATTCGAATACAAAGTTATTTCTTGCCATTGCTGCCTCCGATAAAGTGCGTGATGTGTTGGCTTGCCTCGTCCAGTAACGAATAAAACTCGATAACGACCCGATAGCGCATTCCAGTCAGCGCATTGAACAGGCCGATTTGCAGGTAGTATGTGCCTTGATTTGGATCGTCCAAAATATACATAGCGTCATGAACCCGGGCGCCAGTGAAGACATCGAGAAAGCCTTCCGAATCCAGTTCCAGAGATGACCATTCTCCCGTCTCTCCGCGCGCGGCCGGCCGGTAGCCGGTCATACTGATCCCATCGTTGAAAACCAATTCCAAAAGATCATCTTCGAACAGCACATCCTGGATAGAATTGTGCTGGAACCGGTCGAGTACCCAATCGATCGGGCAAAGGCGGGCTTTCTCGCGGGTCAGAATCATTGGGCAGAGATGCTTTGAACAATTTTTCATAGCGCCTTAGCAATCCTCTCGGAAGTAATGCACCGCGAACGTGACGGTGGTGGGCTTCCCAAACGTTTCACTCAAGATTTCGCCTGCACGCGTACCCAGGCGGTTTTGCAGCCAATCTGCTGTGTAGCTGTTCATCACGCCGACCTGGAACACGTTCTGGGTCTCGTCATAAGCAACCGCGCGCGAAAATCGAACCCAGGTATCAAAATCGGCCTGGCGTACCTCGCCTGCTAAAACTTCCAGCGCCTTCTGCCAGGCATCGGTGATCCAGTCTGGGATTGCTTCAGTTGGGATTTCATCTGCTTCCCCGGATGTCGTGCACCATGGCTCGGGTGTTTCTTCTGCCGCTTTTCGCGCGGTTAATTCTTCTTGGATTTGCTCGATGCTCCAGCTGCCTTTGATGGCATTGACTAACCAGCCAGAACTTTCCGCCATCCCCAGTCGTCGTGCTTCGGGGTAAAGCGCCAGGTACGCCTGGATTTGTTCCAGACTATAGTGGCTGATCAAGTGGCGTATTGACCCAGGGTAGACGCCGGCTTCGCGCAGCGCACTACGAACGCGTTCGGCCTCATCGGGTTGCTTCGGTGTGAGGGCAGTTAAGTTCGGTGAGTCAGAAGAGTCGGTTAACGCTCTTTTGGAGTTAATAGACTGACTCTTAACTAACTTAACTACTGGCTCAATCGGTCTACTTACTAGACCGATCACATTTTCCGGCAAAGCTACCCGTATCTCGTACACATAGCTGGCATGACCCCGGTAACCGACCACCTCATAGCGCTCGACGATGCCCCGCTGCATGGCCACTGCAATGCCATCGAGAACTGCCTGATGCGAAAGGCCGGTCATCCCCTCGAATTCGGAGAGGGTGATTGGCTCCGCTCCACCAATCCGCATAAATTTCGCGATGGCCGCTAAGGTGATTTTGAGTTCCGCATAACCCATGTACGGCAGGAGCTGGATCACTTCCGGTGGGAGGGTGACATTTTGTGGGATATGAACCCCTTCAATCGTGGGTCCAAAGTTATTTTTGTTGCTCATCCAAGGTGGCTCCGATGGTTCTGGGATGGGTGGAAATGAACCAATAACAGGCGAAAGCGGAGGATAGGATAGAAAGTACGCGAATCTGCTGATGCGTGGCTCTCAGACCTTTCTGGCGGCCCGCTGTAAGCGGGAGGGTAATCGGCGGCAGATCGGCGCGTAAGAAGGGCGTACGCGTCCGGTAACCTGTCCCGCTGACGTTGCGGCTTACGTATCTGGAAATTGCTCTGATTTGCTTGAAGCGCTGAAAGTTCATGGTTTATGCCTGCGCGATGGGTTGATAGGAAGTCTGTAAGCTGGCAGCAATCTTGGGTTGTGGGTTCAGAACCAGCCGGCCTTTTTGGTACGCTTGAAGCGCATGCAGGAAGAACAGCGTTGCTACTTCACCTACTGGAACCGTATGCAGCGCACTGATCCCTTGGATGGCTTTTTTGACCTCTTGTGGAATCCGCCGGTAGGTGACAACGGAATGCCAGTTCGCCGGTTGGCGCTTCTTCTTTTCTTTGGTAGTGGCCTCGGGTTTCTTGCCCCACCCGCAATCGGCCCAGGCGGGCTGCCGGTTCCAGCCATCGGGGAATAGGGTCATATGCCGTCCCTTGATATGCGCTTGAATCTCGATCTCATTGTTGCGGAAGCAGTACAGGCCGAACTCCAGGAAAGCTCTGGCGACATCTTCCTGGTTGACATCCAGTTCTTCTGCGATCGTCTTGATCGCTAACCGTACTTCTTCAGGGATACCCCGGTAGGATACCTGGTTGGCCATTTGCGCTTTTTCCCATTGGCGGTTCCGCTTCGGCCGCTCTTCTGCCACCGGCATCATATCCAGCAGGTTGGTTGCAGGAGCCGAGGCGTTGTTAGATATGGCTTGATACGCTCCTTTCGGTTCCTGAATCGAGCCCCAGATTGGCTCATCTGTGAATATTCCACGGCGTTTCGTTTCGGTCATATAAACCTCGCTTAGTACTTGAGAACCCGATCTACGAGTGTTTGATATTCGATAGCTGCGCGAGCCTCAGGATCCTTTTCAAAAATCGTTTGGCCTTCCGCGGCGCATTCCCGCAAGATGGTTGCCCGGTGGATGGGGTCCAAAACGCGGGCACCAAAACCTTTCTTCAAGTCGGTGATCGCAGCCTTCGATTCGCGGGTCTTTTCATCAAACAGCGTGGGCAAGATGCCCAGGAGCGCGCCGCTCCAGTTGCGTTCGTTTTTCAAGACCAGGATTGTTTCTGCGATCTTGCGCACGCCATCGGTGGACAGGTAATCTGTTGCGGAAGGGATGACGACCAGATCAGAAGCCCAGATTGCGCGTTCTTGAATACCTCCGACCGATGGGGCAGTATCGAAGATGATGTAATCGAGATCACTGCGTATGAACGGTTCGATCGCCTTCCGAATGCAAGACACTGGGCGGTTCTCTGCGTTGATGATGGTTTGAGCCGTCATCGTCATTTGGTTGCCTGGAATGAGCAGTAGATTGTCACGGCTGGTTTCGCGTAGCCATTGACGGACCATCTTTTGCTCTTGCGGTGTCTGGCCGGCGGCTAGCAGCCAATACGCCCCTGGTTCTGGGGTCAGACCCAAAGCCACAGCGGCTTGTCCTTGCGGGTCCAGATCAATAAGTAAAACTCGCTTGCCTTTCAGAGCTAGACCGTGCGCTACGGAGATGGCTGTTGTGGTCTTGCCGACGCCGCCTTTCTGATTGGTGATGCACATTACTTTTGCTGACATGAGTTCATCCTTCCTGGTGCGTGATGGTTTAGATATGGTGGGGCAGTAGAGGATCTACCTCGGCGGCTCGATTACGCGATAGAAGTTCTACGTACCACCCCCTTTCGGCATCGATCAATAAAGCTATTCATTTCTTCTTCGCTGATTCGAGGTTCGTCTGCAAAATGAACAATTTGCAGATGACCGTCCGATACCCATTTTTTGATCTGCTCTTGCGATGCCTTGGTGATGGCGCCGACTTCCTGATAAGAAAAAAACTTTTCGGGTGCTTTGCGCGATTTCTGGTACGACATGCGGTCTCCTTGTTTGTGCCTAGTAACCTGGTTGTGGAATTGGTTTGGGGGTTAAACGCGAAAACCCCCACCGAGTGGGGGTTCACTCAGGTGGGGGTTAGGGGGTTAAAAGATGAAGTCCTGAGCTACCCTTTGAGTTGCTCAGGACTTCATCCGTTCGGGGTTTTTACAAGAAGCGAAATCGCTTCGTGTAACACCACTCGTTTTTACTTCGAGCGGGAGCGACGGGATTCGAACCCGCGGTCTCGGCCTTGACAGGGCCGCATGTTAAACCACTACACCACGCCCCCGAACTTGTCTTTCTCTCTTGCACCAACGAGCAATAGTTTATCATGCACTCGCGAATTCGTCAAGGAATTTGCGAAAAAAAAAGGCCGAGGAATTTCCCCGGCCTTTTTACCTAATTCGTCTCGAAGATCCACCCGTCGATCGGGCGCTGCCACTGCACTAGCTCCTCTGGTTTAAACCACAGGCTCACTTCTTTCTCGCCATTCTCGGGCGTATCGGAGGCGTGAGTGAGGTTGCGGCCAATGGTTAGCGCGAAATCGTGGCGGATGGTGCCGGGGGCGGCCTCGGTGGGGCGGGTAGCGCCCATTGTCTGGCGGACGGCTGCCACTGCGTTAGGCCCTTCCCACACTAAGGCCATCACCGGCGCGGAGATGATGTAGTTGACCAGGCCTTCATAAAACGGCTTGCCCTGGTGCACGGCGTAATGGCGCTCGGCCATTTCACGGCTGACTTGCATGAATTTTGCGCCTGCGAGCCGCAGCCCGCGCCGCTCTAGCCGGGCGATGACCTCGCCGACGAGCCCTCGCTGCACACCATCAGGTTTTACCAATACAAGTGTTCGTTCCACTGTTTTCCTCCCTGGGTTTGATTAGTAAACAGCTCAACAGCAGGCGGCTGCGCGTAATTGAGACGAACAGCCGCCCGACCATGAAGAGCCGAATCTTCTTTATCGTAGTAGTTCTTCTGCCTTCGTATAGGCATCCAGAGCTTCCTGGAGCTGGTTGTTGCGAGAGTAAGCATCTCCCAGAGTCTGCCAGATCATAATGTCGACGGGGTAGCGATAGAGTGCGTCGCGCAGATCGTGGATCGTCTCGTCGAGCATCTGGTCACTCTGGATGAGCTGACTATAGCCATTCAGCGCGCGGTCGAGGTCTCCACGGCGCAAGGCTGCCTGTAGATCGGGCAGAGAGAGCAGAGCGGGAGCCTCTTCGCCAGCCGGTCGCAGGGATGTCTCCGGCGCGGCCTCTTCTGGCATCCATGCCGAGCTGATGTCAACGGGCACGGTAGTAGTTTCGTCCTCAAGAGTGGCATACCCTACGGTTTCGCTCTCTTCTTCCAGGCTGGTCAGCCACTGCGGCATAAACTCACTGCCGCTCTCTGTAGGCTCGGGGGGCGCATCCACCTGTTCGGTGGCAGGTTCTTCCCCGCCAGTATTGAGCGATTCCAGCCAGGCCGCAGTTTCGTCAGTCATTGAGGATGGTTCGGTGCTAACTGGTGTTTCTGATGCAGTGGCGAGCGGCTGAGTCTTCTCGGCGGGCGAGAGCGTTACATCCTCGACCTCTGATTCTCGCAGCCAATCGGGCAAGGACTCTGCCTGGGCTTCTTCGGGTGCAGCTTGTTCTTCGGGCAGCTTCAACTCGCCCGTTTGCTTGCTGATCCATTCGGGCGGGGTTTCGCTTCGCTGTTCGGGGTCTGTGATCAAAAGGGTGGCCTCGTCCGCGCCCTGCTTGGCAGCCAGCGCTTCCAGCCAGGCCATTGCCGCATCCATGTCGTTCATATCGGGCATCTCGGCAGCGGTGGGTTCGGGCACGGGTATCGACGCTTCTACCGTGTCTGTAATCGTAGCCGCTTCTGCCATAATGGGTGCGGTTGTTTCCTCTGGCTCATCAGCGGGCAGGGTTACCGCTTCCTGGGCGATCTCGTCGCCCGCGAAGGAGTCAACCGGCCAAACGACCTCGGCTTCTGCCACGGCATCGGCGGCTGCATCTGCAGTCGTTTCCGCAGTGGGCTGCTCCAGCTCGGAGAGCCATTCGGGCGTCTCGACTTCGCTCAGAGCCGGTTCTAGGCCCGGTTCAGCCTCTGCTTCCACGTGCGCCGGTTCGGCGGGCATGCCTTCTGCAGCCTGATTCTGAATCCATTCCGGAGGGGTTTCGCTGCGCTGATCCGGGCTGCTGATTAAGAGCGTGCCTTCATCCGCGCCCTGCTTTGCCGCCAGCGATTCGAGCCAGGCCATCGCGGAATCCATATCAGAGAGATCGGGCATTTCACTCGGCGCTGCCGTAGGAGGTACTTCTGCCGCGTCCGGCTGGGCTTCCACAGTCTCGGGTTGTGTGTCGGCTGCGATCGGCATCGCCGCCGCTTCCTGGGCCATCTGGTCACCGGCGAAGGAGTCGACCGGCCAAACGGCCTCGGCGGGCTGTTCCATCACTACCGGTTCTACATCCTGCTCGGGTGCATCGAAGATCCGGGCAAAGCCAGTATCGGTGCTGGCGGTTTGCTCGTCGGGCTGGTTTGCTTCGGGTTGTTCAAGCTCCTGCAGCCAATCTGGCAAATCTGCTGCAACCGCATCGGTGGCACTGGCTTCGGTAGCGCCACCGGTTTCGGCATCTACCGGGAGGCTTTCTGTCGCAGGCAGTTCATCTGTCGCGGACAGTCCGTCTGCCGCTTCCTGCACCCAATCAGGAGGTGTTTCGCTGCGTTGATCGGGTGGGGTGATGAGCGTGGCTTCATCTGCGCCCTGCTTTGCAGCGAGCCCTTCGAGCCATGCCATCGTTGCATCCATGTCGGAGAGATCCGGCTGGCCGGTTTCTGCTTCTGGGGCAGCCTGCTCCGTCCCTACAGCGGCTGGGAGTTCTTCGATTGAAGGCAGGTCGGTTTCTACCGTCTCCTGCTCGCGCCCTGGGATAAATTCTTCTACACCTTCAGCCGCGGATACGGTTTCGGCCTGTTCGGCTGCCGCCAGTCCTGCCAGCCAATCCTGCAAATCCGTCGGGGTAGTGCCTGCAGCTTCGGGCTGGTTAGGCTCACCATCGGCGGGAAGATCGGCCGCAGGCAGTTCTTGCACTGCTGGCATATCCGGAACTGCTGGCTGCTCTTGACCCGCATCCGGCTCCTGTGCCGCCGGCATCTCCTGTGCCGCGGCTGCTTCCTGCAGCCAATCGGGCGGGGTTTCGCTGCGCTGCTCGGGATTGCTGATGAGGAGGGTGGCCTCGTCCGCGCCCTGTTTTGCCGCCAGCGTCTCCAGCCACGCCATGGTAGCATCCATGTCGTTCATATCGGGCATGTCGCCTACAGGGGCTGCCTCTACTGGAGCTGCTTCGAGTGTTTCAGCGGCTGGGGTTTCAAATAAGACGGATTCCGCTTCAGCCTTTTCGTCTTCGGTCGGGGCGAGGCCCTGCATCCATTCTGGGATATCCGCTGCAGCGGATTCACTTGTTTCATCCGCAATCGGTTTGGCCTCCGGCTCAGCACCTTCTTCGAAGGCGGTCATCCACGCGGTCGACTCCTGGGCAGCGTCGGCGGGCTGATCTTCGGTGCCGAGCGACTGCAACCAATCGGGCACGCCGGGCACTTCGCCGGCGGCTTCTTCCGCGGCAGGTAGGCTCGTAGCGGGCATTTCTTGCTCCGCTGCTTCGGGCATCGCAAAGGTGTCATCGCCAAGGTTGAGCGGCTGCGCATCGTCCGGCTGTTGTTCGAGCCCTTTCAGCCAATCGGGCATATCGCCGGCAGGCGCAGCAGACTCATCCACCGCTTCGCCCTGCGCATCCGCCGGGGTTGCCAGCGAAGCCAGCCAATCTGGCGTATCACTGTCGCCGGCCTCTTGCTGGGTGGGCTGCTCCATCCCAGAGAGCCAATCGAGCGATTGTTCTGCTTGCGGCTGGGTAGTTTCTTCCTGTGCGGGGGCTGTCTCGCTCAACCAATCTTGTGTATCAGAAGAAAGTGCCGCTGGTGCGGGGCTTTCCGTATCTTGATCCATGGTCGAAAGCCAGTCAGGCAAATCAGCCGCCGTAATGTCATCGTCCAGCCCGTCCACCATAATAGGTTCATCCACCTGCGCGGCTGGCACTGCTTTGCCGTTATCCGCAGCGTCGGAGGGGAGGATCGAGTCGAGCCAATCGGTGCGCTCATCTTCCTCCTGCGCGCCCGAACCGGCCTGTGGGGCGATGCTTTGCAGCCAATCGGGGATCTCGGCAGGGGCTGCTGCCTCTTCTTCCCCCGATTCCTGCATAAGGCTTTCTTTCATAATGTCATCGGCGCGGCGGTCGGTTTGCGTCCAGCCGGCATCCTTGAGGAAGTCTGGCATCAGCTCACCAGCGGGCTGCGCCGGCTGCTCGAGCGTCGATTCCGGCTCTTCTGCCGGCGTTGAAGGCTCATCCATGGTAAACGTGGTCGCGCCCGTACTCGTGGCGGTATCCTGGCCAGGTTTGAGTGTGTTCAGCCAATCAGGCAGATCCTCTGCCTCGGTCTCTTCCCACTGAATGCCAACATTCTGTGTCCATTCGGGCGTTTGCATCTCCGCCATCGACATATCCAGGTTGAACTGTTCGACCATTACGGCTTGTTCTGGCACCTGGTCGCTGGTCTGCGCATTGGGCGAAATGAATGCCGCGTAGGGGTCCAGCGTGTAAAGGCGTTGAAGATAATACGGCGCATCGCTGGCGCGGTTGGTTTCCGGCAGCACGCGGGTCAATATTTCGATGGCTTCTTTGCAGTAGGGGATCTGTTTGAGCAGGCGCGAGCAAGCTTCAATTGCTTCAATTTTCTGGTTGGAGAGGTAGTACAGCCGGGCGAGCAGCACTTCCAGGTCGGTGCGGTTGGGGTCCTCTGCCAGGGCGGCGAGTGTTTCGGCGATGGCCTGCGGGTAAAGCTCGCCGCGAGCGTACATGCGCACCAGCGCGCCGCGCGTAAGGCGAATCTTGGGCGGCTGCACGCCGTCACGCCGGCCGTACAGGCG
Source organism: Chloroflexota bacterium (assembly GCA_023434145.1). Lineage (GTDB taxonomy): Bacteria > Chloroflexota > Anaerolineae > Anaerolineales > Anaerolineaceae > DSYU01. Next base: position 13,622 of record JAEYTI010000257.1, on the reverse strand, counting down.
GCGGAGCTCATCTTGCACGGCGGGGTTGAATGGCTGCACCTCGTAGGCGCGCTCCATGTGCCAGATAGATTGATCCAGGTTGCCCTCATCTTCGCGGATGATGCTCATGCCGATCTGCGAGATGAAATCATCGGGGATGACAGACAAAACGCGCTGGAGAATATCGAGGGCCTGGGTATAGCGCTGGCTCTCCAGATATGCCTTCCCAAGAATCCGGTAGGTGTCGATGCTCTTGGGATAGGTTTTTAAGATATTCTTGGCGTGGGCGATTGCTGGATCTATTTCACCCCGTTCAATTAGATTTTCAATTTCCTGCACATACGCCCGCAATGGAATTTTCGCCATAAATCAGGACCTCCGCGGATTAAGACCTATCCAGTTCTTGTTTTGCGTTTGTTGGGTGCGGCTGAGTTTGACCAACCAACACGTGGAACAATTTATTTGTGGATAGATCTTAAGTATGCAACATTCTGGGTTATTGCGCAAGTAGAAGAGTAGTAGGTTCTTAACAAATTGCCAGGTACCGGGGCCGTGCCCACAGTACCTGGCAATATTGTTAATCGATCAATATTAGGCTAGTCACCCAGGTAATCGCGCAGCTTGCGGCGGATCGAGGGGTGTCGCAGGCGGCTGAGCGCTTGGGCTTCAATCTGTCGCACGCGCTCGCGGGTTACGCCCATCTTGCGGCCAACTTCCTCGAGCGTGTATGCCTGGCCATCCAGCAAACCGTAGCGAAGCTGCAAAATGCGAACCTCGCGGGGGGGCAGGGTATTCAGCACTTCTTCCAGATGCTCGCGCAGCAGGTTGTACGTGGCAGTTTCGTCGGGCGGCGGAGCTTCATCGTCCTCGATGAAATCGCCCAGCACCGAATCTTCCTCGTCATCCGTGGGGGTTTCGAGCGAGAGCGGGCGGCGGGCAACCTGGATCATGTTCTCAACCTTCTTCGGTGGAACATCCAGCGCCTCAGCAAGCTCTTCAACGCTGGGCTCGCGCCCCAGGCGTTGGGTGAGCTGGTGCTGCACGCGCAGCAGTTTGTTGATCTGATCGCCCATGTGCACAGGGACGCGGATCGTGCGGCCCTGGTCGGCAATCGCGCGGGTTACGGCCTGGCGAATCCACCAGGTGGCGTAGGTGCTGAACTTATGACCGCGGCGGTAGTCGAACTTCTTGGTGGCGCGGATCAAACCGATATTGCCTTCCTGGATCAAATCGAGGAAGGGCACGCCGCGCCCCATGTACTTCTTGGCAACGCTGATCACCAGGCGGGAGTTGGCGGTAATGAGATGCTCGCGGGCATTCCAGCCGTCTTCAATCAGGCGGCGCAGTTCGTGGCGGCGGCGCATATTCACGTTGCCGCGTGCCAGTTCTTCGCGCGCCATGCGGCCGCGCTCAATCCGCTGGGCAAGTTCAACTTCTTCCTCAGCGGTTAGCAGCGGAACTCGGCTCACTTCCTTTAAATACAAGCCGATCGTATCGTCCGTATCGATGTTCGCCAGATCGTCCAACGAGAGCCGCGCATTGCGCTCGTTCTCTTCCTCTTCGTTGTGTTCGCGGGCGATTTCCAGTTCGTCCTCGGAAGGCTCTTCGACCGCTTCATCTTCAACGTACGGGATGCCAGCGCTGATCAGCGCGGCAAAAGCTTCTTCCAACTGCTCAACATCCTGCTCCGCATCGGGGAAAAAATGCAGGATGTCGTCAATGGTAACGTAAGTCTTCTGCCGGCCAAGTTCGATCAGCCGCGCAATCGCAGGATATTCCTCATCCTCATCTACAACATTAATCAACACATCATCCATAGTTCCAGCCTTCTAGCACCTCATGCGAGATGAAATTCACACACCACACTTCTACCGTTATTGCTACGTGCAAAGACATGCGGCGAGAAATAATCGTCATTTCAGAATACACTTTTTTAAGGTGAAAATCAATACCTAAGCCTATACTGCATTGAAATCGTTACGATTCACACAAATCGCGATGATTTGGGTGATTTTTCGCGGTTACATCGGATTATGGCGCGGGTGTTGCCCCTCCTGTGGAAGCAGGGGTTGGGGTTTCGGGCGCCAGGGTTTGGGGCTGGGCGTAGTCCAGCAGGGCATCCACCGCGAACTTGCTTACAACAACGGGGGCATTTTCGCCCACCTGAATGTAGTATCCTGTCTCAATAGGCGTTTGACCGCCTATCTTTAAAACGCTCTCCTGCCCCTTTATGTTCCAGAGTGCCAGAGTCATAGCGGGCTGGTTCAACCCGGTAGCGGCAGCATCGAATCCCGGCTGGAGCACCGCTATCACGCGCAAATCGGTGATCTGCGCGCGAAGCTGCTCGACCCGGCCCGGTTCAACCGGCTTTGCACCCGGTTCCATCATCCAGCCGCCCTCGGCTTCTCTGGCGATGGTAACAGCTTCGTTCTGCCCCTGCTGGATCGTTATCTGCGTGATATCTTCAGGTTTCCAGCCAGGCAGCATGGGCGGCTGCGCGGTGACGCTCGGCGTCGCCTCCGCCGGGTCGGGCAGCGGGTTCTGCTGAAGGTAGAACATTGCCCCAAGTAGTGCAATAAACACCACCAGGAGGATCCAGGTTTGTTTGCGGATCATTGGGCTAGCCTTTTCTCCGCCGCTGAAGCCATGCCGATACGCCGGTGAAGATGACAATACCCGGCAGCAAGAACACGGAGGTCAACAGGATCAGGCCCAGGTTTGCCTGGCTCTGGGTATTGAGCATGCGTGTTGTGGGTGATTTGGGCGTGAGGTTGAGCAGGTTCTCCTGCTCCGCGGCCCAATCGATGCTATTAATGAAGAAGTCACCGTTGCCGAGCTGACTGAATGCCTGGCTGCTGGCAAAATCTGAGTCGCCGATGACGATTACGCGCCCGCCAGTAATCGAATTCTCACCGGAGACTGCCAGCGCTACCGGGCCCATTACTTCCATATTCGGGTCTGGAGATACGTTGCCACTCTCGATGCTAGCGATATCTGTCTCACCCCAGGATTGCTCGGAGGTGTAGGTGAGCTCGGTCAGCCGAATCTCGGGCGGGGTTGCATCCGCGCGGATGCTGCGCGCGGTGGGCAGGATCAGATTGAAGGTTTGCAGTTTGCGCGTAACGGCATGGTCGCCAAACCGGCTGCCGATCACCACTACCGGCTGGCTGGAAGACATATCGATCACCAGGTCGTCGCCAAAAATAACACCCCATTTCTCGAGCAAGTACAGGGCCAGCGGATCGGTTTCCTCGCCAAATTGCGTGGTGACGCGCGGCTCTGCCAGGTAGACCAGCGAGCCGCCGGCCTCCATGTAGGATTCGATCAGGTCCACTTCTTTCTGCGAGAGAGGTTTGGTTGGCCCGGCTACGATCAGTGCCAGCGCATCTTCGGGTACAGCGTTTGCAGCCAGCAGGTTCAGCTCTTCCACCTTGTAGTTCTTGGCTTCCAGCAGGCTCACCGCGCTGGCGTAGTTGTTTTCATCCGTGCCGCTCAACGTGTATTCACCATGCCCGGTGATGAAATATACCGCCCGCTCGCCTGGGTTTGCCAGACGCACCAGCGCGCCGGTGATCTCCTCTTCCGCGGGGAAGGTGATCAGCTCAGAACGGCCTTCCATATTGAGCACAATCACGCCGTCGCCGCTGATGCCTGCCTCTTGCGCGCGCACAGGGTTGATCTCGGGGTCTACCAGCTCATAATCGAACTTGCCGTTGCTGCTGGTTTTATATTTTTCCAGCACGTCCTGCGCCGTAGCGACGGGGCGGCGGCTAGAGAAAAACGCTTCGGCCTGTACCGGCGACTGGAGACTTTCGAGCACTTGCACCGTTTCCGGGGCCAGGCTGTTGGCCTGGTCTTCGGTTAAATCCCAGCGGCGCGAGTATTGGTTGGCGAGATAGTTGATCACTACCAGGATGCCGACAAAAGCAATGGTCATCAGCAGGGCGTTGCTGCCATGCCGCGCCTGTCGCCCGGTGAGCGCCTGGCGAGCGCCCTGCGGGTCGAGCAGCACGTACAGCGCCAGCCCCAGCACAATCGCGCCCAGGCTGATCTGCAGGGGCAGATCGAAACGGCGGTAGACAATGTACAGCCCGGCGGAAACCAGTACAGCCAGGCCAGAAAGAATCAGCCCAATAGGAGCAAAACGGCGGAATTTCTGGTTGAACATTAGCGCCACCTCCGCATTTCCACCATCGCGGAGCCGATAAACAGCGAGAGGGCCGTCACGCTCAGGTAGTAAACCACATCTTTTAGTTCGATGATGCCGCGCATAAAGGAGTTATAGAAGTGGTTGTCGATATCGAGGTATGCCAGCAGGCTGTTGCTGCCCGCCGCACCCATAATTTGCGAGCCGTCGCCAATCAGCAGCAGCACGAACAATAGGCCCAGTGTGGCAAACAGCGCGGCGATCTGGTTGCTGAAGAAGGATGAGGCCATCACGCCGATGGCGATAAAGGCCGCGGCAACCAGTGTAATGCCCAGGTAGAACGCGACCATCAGGCCTTGATCAATGCCTGGGTCGATGATTGTGTTGAGGATGATGGGGAAGAACCACGTCACCAGGATGATGGTGAGCAGGAACAAGAACCCGCCCAGCCACTTGCCAACGACCACTTCCCAATCGCGCACCGGGGCGGTGAGCAGCAGCTCGAGCGTGCCGTTTCTGGCTTCTTCTGAAAGAGAGCGCATGGAAATGGCGGGCACGGTAAAGATCAGCAGCATGAACAGTGGGCCAACAACATCGGCCACGTTCGGCGCATACTGCTGCATTGCGGCGACCTGGATAATAATGAAGAAGCGTATCCCCAGGAACAGCAGGATGGTCAGCGCCACCAGATAGGCGATTGGGCTGATGAAGAAGTGATTGTATTCGCGTTTGGCGATTACCCAAAGGTTGCGCATTTGTCTTCTTCCTTCCTACAGGGTCTCTCCCTCGGGCATATCAGCAGATCGTGCTGCCCGGTCGGGGGTGGTAGTCGCTTCTGGGTCGGCTTCATCGCGGGTGAGCTGCAAGAAGATATCTTCCAGGCTGAGGTTCAGCGGCTGAAGTTCCAGCAGGTCTATCCCGGCAGAGACGACTTCGCGCGCAACTTGCGGGCGGGCGTCTGCACCGGGGGCGGTTTCAAACTCAAAGCGGTCGGCAGCCTTCTGATCGACGTGCAGGATGCCCGGAATCGCCGCGATGCGCGGCAGCAAGCCGTCAATGCTTCCGCCCACACGCACCGAAGCGCGCGTTGACCCGCTGAGGCGCGCCTGGAGCTGCTCGGGCGTATCTTCGGTAACGATGCGGCCCTTGTTGATGATCAGCACGCGGTTGCAGATCTGCTGCACTTCTGGCAGGATGTGCGTGGAGAGCAGCACCGTGCGATCATGGCCGATGGAGCGGATCAGCTCGCGGAACTTCACTACCTGTTTGGGGTCCAGACCAATCGTTGGCTCGTCGAGGATCAGCACTTCGGGCTGGTGGAGCAGTGCCTGGGCCAGCCCCACGCGCTGGCGCATACCTTTCGAGAGGTTACCAACATACCCACCGGCACGGTCCGACATCTGCACCATATCGATCGTCTCGGTAATGCGCTTTCGCGCCTGCTTGATTCCGCGCAGGTCGGCCATGTACTTCAGGTACTCGTACACCGTCATGTCATTGTAGAGTGGCACGGTTTCGGGCAGGTAGCCGACGATCTTTCGCACTGCCAGCGAGTCTTCGATCAGGTCATGCCCGCCGATGGTCACCTTGCCAGAAGTGGGGGGCATGTAGCCAGAGAGGATGCGCATGGTGGTTGTTTTCCCTGCGCCGTTTGGCCCAAGGAAGCCCAAAATCTCACCCTTCTCGGCGTTAAACGTCAATTCACGAATCGCGCGGCGAGAACCGTAATCTTTTGTTAGTTCAAAAGCACGTATCATTCCGTTTACCTTTGCGGGTAGGGTTGTAACATGCGGAAGAGCGGGCGCCCATACCCGCTCCGAGTTTCTTGCTCAACGCTGCGTGGCAGCGTACAAACCTGGTACTATCCGAAATTTCTAGTTTGTGCAGCGCAGCCGCACAGACTAGAAAACAAATTCTGGAGAGGCTCTTACTGAAAATAGACCGCTATATACTTTACAAAAGCGTAATAATAAAGTCAATAACTTTCCGCAACTCTAATGTAATGCTAATCTTGGCTGTGGATTGATTGCGTTTATTTCTGCCTTGTTGTACAATATCCTGGGTTTACCCGGTACTCAGCAAGGAAACAGCTCCATATTTTTTTACCCCTTTCCATCCTCAGGAGGTAGTATGAATCTATTAGGTCTTGGCAGGCATGGCTTGAATGATTTCGAGCAGATTGCCATTATCCTGGTCGTGATTACAGCGTTTATTAGTTTGCTGTATGCCTGGCTCTTGCGTGGCAATGTCATGAAGAAAGACAAAGGCACGAAGAAAATGCAGGAAGTTTGGAATGCGATTCGCATTGGCGCCGATGGGTACCTGAGCCGCCAGTTGAAGACCATTCTGCCTGCAATCGCCCTTCTCACCGTTGCGCTGTTCCTCAGCGTCTATGTTGTTCCCCCCAGCCATGAGGCTGTGGATGAATTCCCGCAGAACACGCAGATTATTATTGCTATTGGCCGTACGATCGCCTTTATTATGGGCGCTGGGTTCTCGCTCATCGTAGGCCAGTTGGGCATGCGCATGGCCATTCAGGCCAGCGTGCGCTCGGCTTCTGCTGCTCGCCGTGATTTCACCGAGTCGCTTTCGATCGCCTACTATGCCGGCACCATCACTGGCATGCTCACCGACGGCCTTGGCCTGTTCGGCGGCACGATCCTGTTCATCATCTTCGGTAAAGCTGCTCCGGATGCGCTGCTGGGCTTCGGCCTGGGCGGCACGCTGGTCGCGCTGTTCATGCGCGTTGGCGGTGGCATCTACACCAAGGCCGCGGATGTTGGCGCCGACCTGGTGGGTAAGGTGGAGAAGGATATTCCGGAAGATGACCCGCGCAACGCCGCGGTTGTGGCCGACCTGGTCGGTGACAACGTTGGTGACTGCGCCGGTATGGCCGCTGACTTCTTCGAATCGTACGAAGTAACCATCGTCTCCGGCCTGATCCTCGGTCTGGCGCTGCTGGCGCAGACCGGCGAAATGAAGTGGATTGTCTACCCGCTGATCATCCGCGCTATCGGTGTCATCAGCTCGATCCTCGGCACGTTCACCGTCCCGATCTGGGAGAAGTTCCCGATCAAGGCGCTGCGCGCGCACGATGCGGAAGAAGCCATGTTCCGCTCGTACGAAGTTTCGTCGATCAACACCGTCATCTGGGCCTTCGCTTTGGCGATTTGGTACGCGAATGACTGGCGCCTGGGCCTGCTCACCACGGTGGGCGTGGGCCTGGCGGTTGCTTTCAACCCGCTGACCTCGTACTTCACCTCGACCAAGAAATCCCCGGTGCAGGAGATTGTGAAATCGACCAAGACCGGCCCCGCTACCACCATCCTCTCCGGCCTCTCGACCGGTATGGAATCCTCGGTGTGGGCGCTGGTTGTGATCGTGATCAGCTTTATTTCCGCCATGCTCATCTACCAGAGCGAGGGCACCATTTTCGTGCTGTACGCGGTTGCGATGATCGGTATCGGTATGCTCTCGCACACCGGTAACAACGTGGCGATGGACTCCTATGGCCCCATCTCCGACAATGCGAATGGCATTGGCGAGATGGCCTGGCACGATATGGACGACAAGGAAACGCTGACCGCTCGCCAGATTATGGCGGACCTCGACGCGGTTGGCAACACCACCAAGGCCATCACCAAGGGCGTAGCGATCGCTTCCGCGGTTATCGCGGCGGTCTCGCTGTTCGCTTCGTATATCACCGATGTTTCCCGCGTGCAGGTGCAGCTCGGCCAGGAACCCCTGACCGCCATCCGCATCTCAGACGTTGGCGTGTTCATTGGCTTCCTGATCGGCGGCGCGCTGCCGTGGCTGTTTAGCTCGCTCTCCATTCGCGCTGTGTCCCGTGCCGCGGGCCAGATCGTTGAGGAAGTGCGCAATCAGTTCCGCATCCCCGGCATCATGGAAGGCACCACCACCCCGGACTATGCCCGTGTGGTGAGCATCTCGACCGCTTCGGCCCAGAAGGAACTGATCCCGCTGGCGACCATCTCGGTCCTACTGCCCCTCATTGTTGGCCTGGTACTCGGCGTGGAAGCGCTGGGTGGTTTCCTGGCGGGCGTAATCCTGTGCGGCCAGCTCCTGGCGGTGTTTATGTCGAACGCCGGTGGCGCGTGGGATAATGCCAAGAAGGCCATCGAAGACGAACCGCGCAGCATCGCCGGGAATACCGGTAAGGGCTCCGAACGGCACAAGGCCGGCGTGGTGGGCGATACGGTTGGCGATCCGCTGAAGGACACCGCTGGCCCCGCGCTCAACCCGATGATCAAGGTGGTGAACCTGGTCTCGCTGCTGGCTGCCCCCATCATGGTGCAGCAGGCAGAGGGCGCTGGCAAGTACGTGGTCGCTGCCATCCTGACGGTCGCCGTTATCTGGGCGATCCTGCAGAGCAAGAAACCGATGCCTGAACTGGCCGAAGCACCTGCTCCAGTTCCCGCTGACTAAGTAAGAAGAACGTCTGAACTGTCTGTGAAAGGACCCCGCCAGGACGCTGCCGTCCTGGCGGGGTTTTGCTTTTGAATCGCTCCCTTTGGGAGCCGAAAAGAAAAAAGAGTGTTGAAAACGCTCTGTTGCATTCATCTGCCAATTCGCCCTGCGCTAATCATCAGTAACAAATTAATCGCGTAATCGAGGTGTTTCTACTGCACATATCGCCTGGCGGCATGTGAGCTTGCAACAGAGCATGTTGAAAACGCTTCGCGTTTTCAACATGCTCTAAAAATCAATAGCAGGCGGGCAAAGCCCGAAATTCAGAGAAATAGCACCCGCAGCATCTCCACCGTCTCAGCGAAATCCTGCGCCAGCGGAGCCTCCACTGTCTGCCTCTCCCCAGTGATGGGATGCGAAAACGTTATCCGAAGCGCGTGCAGGGCGAGACGGTTCAACGGCAGTCTCGAGATCATCTCCTGGGCGGCCTTCTGAGCCTCGGTCTCCGGCTTGAGCGACTGGTACAGCGGATCGTGGAGCAGGGGCAGTCCGTTTGACGAGAGATGGGCGCGGATCTGGTGCGTATAGCCGGTGCGGGGCATTGCCGCCAGCAGGGCGAACCCGCCAAGCTGCTCTAGCGCGGTGATGGCAGTCTGAGCCGGCTTGCCGCGCTGGTGATCGACCACCGTGCGGTGCTTGCGGTCGCCATTGATTCGCAGGGGCAGGTCGATGAGCGATTCCTGCCACTCGGGCACACCGATCACCAGGGCGCGGTATTCTTTGTGGATCGCACGCTCTGCGAACTGGCGGTCGAGCGAGCGGTGAGCCTCAAGGGTGCGGGCAAAAATCATCACGCCGCTGGTCTCTTTATCCAACCGGTGGACCGTCCATGCCTGGCCAAACTGCTCTTTCAGCAGCCCGGAGAGGTGCGGCAGGGTTGGGTCGTGGCCATCGGGGATGGTCAGCAGGCCGGCAGGTTTGTTCACCGCCAGCAATTGCTCATCCTCCCATAAGAGTAGCCCACGAACGTCCATTTTCTCTTTTCTCAGTCAATGTGTTTCCCCGCGCCGGAAAGTTCATCGGCGCGGAGAAACACAAAACATTCTTACCAGGCGTAGGCTTCGGGGGCCGCGCCGCCTGGGCCGGGGAAGATTTCATCCAGGCGCTTCATTGCATCGTCGGAGAGCAGAATCTCCAGCGCGCGCAGGCTGCCGTTAAGCTGATCGAGCGTGCGCGGGCCGATGATGGGCGCTGTGACGATGGGGTTCTTCAGCAGCCATGCCAGTGCCACATCGGCGGGCTTTTCGCCCATTTCGCGGCAGAAGTTCTCGTATGCTTCGATCTTGTCACGGTTCTTTTCGATCGTCTTCTGCATATTTTCTGAGGCGCGGCGGCCCTGACTCTCTTTTTCCAGCACGCCGCCCAGCAAACCGCCGCCCAGCGGGCTCCAGGGGATGATGCCCAGGCCGTAGGCTTCGCACGCGGGTACGACTTCCATCTCAATCATGCGCGCGTTGAGGTTGTAGAGGCTCTGCTCGGAGACCAGGCCCATAAAGTTGCGCTGTTTGGCAGTTTCCTGCGCGCGGGTGATGTGCCACCCGGCAAAATTGCTCGAGCCGACGTAAATCACCTTACCCTGCTGCACCAGAGTCTCCATCGCCTGCCAGATCTCTTCCCACGGGGTGTCGCGGTCGACGTGGTGCATTTGATAGATATCGATGTGGTCGGTTTGCAGGCGGCGCAGGCTGTCTTCGCAGGCTTTACGGATGTGCAGCGCGGAGAGCCGCTGCTGGTTGGGCCACTCACCCATGCGCCCGTAGACCTTGGTCGCCAGCACGACCTTGTCGCGCCGCCCTCCGCCCTGCGCCCACCAGCGCCCGATAATCTGCTCGGTGACGCCTTCGCCCAGCTTGCGCCCGTACACGTTGGCCGTATCGAAGAAGTTGATCTCCAGTTCCAGCGCGCGGTCCATGATGGTGCGGCTGTCTTCCTCGGTTGTTTCCGGACCAAAGTTCATCGTGCCCAGGCACAGGCGGCTAACCTTTAGGCCGGTTCGTCCGAGATTGGTGTATTCCATCGTTTCCTCCCTTAATCGATCGATGTGGTTTGTATTCCCCCTGTTGGTACTGGCAGTGGTTCACCCGGCGGCGCGGACGGAACCACTGCCAGCAGATCTATTCGAGTGTAATTGTACGCCGAATCGCCCCAGCGCGCTCGCTGCGGACGGTTAAATCCAGTTGGGTGCCTGCCAGAGCCTCCACAACCCACTGCACGTGCCCGCGGTGGTCGGTGGAGCTGTAACCAAACACAGAGGATGCGCCATCTTTGCCAGAGCGACCTTCCAGATGCCCCAGGCTCATGCGGGGCTTGCCCAGGCGGATTTTTGCATTCTCGGGCAGCTTTAGTTCGGCCATCACCGGGCGGATGCTCTGGCGCTTTTGCCCCTGCTGGCTGGTGTAAGTGGGCAGGTAACCGGTGTTTTCCACCACAAGATCAATCGTCCAGGTGTTTTCGCCTGCGCGCTGCACTTTAAGCGTGTGCAGCGCGAGGTGTGGCAGCAGGTCGCCCAGGGTGAGCACAAAGGGCAGGTGGCGCTGCGCTTCCGCACCCATGCGGGTAGGCGGTGGGTTACGCCACGTATAGAGCGTGTTCCAGCCGCCCAGCTCCACGCGCCCGATCTGCGGATGATCGAATGGCTGCCAATCTACGTACCCATCCGGGCCAACGTGCGCATCGACCCACTTCAAAATCTGGTAATCTTCCTCCACCGGGTGATGGTTGAACCAGTCGATGAACTTGCGATCCTTGATCCCTGCTTCGGTTGGTAGATCCCATAGTTCCACCGTCCAGACGAATGCGCCAAAGGTGTCGTAGATCCAATCGTCGAACGCGCCGGTGGTGACCTTCTTTGGATCGTAAGTGAAATCGTGGTAGGTGGAAACGTTGCGGTAGCCTGTGAGCCGCGTGCCGATATCGCCGACAGTCTTGAACACTTCCAGGTCAGCGCGGTCCATCTGGTCGTCGGCTTTGGTGCTAAATGGGCGCAGCAGGGCGCGGCTGAAGGTGTGGAAGGTCAGCGCGAAGTTGATATTGCGGTGCTCGGCGATAAACTTCACCACCGCGCCAATCTCCGGCTCCGAGGCCGGGAATGGCCCAGCGCCGCTCTGCTCGTTCTCAGGCCGCCACTCGAAGGGGAAGTTACGGTTGAAATCGAGCCCGGCGGCAGGTCGGGCGATGTTGATCAGGTAGCCGTCGTAGTTCTCGATCAGGCCTTCGGGGAGCAGGCGGTAATAGGTGCCGCCAAAATCCTCGGGGGCGCGCTTTACCAGCAGGCGCGGGTCGCCCTCGCCAATCTTCCAATCCCCGTTGGGATCTTCGATGCGCATTTGCAAGATGCGCCCGTCGCCGTCGACATCCTGCTGGTGCAGACCCTCGGGCAGTTCCATCCACGGGTAGGGGCGGATGCCGGAGCGCAAGAAGCGCGGATTTTGATCCAGGGCAGCGCCCGCGCCATCGGGATTGATGCGCGGCACGGCGTAGAAGGTGCAGGTATCCAGCAGGCGGGTGATGCGCTCGTCCTTGCCGTAGCCTGTCAGCAGGGAATGCAGGATGTAGAGTACAGTGGTAGCCCCGGCCAGCTCGGTGGCGTGGATATTGCCGTCCAGCCAGATCGCCGGCTTACTGGTATCTGCTCCGGTAGCGGTATTCGTGACTGTCGCCAGCCAGATAGGGCGCTGTTCGTGGCTGCTGCCCAGCGTGCTCAGGCGAATAAGCGATGGGTGCTGCTCAACCCAGCCCTTTAGGGCCTCTTCAATCGCGTCGTTTGTGAAATACTGGTTGAAGTCCATAGCTCTGCTCGAAAAAAGTGCCGTTCCGCAGGTGCTCCCACGGAACGGCAGAAGATAACGAAGATCGGGTTTTCAGCCTGCCTGGGACAGCCTCGTGCTTGACTGGGTCAAGCTAAGCTTGACCCGGCTGCACATAATAACTGACGGCAAGCACTCCTGGCCCTGCGTGGACCATGATCGCCGGCGGTACGGCGTAGATCGGAATATCAGCCTGCGGAATCCCCAGCAATGTGGCAAACTCACCGGCTAGCTGGCTGGCTTCCGCTTCCGCGCCGCCCTGCATCACGCACAGGTGGGCGGAGGGATCGCGTGGGCAGTCGCTCAACACAACCTCTTTGAGCCGGGCAACGGCGCGCTTGTGCGTGCGCTGGCTCTCAAATGCTTCGATGCGCCCATCATTAAAGGTGAGGATGGGCTTTACCTGGAGGATGCTGCCGAACAGGGCTTTCGCCGCGCCAATGCGCCCGCCCTTGTACAGGTATTCCAGCGTATCGACTACGAAGTATACGCGGTGGCGGGCTACCATCTCATGTACACGAGCGATGAATTTCTCTACATCGGTTTCTTCCTGAGCCCACTGCACGGCTTCTCTGACCAGAGCGCCCAGCCCGCCTGCAATGATGCGTGTATCCACTACGTGAATATCTGCGCCAGGGAATTCTTCAGTGGCGACTTTAGCGCGGCTGTAGGTACCCGAAACGTCTGCCGAAGGGGCCAGAACGACGACGGTGTGTCCCTGGTCGAGCAGTTCGCGATAGATGGGGGTATACAGGTGCGGAGGTGGGGCAGCCGTCTTCGGCAGGCTGCTGCTGGTCGACAGCCGTTTGAGGAATTGGCTTGCACTCATCTCTGTATCGTCGCGGTAGCTTTCCTCACCGAAGACGATGATCTGCGGCAGGTACGGCACACCGAGCGCATGTGCTTCAGCCGGAGAGAGGCAGGAGAGGGTATCTGCGACAATCTTAATCATTTCGACCACCTTTCACAATGAACAATTGGGGAGGATGAAAATCTTACACTATCGAATGAATCCGCGCTTCGCGCGGAGCGTACAAAAGAAACCTGTGATAACAAAAATGGGTTTCGGTAATGAGATTATACAGTAGAATTAGAGCAATTATTTTCCCGCTGCATTGGGGATGCGATTCGGTTTCTTGGGTACGAAACAGTTTGTTGGTGGGTTTGGGGGGCGGGGGACATGGGTGTGCGGGCGCCCCAAC
>JAEYTI010000373.1 GCA_023434145.1 Chloroflexota bacterium | reverse complement strand
GTGATGGGGAATGAGGGAATAAATCGCGAAACGGAGGAGGTTTGCGCCAATCGCCTGGCGGCTAAAGCCGCGGCTAGGTCAGCAAAGCCCCACCTTCGTGGGGCTCGTTCTCTCTAGATAGGGTAATTAAAAGTGCGAATTCTTTCATTGATAACGCCCAATAATTTTTAACCTTGTTCTATAAGTCCATGGACCTGGTCCTCCACAAAAGGGAGCCCCACGAAGGTGGGGCTTCGCTGTCCTGGCCGTGGCTTTAGCCGCCAGGCGACAGTTGGAAAGAGCCACAAACATTACTCAACTACAGTCTTCTATCTAGCGCACCGTCATTCAAATCGCAAAAGAGAAACCGGAGCATGTATAATCAAATCCACGCGCGTGGGTATGCTCTCTTCTCATGCGTATAGGAGAACGACCATGAACTGCTGCCAGTGCCAGGGAATCGAAGACCTGTTCAACGAAAAGACCGCCGCGCGCGAGCTTGCCGACTACCGCAAAAAAGGCCCTGCCAGGACCACCCGCATGCTGACCGATGCGCTGAAGGCGCGCGGAGTCGAAGGCCGCAGCCTGATCGACATTGGCGGTGGGGTGGGGGCCATCCAGCACGCGCTGCTGCGATCCGGCGCAGAGTCGGCCCTCGATATCGACGCGTCACAGGCCTATATCAACGCCGCACGGCAAGAGGCTGCCCGCCAGGGCTTTGCCGATCGCGCCCGCTTCTGGCACGGCAACTTCGTCGATCTCGCCCCGCAGGTCGAACCGGCGGATATCGTCACCCTCGACCGCGTGCTGTGCTGCTACCCCGATGTAATCAACATGGTCAAACGCTCCGCCGAGCGCGCCCGCTGGCTCTACGGCGTCGTCTACCCGCGCGACACGTGGCTCGCCCGGGCGTTCATCCCGCTGCTCAACCTCATCTTCAAGCTGCAAAAAAGCCCCTTCCGCACCTTCATCCACCCCACCCGCGTGGTTGAAGATCTGCTGGCGCAGAGGGGCTTCCGGCGCGTATTCGCTGCCCGCACCCTGGTGTGGCAGGTGATCGTGTACGAGCGGCAGCCGGGAACGGTATAGGATCATAATGCCGCCGAGCGCTAGAAGCGCACGGTAGGCCCGGCTGGCACGCACGCCCCATCAAGGACTCCCCATGCTACCTACCACCCACCGCATCCACATCTCCTCCGGCTCTACCGTGCCCGCACTCTTACCCATGGGCGGATCGAATCCGCATGGCCGCGCGATCGAGGTCAATTCTCACTACCTTGCGCTGGATGGCCGCCCCTGGCTGCCCATCATGGGCGAGTTTCATTTCTCCCGCTACCCGCGCGCGCGGTGGGAAGAAGCGCTGCGGAAGATGAAGGCGGGCGGCATCACCGTTGCTGCCACGTACATCTTTTGGATTCACCACGAGGAGGTGCAGGGGCAGCTCCACTGGGGTGGGGCGCTGGATCTGCGGCACTTTGTCGAGCTGTGCGAAAAGGTGGGCCTCTACGCCTACCCCCGCATTGGGCCGTGGGCGCACGGCGAATGCCGCAACGGCGGTTTCCCCGACTGGCTGCTGGCGGAGTGCGGCAGTGACGTCCGCAAAGATGCCCCGCGCTATCTCGAACACGTCGGGCGCTTTTACCGAGAGATCTACCGGCAGGTGCAGGGGCTGCTGTGGAAAGACGGTGGCCCGATCATCGGCATTCAGATCGAGAACGAGCTGCTCAACAACGCCGGGCACATCCAAACCCTGCTCGATATGGCGCGCGAGATTGGCTTCGATGTGCCCCTGTACACCATGACCGGTTGGGGCCCGGCGGAGGTGCCGCCCAGCCGCCAGATCCTCCCCGTCTTTGGCGGCTACCCCGATGCCTTCTGGGACCGGCAGGTGCAGGGTTGGTCGCGCGGCTCGCGCAAGCATTACTTTTTCTCGCACCTGCGCGACGACAACACCATCGGCGCGGACCTCAACAAGCGCGATGGTCTGGCCGATCTCGCCTACCTCAACAACTACCCCTTTGGCACGTGTGAGCTGGGCGGCGGGATGCAGATCGCCTACCACCGCCGCCCCTTGATCGAACCCGGCGATGTGGCGGCGATGGCGCTGGTAAAGATTGGCAGCGGCAGCAATTTGCAGGGCTATTACATGTACCACGGCGGCGCGAATCCCGTGGGCCAGCACAGCACGATGCAAGAGTCACAGGCCACCGGTTACTGGAACGACGTGCCGGTGAGCAATTACGACTTCCAGGCCCCGCTCGGCCAGTATGGGCAGGCGCGCGCCGCCTACCACGCCCTGCGACCGCTGCACCTGTTCTTGCAGGATTTTGGCGCGCTGCTGGCGCCCATGCCCATGACCCTGCCGGATGAAACCCCCGCCAGCCTGGATGATACGCAAACCCTGCGCTGGTCCGTGCGCTCGGATGGCAGGGGCGGGTTCGTCTTCCTCAACAACTACCAGCGCATCGAGCGGCTGGCGGACCAACCCGCCGCGCAGTTTGAAATCCATCTGCCAGGAGAAACGCTGCGCATCCCATCCGAGCCGGTGAATATCCCCAGCGGCTTGGCGGCGATCTGGCTATTCCACCTGGAGATAGACGGCGCGCTGCTGCAATATGCCACCGTGCAGCCGGTATGCCGGTTGCAGGAAGGCGCGACCGCGGTGTACGTGTTCTTCGCCCAGGACGCAATCCCACCGGAGATTGCGCTGGCAGCGGAGACCGTCACCGCCGTAGACGGCCCCGGCGAGCAGCACATAGAGCAGGGGCGGCTTTTGCTGCGCGGCTTCCAGCCGGGCACCGGCTGCTGTTTCCACATCCGCACGCAGGGCGGGAACGAAACGCGCCTGCTCATCCTCACCCAAACCCAGGCGAGCCGGCTCTGGCAGGTGAACCTGTGGGGGCAGGATCGCATCCTGCTGTGCGCGGACAGCCTGTACGTGGAAGCGGACCGGGTGATCCTTCACCCGCACCTACCGGGGACGCTCGATCTGGCCGTCTTCCCACCGGTGGAGGGGCTGGAGTCTGCCTCGGGGCTGCCGCTGCAAGCCCAGCCGGATGGCGTTTTTGCCCGTTTCACCGCCACCTTGCCCGGCGCTGGCGCACAGGTGAATGCGAGGTTGATCCATCCCGCCGGCCCTGCCCGAGCCGTACCCACCGGTTCGCTGGGGGTGGCCCAGGCCCCCGATGACACAGACTTTGCCCAGGCGGCTGTCTGGCAGTTCGACATCCCGGCAGCCATCTGGTCGCTGGTGGATACCCCCGGCATCCGCGAGGTGCTGCTGCGCGTGGCCTATGCCGGTGACGCCGCCCGGCTCTACGCCGGGGAACAGCTCATCGACGACCAGTTCTATTATGGCCCGCCCTGGGAGATCGGCCTCAGCCGGTTTCAGCACCTGCGCGGGCAGCCGTTCACCCTCCGCATCCTGCCGCTGCGGAAAGACGCGCCCATCTACCTGCCCAAAGCGCAGTGGCCCGACTTTGGCGGGAAAGACACCGCGCTAGAACTCGGCCACATCGACGTGGTGATCGTTGGCGAGCAGCAGGTTGTAAAAGGCAGTTGAAGGGCTATTCAACTGCGGAGTCCTCCGCGAACAACCGTGCAAACCCCGGGTAAGCCACCAGCGGGATCAGCTCAAACGTAATCAGCCCCTCCCGGACGAACGGCAGGGATGCCAGTACGCGTTCAGCCGCCTCGGTCGAGTCGCATTCCAGCACCAGCACCGCTTCGTGCCGGTCCGCGCGGAAATACAGCTCCCGGATCGCGCCGGATTGGTGCAGATCCCAGGCCGCGCGCGCCTCTTCCTTGGCAAAGCGCTGAAAGGATTCAGGAGTCGCGCCGGGCAGTTCGTGTTCTAGGGCAAGGAATTTCATAGGGGATGCCTGTGTGATGGCTCGTACTTCCAAGCTATGTTTCGCGCATGCTGCCGATTTCAAGCAGGTTACCTTCTGGGTCGGCGACATAAAAGTTGCGGATGCCGAAAGAATAGGTGATGGGTTCTCCAGTCGGGAATTGCACGCCCAACTTCGATAGTCGCTCATATTCCGCATCCACATCGGCAAAGCAGGGCAACCAGAGGGCGATTTCAAACGCTTGATTGATTCCCTTTGGTGGGACGTAGCTCTCCCC
>JAEYTI010000354.1 GCA_023434145.1 Chloroflexota bacterium | reverse complement strand
AGGACACAGAGATCAATAAAAATCTCTGTGCCCTCTCTTTTAAACTCCGTGAACTCTGTGTTAAGCTTTTTCTTGAAACGCTGCGCCCATTTTTTGCATATCTTCAAACAACCGTATCGGCTCGGCGATGTGGCCCATCATCCACAGGCCCGGATTGCGCGCGGAGCTGTCGAGCATCTGCATGAGCGTTGCCACCACGGGGATCGCCGTCAGCTCGTAACCGTCGGGGTGCGCAATTTCTGCTGCCAGCTGCACCGGTTGCCCATCCTTCTCACCCTGCGCATCAACCCGCAACGAGACGATGTACGGCGGCTTGTGGAACGTCTGCATGCCCCACCACATCAGCCTGCCCAGCGGCTTCAACCCCCGGCGCGGCGCGATCTTCAATCCCGCCAGTACCAGCATGGTGATTACATAATCGTTGAACCAGTGACTCCCGGCGATGTAAAAACCCGTCTCACGCAGGGTGGGGATCATCTGCGGCAGGTCGCGTGTTTCCTCGAAGAACATCGAAGTGCAGGTTTTCTTTCCAATCGCCCCGCCGAAGTCGATGGAGCGCGTATTGTACGCATTGGGCGCCGTCCATGCGCCATCTTTATACACCTGCCCCTGGTAATTGACAAACGCCTGCATCAGCTCGGTTACTGCTTCCGAGTAGGGCAGGTCGTGCCCCATGTTGAGAAACCCGGCGGTGACCGCGGAGTCGAGGCGGTCGAGCCTGGCGGCGGCGTAACGAACTAGCGCCGAGGGCAGCCCGGGGTGGAAGCCCGCCTCGGTGATAAAGCACAGCCCCGCCTGCGCGATTTCCTCGGCATGATCGCGCAGCACTTGCAGCTTGCGCGCATCGAGCTGTACGTCCAGATAATCGATCTTCGCTGCCAGCGCCGCCCGGACGACCGTTTTGGCGTGCTGCGGGGTAGTCGCCGCAACCACGAGAAAGTCGGAGCCCGCCAGGACATCGACCAGGCTCTGATAATTTGCTGCGTCTGCGCAGCGCGCAGAAACACGCTCACCGGGGAACTCGGCGTTGAACTGCAAAGCTAACGCTTCGGCCTTGTCCAAATTCCGTCCGGCAATCACAACCTTTACACTGGTTTGCTGCAAAAGGTGCCGCGCGATCAGCCGCCCGGTGTAACCATATCCACCCAGAATAAATACTTTTTCCATAACGTCCTCGATGAAGAAGCAAAAGTGGTAACTACTCAGCTTGGTGAGGTTTTTGTGTGTTTGGTGAGGGAGCTGCTTCGCAGCCCCCTCACCAAACACACAAAAACCTCCCGAGCCTGAGCAGTCACAAAAAGTGATAAGGACATTATACGGCGAACGGGCGGGCAGCGGGGTTCCCTGGTGAGGGTGTTTTCGGTGAATAGGCCAGCATATATGCTGGCCTATCCACCGAAAACACCCTTTTAGACAACCCTTGGTCTGCAAACCGGGCTATAATTTGCGGATGCACCCATCACCCCATACACGGCTTCCTTCATGAGTGACTATCGCCCGCAGCCTTCTCCGTCTTCCAGCTTTTCCATCATGCGCAGGCTGCTTTGGCTGTGGGGCCGCCTGCCCATTCCCAACATACTGCGCTGGTGGTTCGTTTACACCTTAAAACGCAAGTTTCTCGTTGGTGTGGTAGCCGTGGTGTGGAACGAACAGGGGGAGATCCTACTGTTCCGCCATACTTACCGCCCGCGCTGGCCGTGGGGGCTGCCCAGCGGGCTTCTGGAGGCCGGTGAAAACCCGGCCCGCGCCATCGAGCGCGAGATTGCCGAGGAGACGGGACTGGTAGTCCGCGCGCTGCACCCGGTGCTGGTGCTCAGTGAAACGCGCGTGGCGCAGATTGACTTGGTTTATACGGGGCGGCTAGATGGCGGCACGTTCCGCCCCTCCGCGGAGGTATCCGAGGCGCGTTTCTTCCCGCGCGATGCGCTGCCCACCCTGCCGGTCGAACAACTCGACATCCTGTCGGAAACGCCCCCGCCCGGTTGACCCCCGGCGCGATTTCATTTATACTCCCCGTCAGAAAAGCCGCTCGTTTTTTGTATCATTTCCCCGGGAAAACTCGCTATTGGGGAGAATGATCGGAAATGCCAACAAAGGAAGGAATGCCCTCTTGATCAACCCGCTTCGCGCACTGCTGTTTTCCGACTGGAACCTCGAGTCGCTGCTGCTCAACGTGGACCCCACGCGTGAGGACGATTTCTCGTTTGTGGTTGCCTCGATTCAGTCCGGCCAATTGGAAGAGGCCGAAGAATGGCTTGCAAACGAGATCAGCCACTACCCGTGGGTACTAATGGCGGCGGCGCACGTGAAGTTGAAGATGGAAGAGGCCGCCGAAGCAGGCCGGCTGCTGCGCGCGGTGACGCTGATTAGTAATGAGGCACGGCTGCGGCTGTGGGCATGGCACAATCTGCGACAGCTTGGCAAATATCCCTCACCCGATCTTGCCCGGCAGGTGCTGGGTGTAGTGATCGAGGTGCCTTTTGGCGCGGATGGCAGCACGCCCAGCACCACGGCAAACGTCCGGCACGATGTGTTGGCTGCCTACGCTGACGGAACTGCTCGCTACATCAACCATCAGGGCGGCATGATCGTATGGGATCGCATCGACGAGACCATCACTCCGCTGGTGATGCAGGTAATCCGTGAGTCGACCCCAACCGGCGCTCCGCAAGAAGACCGCATCGATGACCCCGTACCACCGGATGAAGTGCGCCTGAGCGTGATGACTCCCGGCGGAATCCACGTGTGGCAAGGGCCTGCAGCGGATAATCCCGCGTTCAATAAGGTCTTTGCCGGTATGGCAGACCTGCTCCGCGCGCTGGTGCAGCTTACCATGGATCAGCGCCGGGACAGCGAAGAAGAATAAGCACCGATTTTTTTGAGATTGTTGTATGTGCGACGTAGTCGCACATACAACAATCTCAAAAAGCAATCAAACAATATGGTTGAAATCCAATAAGAGCCTTTATTTGGCTCCGGCAGGGAGCGATTCATACACATCTGCCCGGTATGGCTGACGAATTACCCCCGAGCAGAATATATTGCATATAGTGGTGTGCGGCCCGGCCACACACCACTATATGCAATATACTGGGGCAAAGCTCACTTGCGCTGTTTTCCTTCCTGTATATAATGAAATTAGGGTTTTGTACCATTTTCGTCTATGTTTCAGCCAAGGAGGGCCACATGGAGCTACCTGTTCCTGTTCTGGTGATACTGACGGTCGTTTTGGTCGTTATTTTGCTCTGGCTGCTGTTTGGGGTGTGGGGCAGGCGGCGTGATGCGGATGCCACCGTGCCTCGCGACGCTGCGGCGCGCCCGAACAATCTTTCGCCTACCGATGACGTTGAATCGCCTGTGGAACCTGCACCCGCGATCGGCTCGGTGAACATGCCCGCGGTGGCGGTTAACCAACCGGTCGAATCCAGTACGCCGGTCTCATCCTACACCTATCCTTCGGAAGAGATCACCGACTCTGACGTTTTGGAAGCCGACGTGATGACCACAGAGGTGGCGAATGCGGATGTTCTGCGCACGGAAGTTGCGGACCGTTCGGCAGATCTGCCGCTCGACGACGGCACGGAAGATGATCTGGAGATCATCGAAGGGATCGGGCCAAAGATCGCTGCCGTGTTGAAACAGGAGGGTGTTACCCGTTTTGCACAGCTTGCCTCAATGGCCCCAGAACGTATCACCGAGATCTTGCGGGCTTCTGGCATGCGCCTCGCTGACCCGCATTCCTGGCCTGAGCAGGCACGCCTGGCTGCCAACGGTGATATGGAAGGGCTAAAGGCGCTGCAAGACCGGCTGACCGCCGGACGCTCGTAGCGGGAATAATGGAACGGCGGCGGATTGCCGCCGTTTTATTCTTCGGGCTTCGGGCGGCTCTGGGCTGCACTGCCACTCGCTCGCAGCTCGTCGCGCAGCTCGCTAAGTTCTTTTCGTAACAGCGCTGCTTCCGCGCGGAGCTTTTCGGCTTCCTCGGTGAGCCGGTCTGCCTCTTTTTGGAGCGCAGCGGCATCGATGTTCGGCTCTGCGAAAAGATCCGCGGTGACCGGTATAGCCTCGGCAGGCGCGCCTATCGGCAAAGTGTCCTCTGGAAAAGCGGTGACTGGTGCTTGCCCGGACGCGGCTTTTGCTGCATCACTACCGATGAAGAAGGTTGCCAGGGTTGCGGTTACGTAGCCGAACACGCCAAAGGCATACAGCGCCAACAGCAGGGCCAGCAGCCGCCCCTCGGCGGTAATGGGCCAGTAGTTGCTACCCAGGGTGGTCATGATCATCGCCGTCCACCACAGCGCCTCGCCGTAAGATTTCAGACCATCCCCTTCTGTTGCCGACGGCTGCTCGAAGGCATACATGCCCGCCGCGCCAACCAGGAGCACCACCAGCGTCAGCAGCAGTACGTAGCCAACTCCGCGTCGCTCGAAGGTGCGCCGCAGCGCGCGCATGCCGCGGTTCACCGAGCTGATCAGGCTGACCAGACGCAGCCCGCGCACCGACTGCGCCGCCCGCAGGGCGCGGCCCAGCCGTGCAGCTTGTAAGATCCGCGCCAGCCGCCCGATGCGCAGCGCCGGGATGAACAGCGAGAGCGCCGTGAGCCAGTTTCCGCGCAGAAATACCCCCTTGCGCGGCGCGAGCGTGAAGCGCAGCAAAAAATCCAGCACGAACACGCCCCAGATGAAGTACATCACCGCATTGAGGAAGGTGTTTAGCCCCCAGGACAAGTCGATGACCAGCAGAACAAGCCACAAGAAGCCCAGCAGCATCACCGGCGTTTCGAGCCATGCTTCAAGCTCGGCCAGTGTGCGGTTGCGCTCGCGCTCGATCAACGGTTCCATGCCATCTGTCGGGGTGGGTTGGATCGGCTTTTGCGTCATGAATGTGTAGAACGAATGGGCCGCCCAAATCGAAGTTTGGACGGCCCATTGCAACTCATCGGAGCAGCGGGCTAGCTGCCAAATCCGCCGCTAGAGCGGATATCGTCATCGTCGTCACGGCGGGGGCGGTTATCACGATCGCGGTCGCGTATGTCCCTGTCTGAGCCGATGTTGGGATTAATGTCGTGGTCCAGCGGGATGTTATCCAGCGTATCCGGGTCACCGGTGACGCGCAGATCGCGATCGCGGTCGAGGGCGCTGTCGATCACGCCGTCGCGGTCGAGGTCGCGGGTAGCGCTGTTGCGCTCCATATCGCCCAGCGTGCCGGTGGCCGGAATGCCGCCAAAGCCGCCGGTGCTGACTACGTCACGGTCATCATAACGCGGGCGTTCGGTGCCGCGGTCTTCCCAATCGGTCGGTCCCGCAGCGGGGGTGTTGGTTATGTTGCGCGCGCCGCGCGATAGTGCGCGGAACACGAAGAATACCAGCCCAACCAGCAGCAGGGCGCCTACACAGGCAAATACGCCAAAACCTTGCACAAGATTTTCCATCGATCGAATCCTTTCTCTAAAAACGTCACGTTACCGGACGGTAAAGTCGAGGCTGTCGGCCCGCTGGCCGTTGACGTAGATCTGGGCCTCGTAATTACCGGGGTCAAAACCGCGGCCCCGGGGTTCAAACGCGAACCACACGCAGGAGCGAAGGTCGCGGTCGGCAACAATCGCATCGGTATCTTCCACAGGCTGCCCCTCGTAGAGCAGGCGGGCAAACACCTCGGTTCCGGCAGGGATATAGCTGTTATCCAGCGCCACGTACACAGCCTCGTCCCCGTAGAAGCGGTCCACATCATCGACCGGGCAGCCAGACTGTGTTACGCCGGTGGCGGTATACATCTGCCCCAGCTCCACGTTGGCGCTGGCGTAGCCCGTTCCACCAATATCAAAGCCCACACGGTCTACTGGGTTGCCGTTGACGATGATCTCGGCAGTATATTCGCCCGGGTCAAAACCGCCGCCGCGCGGCTCAAAGGCGAACCACACACAGGTGTTATTCATCGCCCGGTCCGCCACGATTTCATTGGTATCTTCGATCGCCTGCCCGTCTTGATACAGGCGCGCAAAAACGCTGGTGCCGCGCGGCAGATCGCTGCGCTCCAGCCCAACAAAGACCGGGTCATTGGCGGAAAAGCGGCTTGACTGGGTCGCCGGGCAGCCGTCGTTGGTCACCTGATCGGCGACGAACATGCGCCCGAGGTCGCCCCGGCTGCCGGATGGTAACCCGCCGCCGGTAACGGGTACATCATTATTCCCGCCCCCTCCAAATAGATTGCCCAGGCTGCCCCCAAACAGCAGCAGCACCAGCGCCCCGGCAATCAGGAGCCCGATCATACAGCCGGGCGACTTTAGATTTTTTGGCATTCATCCTCCTTCGCGATCGTGCTCCGTCGACGTTTCAAAATTACCAGTAAAGAGGAACCCTTCACTATCGACGTTATGCACACTATAACGACCGCAAAAGAGGCTGTCAATTCAGATATACGCTTATCTTTTGGTCGGGGTTTCCCGCCGCTGACCCCCCTACTTTACCCCAATAATCATCTCCGTCATCCCCGGCTCTACTTCAGAATGCTCGAACGGCAGGGTGCTGGCGGAGAAACCTGCTTCTTCCAGCAGGCGCAGCCAGGTGGCGCGTGGAAAGAGCCCATCCTCGTGCCGGTCGTAGATGCATCGCACATGGTCTGGCGCTTCGCGTAGCAAAAAGGCGTACTCTACCGTGTAGCGCGTATCGGTGGGGTCAGGGTCGTAGGTCCATTCGAGGTAGCGCATCGACCTGTTCGCCAGGCGCGGGTCGGGGTTAGGGTAGCTGGCGATCACATCCGCGCCGTCGTGTCCGCCGTGGTCGGTGGTGGGTCGCCAGGTTTCGCGCACCCAGTCGGGCACTAGCAGGGTCATGCCGCCAGGGCGCGCGTGGAACGCCGCCGTTTGAATGGCCTGGCGCAGGTCGTCTTCGGTGGTCATGTACATGATCGCATCGTGGATGAACACTACGTCAAACAGCAGGGGGTGGCCCTCTTCTTCCAGGCGCACGTTGCGCATATCGCCCCTCAGATGCGGCAGTTCGGGGTTCAACCGTTTCGAGACAGCCAGCATCTCCGCCGACTGGTCGACCAGGGTCATTTCGAAATGTCGCTTGAGGAAGGAAGCGTTGTTGCCGCCCCCTGCGCCCAGCTCCAGCACCGTACGCGCATTGGGGAGCGCCTTTTGGATCGTGCGGGCAAAAATCCCTGCTTCTTCCTCGTACTCGGCGGGCTGTGAGAGAACTGGCCACCAGTCGGCCAAATCGGTATAGAGATGCGGTTGAATTTCCATCTGTATAGTCCTTGTGCTTCCTGTGAGAATCAGAAGGGGGCTGCCCAACTGCTTGCCTTGGACAGCCCCCTTTCCCATTGCCAGCTATTTCTTTCCGGCTTTTTCCTGTTCTTTATCGTCCTGCGTTTCTGCTTTTTCGCTGCGCCAGCGCAGCATGACGTTGTAGTTCGCTTCCATGCCGCCGCGGGCTACCACCAGATTGCCCAGCTCGCCCGAGGCCTTGAGGCCAAAGTTAATCTGCACTTCTTCGGGCTGCTCGACAAAGCCCTCGCGCAGGCCGGAGATCATGGTCGATGCCATCTTGCGCACCGCGGTGAAGGATTTTTCGAACGAGATCGCTGCCTGATCTGCTGCATCCCCGCGCATGCCGGGGATCAGCCCGCTGGAGCCCTTGTGCGTCTCGCCGGATTCGATATAGACGGCGGTTCCGTCTTCCAGTTCAAACTTGACGTATGCCATTGTGAAACCTCCCTTGTTATGGTTCAAGCACTTCGCTGTGTGATTGTAACACAGTGACCTTTATTCTTCCTCTTCCCCCGACAAGCTGTCCTCCACCTCGGCATTCTTCTGATCCCCATAATCCAGCACTTCCCTCGTTTGCGAGGTGGGCTGAGAGGGGCCGATGATGCCCTTTTCTTCGAGCTGGTCGATCAGGCGGGCAGAGCGGGTGTAGCCGATGCGCAGTCGGCGCTGGAGCA
Source organism: Chloroflexota bacterium (assembly GCA_023434145.1). GTDB lineage: Bacteria > Chloroflexota > Anaerolineae > Anaerolineales > Anaerolineaceae > DSYU01. The sequence continues at coordinate 735 of JAEYTI010000354.1, read as the reverse complement.
TGGAGATCGAGGCCTTGCCTTCTTCGCGCACGATCTTGATCGCCTCGGCCATGATCGGGTCGCCCTTTTCGCTATCGTCGCCAAACAGCGGGGTCTGCTTGAGCGGGGTGTTGAGCGGCAGGTCCATGTTCACCGGGGTGGCGGTGACGGTGTGCGTGTTGACGTTGCGCATTTCGTAGGCCTGCTGTCGCCAGTATTCCACCAGCCGCTGAATCTCCGAGTCGTCGACGAACACGCCCTGCAAGCGGACCGGGGCGGCGGCGTCGGGGGCCTGGAAGAGCATATCACCGCGGCCCAGCAGGCGCTCGGCGCCGGGCTGGTCGAGGATGACGCGGCTGTCGATGCCAGATGCCACCGCGAAGGCCACGCGGGCGGGGAAATTGGCCTTGATCAGGCCGGTGACCACGTCGACCGAGGGGCGCTGGGTGGCGAGCACCAGGTGGATGCCGGTGGCGCGGGCGAGCTGGGCCAGGCGACTGAGCGAGCGCTCAGTCTCATCGGGGGCCAGCATCATCAGGTCGGCCAATTCGTCGATCAGCACCAGCATGTAAGGCAGGGGCGGGCCAAAGCGTTTGTTGTAATCGACAATGTTGCGCGCCGATACCTGCGAGAAACGGTGATATCGGGCGTCCATCTCGCGCTGCACCCACTGGAGCGCGCCCACCACCTGGTCGGCCTCTACGATCACCGGGGCCAGCAGATGCGGGATGCCGTTGTAACCGGTCAGCTCCACGC
>JAEYTI010000331.1 GCA_023434145.1 Chloroflexota bacterium | reverse complement strand
GCTCCTCGGGGATGTACGCCAGCCCCTTCTCCACGCGCTGTTTCAGCGGCACGTGCGATAAATCTTCCCCATCCATCTTGATCGCGCCGCCCAGCGTCTTGCGCACGCCGGCGATGCACTCCGCCAGCTCGCGCTGGCCATTGCCCGAAACACCCGCCAGACCCACAATCTCGCCGCCGCGGATGGAGAGATCCACGCCGCGCAAGCCCTCGGTGCCCCGGTCGCCCATGGCGCGCAGGCCCTGAATGAGCAGTCGCTCTGGGCCAAGTTGGGTAGGCATGGGCGCGATCTGCTTGATCTCGCGGCCCACCATCATGCGCACCAGCTCGCCGCGGGTGGTTCCCTGCGTGGGCTGCGTGCCAATCACCTGCCCATCGCGCAGCACCGTCACCCGGTCGCTAATCTGCGAAACCTCGTGCAGCTTGTGCGAGATGAAGATCAGCGAGTGGCCTTCCGCCACCATGCGCTTGAGCGTGACGAACAGATCGGTCACTTCCTGCGGGGTCAGCACGGCGGTGGGCTCGTCAAGGATGATGAGGCTCGCGCCGCGGTACAGCGCCTTGACGATCTCCACGCGCTGCTGCTCGCCGACCGAAAGCTGCCATACGCAGGTATCGGGATATACCTTCAACCCATAGGTCTTTGACAGCTCCGTTATCCTGCGTGCAACTTTGTCGAGGTCCAAAAATGGCTCGCGGGTAGATTTCAGCCCCAGTGCTACGTTCTCTTTCACCGTAAGCGTCGGAACGAGCATAAAGTGCTGGTGGATCATGCCAATGCCCATGCGGATCGCGTCGGCGGGGGAGGAGAAGGTCACCGGCTTGCCGTTGACCAGGATCTCACCCTCATCGGGGCGGTACATGCCGTAGAGCTGGCGCATCAGCGTGCTCTTCCCGGCGCCGTTCTCGCCCAGCAGGGCGTGCACCTCGGCGGAATGCACGTCAAAGGTGACGTGGTTGTTCGCCAGCACGCCGGGGAAGCGCTTGACGATATTGCGCATCTCTACGCGATCAATCTGGAGCGTGCCGGTGGGATTGGAAGAGTCCATCAAATTCCTCAATCTATTTTTCGTGGCTGCTCGGCCCTGTCGGGCGGATGCCTTTAAAACGCTCCCTGCGGGAGCTCAAGAATTGTTTTTGGAGTTTTGAAGACGCTTCGCGTTTTCAAAACTCTAAAAAAAGCTATTCGAACTTTGTTGGATCGTTGTGTGTGGACAACGATCCAACAAAGTATCAATATCGATCTTTCAGGCGGGCGAAGCCCGCGATGCATGGCTGAAAAATTTTTGCTATTGTGCCGCCCAAAACGCGCGTTTTGGGCGGCACAATACAGTTTTTTTAAGGCTCTACTTTGATCGTGCCATCAGTGATGGCCTTGATAGCGGCCTCGGCGGCAGTTTTCACTTCCGCGGGGAGGGCATAGCCAGAGTTGAAGGCGATCTTCAGGCCGCCGTTGGAGAGGCGCAGCACGTACTGCTCGCCGCCCAGCACGCCCTCACCACGCTTCTGGATGATTTCTTTCACCATGCCAACCCAATCGTACACCTGGCTGGCGACGACCAGATTGCTGCCCAGGGAGGACTGATCCTGCTGGGTGCCGAACCACAGCACGCCGTTCGATTCCTTGGCCGCGCCAATGGAACCAACCACCGACTGCGAGGAGCCGGTCAGCACGTCAGCGCCGGCAGCAATGTGCGTCTTGGCGGCTTCCGTCATCAGCGCAACGTCCGAGAAGGAGCCGGTCCAAGTTTTGGCAACGTTAATGCTCGGGTCCACCGAGGCAACACCCTGCACGAAGCCGTCGATGTAGGTCTTGGCGTCGCCTACTTCCACGGGGCCGGTCACGCCGATGGTCTTGCTCTGGGTGAGCATGGCGGCCATCACGCCGTTCACGTATCCACCCTCTTCAGCGGCGGCAGTGTAGGCGTAGACGTTGGGGAGGCCAAAGGTGTTCACATCGGTGCCCCAGGCGAAGGTCGTCTCGGGGAAGTCGGGGGCGATTTCCTGCACCGAGGAGCCGTACTGTGAGCCGTGAGCGAAGACGATGTCGAAGCCCTGGTCGGCGTAGTCACGGATGGCGGCGGCAGCGTCGGGCACGTTGAACATGTTCTCGGAGTAGGCAATCTGCATCGCCGATTCTCCGCCCATGTCTGCCTGAACGGTCTTGAGCGCGTTATACATCGACTGGCTGAAGGCCACGTCGGTGATCGCGCTGGGCATCACCACGGCAACGCGCAGGGGTTCGCCCGAGGTGGTGCCCGGGTTGGCCGCGGGGGTGGCGGCGGGCTGGCACGCGCTAAGCAGCACGCCCAGCAGCACAAACAGAACTACGATCGAACGGAAGTACTTCATCTTGCGACTCTCCTTTTTTGGAACAGGTTGCTTCGCGCATCCCGCCGCGCGGGGTGCGCACGCTTCAATTTTCGCCTCTCTCGAAAGGCTTGTTGAGAGCAGCCGGCTGCCTGCCGCGGTTCACCGCCACGGCCAGCGCCGCAATTGTCAGCAAATAAGGGAGCATCACAGCCACGTCGGATGGAATGTTCACGCCCAGCACCTGCATCCAAAGCTGGAACGCGTTTACCGTGCTGAACAGCATGGCCCCGCCCAAAATGCCCAGCGGCTTCCATCCGCCAAAGTATACCAGCGCCACGGCGATGAAACCCATCCCCGCGGTGAGATTATCTTGAAACAGGTTGAGCAGCGCGATCGACAGCGACGCCCCGGCGATACCCGCCAGCATCGAGCCGATGCACACGCTGGCGTAGCGTACCACGTTCACGTTTACGCCCAGCGAGTCGGCAGCCGCCGGGTTTTGCCCAACCGACTTAATCTTCAACCCCCAGGTGGTCTTCTCCATGAACCACCACGCCAGCGGCACCAGCAAAAAGGCCGCGTACACCAGCATGTTATGGCGGAAGAAGATTTCCCCGATGATGGGGATATCACCCAGCAGCGGTATGCGCACGATCGGGAAGCCGGAAACCGTCTTGACGGTGCCGACGGTGGTCTTGAACAGCAGGCTCGAAAGGCCCAGGCCAAACATATACAGGCCAATGCCGCTGATGCCCTGCTCAGCTTTGAGCGTTACGCTGATAAACGACATCAGCAAGCCCATCAGCAGCCCCACCAGGATGGCCGCCAGCAGGCCCAACCCCAGGCTGCCGGTGTTGAGCACCACAAAGAAGGCGGCGTAGGCGCTGATCAGCATAATGCCATCTACGCCCAGGTTCACCACGCCCGAGCTTTGCCCGATCGATTCACCAATGGAGGCGAACAGGTAAGGGGTGGCCAGGCGTGTCGCAGAGGTGAGGATGCCGATGATAACGGGAAGGGAAAAGATCTCGGTCATTTACTTCACCTCGTTGGCGCGGGCAATCTCTGCCTGCCTGCGCGACAGCATGCGCTTCTGCCACAGTGCGGAGCCGACCACAAACAGCACCACCAGCCCCAGCAGGGCGGTGATCAGCGAGTTGGGAACCTGCACGGCACGCTGCATCTTATCGCCGCCCACCAGCAGCGCCCCAAACAGCACCGAGGCGGGGATGGTGCCCAGCGGGTGCAGCCCGCCGAACAACGCCGCCACAATGCCCGAGAAGCCGTAGCCACTGGTAATGCCTTCCAGCAGGCGGTGCTGCACGCCGATCACCTCGATTGTACCGGCGATCCCGGCAAACCCGCCCGCCAGGGTCAGCGAGAGGGCCTGATAGAAGGGCACGTTGATCCCGGCGAAGCGTGACGCCTCCGGGTTCAACCCCACCGCGCGGATGCAGTAACCGACTGTCGTGCGCCAGAGGAAAATATACACCAGCACCGCCAGCACCACCGCGATGATCGCCCCGGTGTGCAGCAGCGAGGGCGGCGCAAGGCGCGCCAGCCAAACCTGCTCGGGCAGGCGCTCCGACTGGGCCAGGTACGTGCCCGCGTCGATGCCCGCCTGATCCATCAACACGCTGCGCAGCAGCAGGTTCATCAACTGCAGCGCGATGGCATTCATCATCACCGTGGTGAGAATTTCGTTGACCTTCAGCCGCGCCTTGAGGATGCCGGGGATAAAGCCCCACACCGCACCCGCCAGAAAGCCCATCACCAGTGTAGCCGGGATGAGCAGCGCGCCGGGCCAGTCGCGGAACGTCAGCGGGAACCAGGTTCCCATCAGCGCGCCGACGATAATCTGCCCCTCGCCGCCAATGTTGATCACACTGGCCCGAAAGGCGATAC
>JAEYTI010000232.1 GCA_023434145.1 Chloroflexota bacterium | reverse complement strand
CCCAACAATCCAAAAACCCCTTAAAACAACGATAACTGCACTGGCGGCCTGCGCCCATCCAGTAGGATGAAGGGCGAGGCCCGGTTCGCCCATACCCCTAGCGCCTTCAGGTCTTCCACCGAGCGCAGGAGCGTTCCCCCTACCCGCGCATTGAGGATGGCCTGCGCCCCGCGCAGGCCAATACCGGGGATGCGCAGCAGTTCGTGGCGGTCAGCGCGGTTGATCTCTACCGGCGCTTCGCTCAAATTCCTGCTCGCCCAGGCCTGCTTGGGGTCTACTTCCAGCGGCAGGTTTTCACCCAACTGGAAGGGCATATCCTCCAGGTCAAAGCCGTAATCACGCAGCAAGAACGAAGCCTGGTAAAGCCGGTGCTGCCGCCAGGGGTTTACGCGTTCGCGGTCGGAGAAGGGTGTGTCGCGGACGGGGTTGAAACCTGAGAAGTAGCTGCGCGCCAGGCGCAGCTTCTGGTACAGGTACGCCACCGTTTGCAGCAGCTCCAGGTCGCTCTCGCCCACCGCGCCCACCACAAACTGCGTGGTGGTGGAGGGCCAGCGACCGTTCCAGCCCTGGTGCCCGGGCTGTGTGCGGCGAATCTGCTCGACAATGCGCAGCGGGCGCAGCAGCTCATCTAAGAGGTCCTTCTGCGGGGCTAGCAGTTCCAGCCGCTTTGCGTTCGGTGCTTCCAGATTAACCGAAACGCGGTTGGCGAGCTGCATGGCGCGCTCGATCTGCGCCTGCTCCGCGCCCGGCATTAATTTGAGGTGCAGGTAGCCTTTGTAACCTTTCTTTTTGCGCAGAATCTCGGCGGTGTCAATCAGCTTATCCTGCGTGCGGATGCCGCCCCCGGCAATACCCGAGCTAAGAAAAGCCCCCTCAATCACCTTTTTCTGGGTCAGATCCTCCACCATCTGGGCCATCTCGTCCGGCTTAAAGCTCACCCGTCGCATATCGCGACCTGCGCGGAAGGGGCAGTAGTAGCAGTTGCGCTCGCAAGCCGAGGTTAGCAGCGATTTGAGCAGTGGCACGCGCCTGCCATCGGGCAGCGCCGCCATGTGGATCGGCAGCCCGTGCGCGGCTGGCGCGGTTGACGCCGCTTTGTCGGCTTTCGGCTTACCGGCAGGCGTCGCCGGGCATTCGTCGGTGCCCGCCAGCGTAAACGGATCGGTTGGTGGGGCAGCAGGCACAACGGCAGCCGGGGTGTCATCCACCTCCAGCTCCATATCTTCCGCCAGCATTGCCAACCGGGTAAACCCTTCCATTGCTCCTCGCTCGCCGTACCTTCTAACCGTATCCACCCAAAACAGTACGGCCCGCACCATCATTATAGAACTTGAGTTCTATTCGTGTCAAGTAGGGAAAGTAAAGTGTATTTTGAGCATCGTCCTCTATGCTCAAATAAAACAAGTGCTTCTCGCATCGAGATTATAATTACTCTCATGCATGCAATTTTTGACACAATCGAAAAACCCACCCTGCTGCTGAATGAAGCCGCCGCGCGGCGAAACATCCGCCGCATGGTCGAGAAGGTTCGCGATGCAGGAATTCGCTTTCGCCCGCATTTCAAAACGCACCAGTCTGCCGAGATCGGCGATTGGTTCCGCGCGGAAGGCGTCACCGCTATCACCGTTTCCTCGGTCGATATGGCCGTGTACTTCGCCAATCACGGCTGGGACGATATCACCATCGCCTTTCCCGCCAACGTCCGCCAGGCGCAGACACTTTCGCAGCTTGCTGGGCAGATCCACCTGGGGCTGCTGATCGAATCGATAGAAACAGCCGCGCATCTCTCCGATGCGTTGGGAGATGCAAACGCGGACGTGTGGTTGAAGGTCGACTCGGGCGCGCACCGTACCGGATTGGCGTGGGATAAACCCCAGGCGGCGTTTGACGTTGCGCGCGCGGTGCAGCAAACCCCCAATCTACGCCTGCGCGGGCTGCTCACCCACGCCGGGCAAACGTACGGCGGTATTGGTGCAGAGGATGTTTGCCGGCGCTACCGGGCCAGCGTACATCGCATCGACAGCCTGCGCCTTGCGCTTGCAGCGGCTGGCGCGCTGGAAGTAAGCGTTGGTGATACCCCCGGCTCCAGCCTGTGCGCCGATCTCGGCGCGGTGGATGAGCTGCGCCCCGGTAACTTTGTCTTCTACGACGCGCAGCAGCTTCAGATCGGCTCGTGCCAGTGGCAGGATGTGGCGGTTGCACTGACCTGCCCGGTAGTCGCCCGCCACCCCGAGCGCGGCGAGGCAGTGATCTACGGCGGCGCGGTACATCTCTCCAAAGATTACTGGATGGAGGGTGACCGCCGCTCGTACGGGTACGTCTGCCTGCCAGGCGAAGATGGCTGGACAGCTCCGCTGTCCGGCGCAGCAGTTTCGGCACTCTCGCAGGAGCATGGCGTCCTCAAGCTGCCTCCCACCGACCTCGACCGCCTGCGCGTGGGCGATCTGGTCTGCATACTGCCCGCGCATTCCTGCCTCACTGTTACGCTGATGAAGCAGTATCGCACCCTGGATGGCAAAACCATCAGCACAATGAATGAATGATCTTCTAGCCTTCCTCTCCTGGTGGATCATCCTCCAATTGTTCGGGCTGGCGGCCCTGCCGCTGGTAACCCGCGTTTTCTCCCGCCTGCCCGACCGCGGCTACGCCTTTGCCAAAACCGCCGGGCTGCTGCTGGTGTCGTACGTGCTTTGGCTTGGCGCCTCTTCGGGCGTGCTGATCAACGACCGCGGTGGAATCCTGTTCGCCCTGCTGCTGGTCGCCGCAGTTTCGGCCTGGATCACACTACAACGGGGCACTGAAAACCTGCGTGCGCGGATCTCCGCCTACTGGCAGGCGCACAAGGGCCAGATCATCACCGCGGAGCTGCTGTTCTTGCTTGCCTTTGCCGGGTGGGCGCTGGTGCGCGCCTACGCCCCAGACAAAATCATCCAGGTGTACGGCGAGAAGTACATGGAGATTGCCTTCCTCAACGGCATACTCAACAGCCCCCACTTCCCGCCGATGGACCCCTGGCTCTCGGGATATGCCATCTCGTACTACTACTTCGGCTACGTGATGATGGGCCTGATGGCGAAACTCTCGGGCGTGGCCGCTACGGTGAGCTTCGACCTCTACGACGCGCTGATCTTTGCCCTCACCGCGCTCACCGCCTACGGCGTGGTTTCCAACATGGTGGCTTCTTCCGGTGGCCGAAAGCGATCTACGATCGGCTTTGGCCTGTTGGGCGCCCTGTTCGTCACCGGGATAGGTAACCTGCAAGGCCTGCTGGAAGCCCTGTACAGCGCAGATCTGCTGCCTGAGGCCTTCTGGTCGTGGATCGCCATCCCTAATCTGCAAGGCGCGGCGCGGAGCGGCAGCCTGTACCCCGGCGACGGCTGGTGGTGGTGGCGCGCCTCACGCGTACTGAATGATTTGGATCTCAACGGTCTGCCGGTGTACGCGCAGCCGATCGACGAGTTCCCCTTCTTTAGTTTCTTGCTGGGTGATAATCACCCGCACAAGATGGCCCTGCCCTTTGTGCTGCTGGCAGTGGGGCTGGCCTTTACCCTGCTGCTGCGATCGTCTCGTCCCATTCCAGTTTTGCCCGTTCTGGAGGGGCGAATGGGGCCGCGGCGGGCTGCGGCATGGCTATGGCAGCGACGGAGCGATGCCGTGCTGTACCTGTTCGCCGCGCTGGCGCTAGGCGGATTGGCCTTCCTCAACACCTGGGACTTTCCCATCTACCTTGGGCTAGTACTGCTGGCAGATATGCTGGGCCGGTCACGCACGGGGGTCGCCTTCAACGCACTGCTCAAACGCGGGCTGTGGATGGGCCTGCTTCTGGGCACAGCGGCGGTGCTGATGTACCTGTTCTTCTACCTGAGTTTTTCCTCGCAGGCGGGCGGCATTCTGCCCTACATCTTCCCGCCCACGCGGCTGGCACAGTATTTGGTGATGTTTGGCCCGTTCATCTTCGTGCTGATTGTCTTCCTCGTCGTCGCTGCCCGCCAATCCTGGGGGGATGACAGCGTGTGGCGCAGCGCCGCGAACGCCTGGCTGTGGATCGCCGGAGGGTTGATTGGAATCGTTCTGCTCCTGCTGCTCGCCACGAGCGCGTACCTGATCATCAGCGGCGAGAACGCCAACCCTGATGTGCTGCGCTTCCTGGGTGATGAAACCGTCCAGAGTATCGTGACCAAATCGCTGCTGGCACGGCTGGCCAACCCGTGGTTGTTCCTGCTGCTCACCGCGATGCTGGCGCTGGCAGTTACTGCCGCTTTTCCTATCAATTCACCTGAGGAAGGCGAAGCGGCCCGCCCTGCTCTGCCCCCCGCTGTCCTTCTGGCGCTGCTGATGGCCTTCACCGGCATCGCGCTGACGCTCAGCGTGGAGTTCGTTTACCTGCGCGACAACTTCGGCCTGCGCATGAACACCATCTTCAAGTTTTACTTCCAGGGCTGGGTGCTGATGGCCCTCGCCGCCGCCTTTGGTACGTGGTGGACGCTTCGCTCGCTGCGTTCCATTCCCGCAGCGGCGTTTTCCGCAGGACTGGGGCTGCTCCTCGCTGCCGGGTTGGTGTACCCGGTGATGGGTATTCGCGCCCGCACCGAGAGCTTCAGCCGCGAACCCAGCCTGGACGCATCTGGAACCGTTTCGGGCCGTTACCCCAATACTTGGGCCTCCATCCCCGATGACTACACCGCGATTGAATGGATGCGCGAAAACGTACTGGCAGAGTCTGTGCCAGGCGATTATCCGGTGATCCTGGAAGCCACCAACGGCAGCTATCAGCACTCCGGTAGGGTGAGCGCGTTCACCGGGCTGCCGGCGCTGCTGGGCTGGCCTGGTCATGAGGAACAGTGGCGCGGAACCCGCACTGTCTTCGGTCCGCGCGAATCGGACATCATGGCCATCTACACCACGCCCGACGACACCCAGGCGCTTGATCTGCTGCGCAAGTGGGAAATCGCGTACGTGATTCTCGGCGAACCGGAGCGACAATACATCAGCCGGATCTGCAACGGCCCGGAGAATCCGTGCAATTCGGTGCGCGCGCTGGCAAAATTCGAACGCATCCTGACGCCCGTCTTTAGCCAGGGCAGCATCACTATATACCGCGTTCCCTAGCGCACCTACTGTGTGCGGAGCGCTTCCTCCGGTTCGCTCCTTGGCGGCCGCGGAATGAGCATCGGCACGCGCGCCCGGTACTCGCGGTAGGCATCACCAAAGCGGATCTCCAGCTCGCGCTCCTCAAACACGCGCACCAACACAATCATGACCGGCAGCACGAGCAGCAGCGTCCAGGCGATCAGGGTAGAAGAATGGAGCCAGACCCCCAGGCTAAACAGCAGCAGGATACCGCTTAGCACGATGGGGTTGCGCGTCCAGCCGTATACCCAATCGGAAGCCAGCCGTCGTGTGGGCAGAACCGCAATGGGAATACCCAGCCCTCTGAGAATCAAGTTGGCGTTAGATGCCAGCAGCAGTATGCCAGAAAGGATGACCAGGGCCAGCCCGATCCCATCCGGAACCGGAACGATCCAGCCGCGCAGGTACGCGAATACCCGAACCGCCGCGATCACCCCTGACCCCAGGAAGGCAAGCACCGCGTCATGGACGGCAGCCGTTACCCGCACCGCATTTTGGGGCGCGGGGTCGCGGTCAATGGCCTGCCTACCAAGCAGGGCAGCCGCCAGTAGGCCGAACGGTGCGATCAGCGCGGTTGCCAGCAGAACCCAATCCGGCAGATCTGTGGCGCTGAGCAGGTACCAAACGACGAAGAGAACGACCAGCAGAAGAATACGCCGAGTATTCATAGGCCCCTCCCATATTTATCATAGCGCGAATCAGGAGGGAAGAAAAGATATGCATATTTTGCAAACGCTTCGCATTTGCAAAATATACATCAATGCACCCTTTTTATGCTGGCGGACCCTTCAACTGTTTCAGCGCTGACTGCGCCGCGAAGTATCCGCACATACCATGCACACCCCCACCGGGTGGCGTGGAGGATGAGCAGAGGAAAATGCGCTTGTTGGGCGTGGAATACGGGTCCAGGCGTATGACCGGGCGGGTGAAGAACTGGTCGAGGGTTTGCGAGCCGCCGTTGATATCGCCGCCGATATAGTTGGGGTTATAGCTTTCCAGCGCTTGCGCGGTGCTGGTGCGCCGCTCCAGGATGCGGCTGCGGAAACCGGGCGCGAACCGCTCGATCTGGTTCTCAACGGCCTCAGACATATCCACGGTAGAGCCGTTGGGCACGTGGCAGTAGGCCCACAGTGTGTGCTTGCCCTCTGGCGCGCGGGTTGAGTCGAACAGCGACTGCTGCGTGAGCAGTACGAAGGGGCGTTCCGGGTGCTCTCCGCGCCATACTGCCGCCTCGGCTTCCGCGATTTCTTCGTAGGTATTGCCCAGGTGTACTGTTCCGGCCTCAAGGCACTCCGCGTTGCGCCAGGGAATCGGCCCATCCAGGGCATAGTCCAACTTGAACACGCCTGGACCATAGCGATACTTTGAGAGCTGTTTCCGGTATCCTTCCGGCAGATGGTCCCCGGCGATGCTGAGAATTTGCCGCGGTGTCACGTCGAACAGGGCCGCGTTGTGTTCTGGCAGATCCGAATAGCAGGAGACGGGCTGCCCGGTAATGATCGTTCCACCCAACGAATCGAGATAGCGCGCCATCGCATCCACAATCGCCTGCGATCCGCCCTTTGCCAGGGGCCAGCCAATGGCATGCGCCAGCACGCCCAGCATCAGCCCAAAAGAGGCGGTAGCGGGCTTGTGAAGCGGGATGATAGAATGCGCCGCCATGCCAGAGAAGATCGCCCGGGCACGCGGTCCGCGGAAGTATGCCTTCGCAAGCCAGTATGCCGGAAGCAGCGCCGGCAGGCCAAACCGCGCCGCGGCAATGGGGTGGCGCGGCGGGATCGGGAATGGGCCTAGCAGATCGGTTACCAGTTTCTGCCAATCCTTTACGTAGGGGTTCATCAGGCGCGTATAGGCGGCGGCGTCTTCCCCCATGGTTGCCGCGGATGCCTCTACCGATTTTTCAATGGTCACTACGCTGCCATCATCCAGCGGATGGGCTACCGCATAGTGCGGGTAGATCCATTCCAGCCCAAATTGTTCGAGCGGCAGGTTGGCAAAAAACGGCGAACCGACCCCCAACGGGTGAATGGCCGAACAGACATCGTGCCGGAAACCCTGTAGAGTCAATTCGGCCGTTCGCGCGCCGCCCCCAATGGTTTCTTTTGCTTCAATCACTTGCACCGAGCGCCCCGCCCGGGCCAGCGTAATTGCTGCGGCCAGCCCATTTGGTCCAGCTCCAATGACCAGGGTATCCGCCGCAGCGGCGCCCCCCCTGCTTTTTGCCTGCTGCGATACACTCATGCGGATTTCTTTTTCCCTCCAATCTTACGCCCAATCCAGCGGAATGGCGTCGTGATAAGGTACATAGTTGTGCGAATACCGGCATTATGCCAGATATTGCCCGCCGCAGACCACTGCACGCGCGGGTCGACGCAGATGCGGGTGAGCGACGGCATGCCGCGCGCCCCAAAGTGGGCGGCCAGGTTGCGCAGCGTTTCCGCCCAGAAGTCGTCTTCCATTTTATGCCCAAAACCAACCCGCAGGGTCAGCTCGAACAGCGGATCGCTGCCGCGCACCAGCGCCTGGATCTGCGCCACGGTTTTGCCGTCTTCTTTGAAGGCGCTGAAGGTATTCATCCCCGCGAACATGTGCCCCTCGGGCGTCATGAAGGAGAAGGAAACGTCGTCAGCGTAGATGACGTAAATACCCGTAGAGATCACCGGCGCGCCGCCGGGAGCCGTCATACCATTGGGACCAGAAAGGTTCAGAACCGCCACCTCGCCCGGCTCAATTTTGGCGCTCCGACCGTAGAAGTGGTTGTTCCTGGGCCAGAAGTCCGCGAACTTTTCCTTCCATACGCGGACAACTTCCTCCGGCTCGACGTCTGCCCCCTCAAAGCGGATGCGGTATGTCTTCTGCCACATTTGCCCAAACCCATTCAGCGGGCCAGAAACCTGCCTGCCCTCCACGTTGAGGTTTACCGCCTCATCCGGCACCGCAGATACCCTTAACTTATTGACCGGCGCAGCCCACTGCCCCTGGCGCGTGGTTCCTTTTTCCGGTTGAGAGGAAGTTTCGTTTGACATCGTTCTGCTCCCTTCTAAGATGATGCCTTTAGCACTTACAGCGACTACGATCCGGTTGCTTTCAACGCATCGGCTTCGGTTTCGTAGATCGAAATTGCTTCGTTCAAGCGCGTTAGCTCAAAGATCTGGCGATAGTGCTCGTTCAAGCCAAATGCCATCAGGCGCTGGTTTTGCCGCCGAACGCGAATGAGCAAGGTTACCAGAAGGCCAATCCCCGAGCTATTCATATAATCCAGGCCATTAAAGTTCATTACGATATTGCGCGCGCCGTTGGAGCACGCCTCATTGTATGCATCCATCAGGGCCGGTTCGGCGGCAGCGTTGATTTCTCCCTGCACGTCCATGATGCACGCTTGCGTCCCTGCTTTGCGAACGTTCATGGTGATATTTGGTTGAAGCATGATCCTCTCCTTAATCATCAAACCGTGGTGATCTACTACAAAACCCCTAGATATTCCTACCTGTGCAGCATCTTCTCTTCGTCTCTATCTGAAAATTATTTCTTGTGTTTGTTGGTTGTGCGATTACGTCACACAACCAACAAACACAAGACAATTTTCGGATAGGTTCCTAGGGCAGACTGCTCTCGTCAGGAAAAATCCGCATAAAGTCGGCCAGCCGGGTGATCTGGAAAATTTCTACATAGTGATCGCTCAGGCCGACAACATTCAGCTCGCGGCGAGACTTGCGTGCCCGCGCCAGCAAGCCAACGATCAGGGCAATACCGGTGCTGTTGATGTAGGTCACTTCACGAAAGTTCAGTACAACCCGCTCCGGGGCGCTCTTCTCGGCTTCGTCGTAGGCACGGCTCATCGCCTCTTCGGCGAATGCGTTGATCTCTCCCGCCAGATCGATGATTGCCATACCAGGGCGCGTGCGTATTTGGGCTTCAAAAACCGTGTTGGTCATGTTGGGTTCTCCTCCAGATGCAGGATCAGCTCTACCGTGTGATGGTCATCATATTGTTCAACCCGCATCTCATCCACCATACTTTTAATCAGGAACAGGCCCCATCCACGGGGAGACTGCAATCCAGCTAGTTTTGCTTCTAAATCCGGCTCTTGCGAGGCGGAGATTTCTGATGGGCTGCCGCCGCGGTCGGTGATGCGTACTGCAAGGGAGTGGGGCGAAGCAAGCACTTCGATGCTCACCGGCAGGTCGGGATGATACTGATTGCCATGCTCCATGGCGTTCATGGTCGCCTCGGCAACGGCCGTTTTCAGCCGCTCCAGCCGTGCCTTCAAAAGTCCGCGCTCCCCGGAAATAATTTCGGCTACGCGTTCCATCGCCTGACGCTCGTTGCCGGGCTGGCTGGGCAGTTCAAAGGCAGCCAGCTTGCGCCAGCGCAAGTCGTGCGGTGGCAGGGCACGTTCGCTGCGGGCTGTAGGGGCCGGTTCGCCGCCTTCTAGCGGGGCGCTCTCGCGCGCCAGCGAAACAAACGTCACGTCATCTTCCTGCTCCCAATCCGGCCCTACGAAATCATTGAGGGCATCAAGCAGGCATTGGATCGGATCGCCGCCCGCGTGCGGGTCGGTGAGCAGCTCGCGCAGGCGCGGAAAACCAAAGATCTCATTTTGCGTGTTATGCGCTTCCACCAGGCCATCACTGTACATGATCACCTGGCTGCCGGGTTCGATCGTGGCATCCAGTTCTTCATACGGCATATCGGGCAGCAGTCCCAGTGGCATGCCGCGCGCACGCATCTCCGTTACCCCTTCTGCCGAGCAGATGTAGGGCACGTTATGGCCTGCGTTGGCGTAGCGCACCACCCCGGTCGTCGGGTCGAGCAGCACATACAGGCAGGTAACAAACATGTTTGGCGGAATATCCGGGCAGAGCAGGTTGTTGGCCTGATACAGCACCTCACCGGGGGATACCAGCCGCTCGGCGGAGGTGCGCAGGATACTGCGCGTGGTGGCCATCACCAGTGCGGCGGGCACGCCCTTGTCGGTCACATCGCCGGTGATGATGGCAATCTTGCCATCCGAAAATTGAACGAAATCATAGAAGTCACCGCTCACGGCACGGGCAGGCTGCCAATGCGCGGCCATTTTCCAGCCGGGGAGCACGGGCAGTTCTTTTGGCAGCAGCGTCTGCTGGATTACGCGAGCCACGCGCATTTCCTGCGCCATGCGCTCGCGTTCGCGGGCTTCGGCCTGCTGCTGCCGCGCGAGCTGCGCCACCCGCAGCGCCGGGGCCGCCTGGGCCGCCAGTGTATTGAGCAGCCGCCGGTCATCGGTGGAATATTCCTGCTCGCTGCGCCGCGGGCCAAGATTCAGCAAGCCGATCAATTCGCCCTGACTGATCAGCGGCACTACCAGCTTTGCGCCCGCTTCTTTCAACTTGCGCAGCGTAGGCGAGTCGAGGTGCAGCTTGTCCACCTCCACAACGCTCGACACGCTCAACAGATAGGCCAGCAGGGGATCATTTGGTGCAAAATCAAACTCTACCGTTTGGGCGAGCGCGGTCGCTTCAGTGCCCGGTGTTTGCATTTGTGCCGGTTTGGGTTGCTCGCGCCGGAAGAAGTTCAACCAGGATTTGCGTATCAGTGTCATTATCCCTCAAAGCCCCTTTCTGGTTTCATCATACGCAGCGATAGTATGCAAATCATTACGGAAATCGTTACGCGACGCGAGCAATATCAATTTCCCCTGCTCCACCGCGATTTCCCCCATCGAGACAAAAAACCTACCCAAAAATTATTTTTTGTGTTTGTTGTTTGTGCGACGTTGTCGCACAAACAACAAACACAAATCAATTATCGAATAGGTACTAATTGTATCACTTTGATAAACGATAATGAATGGGCCACGAGGCCGCCGGGCTAATTGCCCAAACGACCTCGTGGTTGGACGGCTCAGGCCAGGCAGGTTTTCTATGAGAAAGTTGCTGCGCAACGCTCCCACAGAGCACTACCCGACGGATCGGAATAGCTACTCGTACTTCGTATCGTTGTTGCGTGGTCGTCAAAGTCGACCACGCAACAACGATACTGTAAGTATCAATATAGATTTACTGAGCGGGGCTTTCAACGCGGGGCATGCCGTGCATGAATTTCCACATATCCGACAATTCTTCGTCGCTCAGGGCCTTATCGTACGAGCCTACCGGCATTTCGGTAACGGCGCGCCCGGTCTTTGGATCGGTAGCGGTGCGGAAGAAGGTCAGGAACTCTTCCTCGGTCCACGTGGGTACGATCTGAGTCAGGTTGACGCCCGGGCCGAACATGCCATCGCCGTCCATCTTCTCGCCGTGGCAGTCCGCGCATCCCATGATGTCGACGATGTATTTGCCATGATCCTCTGTGCCCGGCGCGGGAGCAACTACTGGCTCGGTGACAGGCGCCTGCGCCGACATGGGGAACATACCAGAGCCAAACAGGACCGCTGCAACAACGTTCATCTGGCGGTCGGGTAGTTCGCGTTCCACTGCGGGCTGCGAGCGCAGGTAAGCGACCACAGCCGCTACATCTTCATCGCTCATGTGCCGGAAGGCATAGCTTGGCATGATCACCATGGGCCTGCCCTGGTTGTCGATACCTTCGCGGATGGCGCGGACGAGCTGCGCATCGGTGTAGTCCTTCAACACGCCGCCAGGGGTAATATTCGGCGCCCACATCGAGCCGACCGGGGGCGCTGAAGGGTCAGCGAAGAAGTCTTCTGCGCTGCCGTCGAGTACAGCAGTCTGATTGCTAGAGTGACAGTCGCCGCACAAATAAGCAAGTTTTTCGCCGCGCGCGACGAGCTGATCCTGGCTCATCGCTCCACCCGTCACCGGAAGACTGGCCTCAACCGGGGGGTATTGATACGGCGGGTTGCTCAATTTGTAGAAGCCCAGGCCAGCTACGGCAGTCACAGCGAGAAAGACGAGGCCCAGCAGGCCAGAAAGCACAAACGCGGGCCATTTGATCCAGGCGCGGCTGCGCAATGCGCGTACTGCCAGGAAGATGAACAAGACTGCCAGCGCAAGCAGTGCCACCATGATGAGTGTGTTGGTCATTTGCATTCCTCCAAAACGATATACGGTTTCTTTCGGTGTCCATCAGGAAGTGTACGCTCCACCCGTTCTTCCGCCGTTACGGAAAGCGTTACGGAATTCGGGAATTGGTGTAGTCGTAGGGGGAATTACACAGCAATTCCCCCTACGACTACGCCAACTCCCGAAGAGCCATTATGTACAAAATTGATGGGTTTTCTAGTAGAATTACCATACTAGGGAGGAGGTACGCGTGCCAGAGTTGACACTACATCTGTTCGGTTCGCCACGCATTCTGCTCAATGGCGCTCAAGTCGAAGTGGATACCCGCAAGGCCACTGCCCTGCTGGCGTATTTGGCTGTAACAGGCCAACCGCACCAGCGCGACTCGCTCGCCGGTTTGATGTGGTCCGATTACGACCAGACCAGCGCGCGCGCTGCCTTACGGCGTACCCTCTCCACCCTGAACAAAGCCCTGGCCGGCGCATACCTGGAATCTAACCGCGATTCCATCGGCCTCGCGCATGGGGCCGAGTACTGGCTGGACGTGCACGTCTTCCGTGAACACACATCTGCCGCCGCTGTGCATGCCCACCCCACCGGCACGGTTTGCGAGGGCTGTATCAACCATTGGAAAGCTGCCGCAGATTTGTACCATGAGCCGTTTATGGCCGGGTTTAACCTCCGCGACAGCCCGGGTTTCGAAGAATGGCAGTTTTTTCAAGAAGAAACCCTGCGCCGCGAGCTCTCAAAGGTGCTGGAACGGCTGGCCCATGCGCTTTCCGCGCAAAGTAAGCCTGAGGATGCACTGTTCTACGCCCGGCGGTGGCTCTCGCTCGATACGCTGAACGAATCGGCCCATCACCTGTTGATGCTGCTCTACGCCCAAATGGATCAGCGCAACGCGGCGCTGCGCCAGTACCGCGAATGCGTGCGAATACTCGATCAGGAGCTGGGCGTTGCCCCGCTGGAAGAAACAACCCGCCTGTATCAGTTGATCTTAAACCACGAGCCGCTGGATGCTCTTTTGCCCAGGCTGGAAGTTCTGTACAGTGGTGATACAGCACTGACAAGTAAGCAGACGCCAATTCCGCCTGCTTCAACCAATGAAACCGAGTTCCTAACAGATCCGGCGCCTGCCCGGCAGTCCGCAGCGCTTTCGCGCCCGCTGGTCGGTCGTGAAAATGAGTGGCAGCGCCTGCTCGATCGCTTTGACCAGCTAGAGCGCGGTGTCTTTGCCAGCCTGGAAGGCGAAGCAGGTATTGGCAAAACACGGCTGGCGGAAGAATTTCTGGCCTACGCGCGCAGCAAGGGTGCGCGGATTATCCAGGCGCGCTGCTACTCGGGCGAAGGCGGGCTGGCGTATGCCCCATTTATCAACGGGCTGGCAGGGGCGCTAAAAGCCCCGGCGGCGCAAACCGAAACCGCCGAGCGGCTGGGGGCTATTGCCCCGGCGACTCTGGTAGAAGCCGGGCGGCTGCTGCCGGAAATATCTGCTCTGGCTCCCGGGCTGCCCTCGCTCCCGCCTGGTGATGAAGGCGCGCAGGCCAGGTTCTTTGAGGCGCTGCGGCAGGTGTTGGAGAATCTGCTGGCGGGGCGTACACCCGGCGTGCTGTTCCTCGACGACCTGCACTGGGCCGACTCCGCCTCCATCAGCCTGCTCACCTATCTGGCGCGGCGGCTGCGCGATAACCGCCTGATGATCCTGGCGACGTGGCGCAACGAGATGGGCGAAACGGTGGAGAATCTGGAACGGCTGGCTGCCGAGCTCGACCGATCTGGGCTGGCGCTGCGCCTGCGCCTGAACCGCCTGCCGCAGCAGGCTGTGATCGACCTGGTGCGCGCGCACCCTGGAATGCAGCGAGAAGAGCCCGAGGCGCTGGGCCGCCGCCTATTCGAGGAGAGCGAAGGACTGCCGTTTGTTGCGATGGCCTACCTGGAAATGCTGGGACCGCAATTCGCGGGGCCTGCCAGGCAGGATACAGGCAAAGCCTGGGCGATGCCTACCGGCGTCCGCGACTTGCTGCGCTCGCGTATCAATGGTCTCGATTCGACTGCCGCGCAGCTCCTCAGCACCGCCGCGGTGATCGGGCGATCTTTTGACTACCAGACCCTGCGCGAAGCCTCGGGGCGCAGCGAATTGGAAGCTATCGACGGGTTAGACCAGCTCCTCGCTGCCGGGCTCATCGTGGAGCAGGATACCAGCGGCACGGAGATCCGTTACGACTTCACGCACGAAAAGCTGCGCGCCCTGATCTATGAAGAGACCAGTATGGCGCGCCGCCGCCTGCTGCACCGCCGCATTGCCGAAGTGCTGGCCCGCCCGCTTTCAGACAGATTAGAGAATGCCGGCGCGGTAGCATATCACTACCAGCTCGCCGGGCAGGATGCCCAGGCGGCGGATTATCACCTGCTGGCAGGCGAGCACGCGCGGCGGTTATTCGCCAATGTGGAAGCCCTGGCGCATTTCCAGGCAGCGCTGGCAGCCGGTCACCCCGATCAGGCTGGGTTGCACGAGGCAATCGGCGACCTGCACACCCTGCACGGCGAGTATGGCGCGGCGCTGGCAAGCTACGAGGCTGCCGCGGCGCTGTGCAAACCGGCCTGCCTCTCCAACCTGGAGCACAAGTTGGGCAATGTCCATCACCGCCTTGGGGCGTGGAAGCTGGCAGAGAGCCACTACATTGCCAGCCTCGAAGCGGGTGAGGACAGCCTGGATCCGGCCTTCCAGGTGCATTTGTACGCCGACCGCAGCCTGACCGCGCACGCGCTGGGTGAACTGGCCCGCGCGGACACGATGGCCCAGCAGGCGCTGAAAATTGCCGAAAGATGCCAGGATATGAACGCGCTCGCCCAGGCTTACAACGTACTGGGCGTGCTGGACCGGGCGCGAAGCGACCTGGACGCGGCCATCCAGCACCTGGAGGCAAGTTTGAGCGCCGCCGGTGCGCTGGACGATCCTTCGGCTCGGGTTGCCGCGCTGAACAATCTGGCGCTGGTTTACGGAGAAAGCGGCAAACTCGATCAGGCCATTTTGTACGCCAGGCAGGCGCTGGATCTATGCACCCGCCTGGGCGACCGCCACCGGCAGGCAGCCCTGCACAACAATCTGGCCGACTTGCTGCACAAGAGCGGGCGCGGCGAAGAGGCTATGGCGCAGTTGAAGCAAGCCGTTATCATCTTTACCGAGATCGGCGAAGAGACAGGTTCCGCAACAAACCTAGCGGATGTTCCCCAATCGGAGATCTGGAAGCTGACCGAGTGGTAGTTTCTAATGTACGTATATATTTGCGGCGAACGATTAAATCGTTCGCCGCAAATATATACGTACTTAGGGGGCTAAGCCTACCCATAAGGGTAAGGGGGAAACTCCCACCGCGTAGAAGGCACTCACCCCCTTGAGACACCGAAGCATCTTCGCTATATTTACACACAGAGCTGGCGCTCCGGCCCGCCAGAAATTATTCAGGTTGGCTCCTCATCTTCTTCTACGAGAAGAGCCAAAATTTTATTCCAATTTATTATTGATTATTGGCCGGCTTTGCACTTATTCATATAAAACGTTTGTTGGCGGCAGGGGAAGGTCGTTCCCCTGCCGCCAACAAACAGAAACACACCCTTATTGGGAGGGAACTTTGGATTTATCGGTCATCGCCGCGTACGACAACTTTACCATTGCCAACGGAGCTGTTCGTGAGCTCATTGATTATGGGTTTCCACGGGAAAATATCCGCCTCTACACGCGCAAGCGGGATGCCACGGGGCTCGAGGCGGGCGAATACCTGGAAATTGTGGAAGGCACGGCGCTGGTGCAGTCTGCCCGCCTGCCGGGTGAGAACGCGGTCGGCGCGCAGATTGGGGCGGGCATTGGCTTCTCGATTGGATTGATGGCGGGGATGCTTTCTCTATTCGGGCTGCTGCCCCTGCCCAGCTTTGAAGGCTGGACAGCGCTGGCAGTCGCAATCACTGCCGGTGTTTTCGGAGGCGCAGCCATGGGCGAGCTGTTCGGGAGGTTGCTGGGCTTCGGCATCCCGATGGAAGAAGCCGAGCGCTACGCCGAGAGCCTGCGCCAGAGCGATGTGCTGGTCAAGATCCATGCAGAGCCTTATACCACGAGCCTGGTTCAACACGTTTTGAACCGCTATCGCCCACGCCAGCTCGACAAGCTCGCCGTGGAGCCTGCCAGCAGCCGCTGGGCGGAGCTGGCGCAGCGGCTGCAGCCCGCAACCGCGCGCATTTTCCGGCGCTAAGGGGGTTTCTGATTTGTTTTGGGGCTGTCTGAAAAGTAAATTCAGACAGCCCCCTTGATTCAAAAAAGTTGGTTTTGAAAAAGGAAAAAAAATGGCGATCAGGCGCTCGCCATTTTTGCGAAATTATGGGCGATGCAGAG
>JAEYTI010000216.1 GCA_023434145.1 Chloroflexota bacterium | reverse complement strand
ATGTTCCCCTACCTCAACCTACCAACAATCTGGGAAGTACCCAAGAAAGTGAAACGCACCCGCCCAAGCCTTGTGCAAGATCAAGGGTGTGCGTTTTGGGTATAATTGAATCACAGTCGTGATGAAGACAGCACAAGGAGGATTCGGTGGATCTATCGGGTCAGACGCGCATTCTCAAGATGGTTGAGGAAAAGGATTACAACGGGCTGCGGGTCCTGTTGGAACAAAGCAATCCGGTCATCAGCCTGCAAGCCGCACAGGCACTGGCAGAACTGGGCGATGGCAGCGGCTGGCGATATTTAGAAGATGCGCTGCGCAATCCCGGCGATCTCAACCTCCGTACCGCCGCCGCGTTGCTGCTGGGCGAACTGGGTGATCAGCGCGCAATCCCTGTACTGCGCGATACCTTGATTAAGCTTACGTCACCGGCAAGCGGCAAACTGGCAAACGCAATTTGCCTCGCGCTTGAAAGCATTGGCACGCCCGAGGCAGAAGAGGCGCTGCGCGAAGCCGGCTACCAGCCGGTACTGCCCGAGCAGCATCACACGGTGATCGAGTACGATAACCGTTACGTCAAGGCGGTATCCCCCCAGGCAACTGAGCTCCGCTTTCTGAGCGCCGAGACGCACCTGAACAATGCGGTAGAGCTGCGAGAAGCCGAGCTTGCCGAGCGCGGGCTGGTTGAGTGCAACATTGCCCTGTGGATGAAGCCCGACTGGAGCTACGCATGGTACGTGCGCGGCGTGCTGCTCGAAGATCTGGGGCGCCCTTTGGAAGCGCTGCTGGCATACCGGCGAGCCTATCAACTGGATCCATCACACACTGAAACGCGCGATACGCTGGCGGAGATCGAAGAGCAGGTGGTTTTCGACGAAAAAGAGCCCGCTGACCTGCTGAATGATCTCGCCAACGGATCGTGGCAGGAACGGCGCGACGCCGCTGCACTGTTGAGCAATACGAACGACTCAGGCATGACAGGCGGGCTAGTTTTGGCCTTGCAGGACTCGGAGCGCGAAGTGCGCCATGCCGCGCTTGAGGCGCTCAGTAGAAATGCCTACCGCTTGCAGGATCCCGAAGCAGTGGTGACCGCGGTTCTGGAGATGCAGGAAAGCTCCTGGCTGCTGCGCTTTACACGCCTGTACGCACTTTCTCAGATGCGCACAGTGGAAGGATTGGTCGCTGCGCTGGCAGGTGAAATGGAACGCATCCATCGGGAGAACCTGATCTTCCGCGCGCAAAAAGACCCACTGCTGGAAGTAGAGTACGAGCTGCTACAAGAGGTGGGGATTCTTGCGCTGGAAGACACCGAAGACGTGGAATCGCTGCTCGTAATCACGGAGGAGAATGCCTGGGAAGAGGTAGACGAGGAGGAAGACGCCTCTTTATATGATGAAGAGACCCTTGAAAAGCTCGAGGAAGATGAAGACTGGATCGACGAAGACCTGATGGCTGAAATGGAAGAGGCCGCTGCTGAAGCAGAGGAGAGCCTAAACTCCTATGTGGATGAGACTGCCGAACTGGTCGCCGCCGCGCTTGACAGGCTGGCGAAGCGCAAGATGACCGAACTGCCGGCGGAAATCGTACAGCGGTTGTCCGAAGTGCCCGATCTCTCGCTGCTCGATATCACGGTTGAGGACCCCAGCGCGCAAGACCTGGTGACGATCTACGATCTGACCGCCCTGCGCGCTGCCGCGACTGCTGAGTTATCCCGCCGGGAAGGCTAAAGCGCCACCCGACCACCGGCAAAAAATCGGATGACACAAGCGGGCGCTGAGCGCCCGCTTGTGTCATCCGATTTTTTGTTGCCACACCCATTATCTCGCAGTCTTGTATACATTTGGCAAAATCCCTAGTACAATTCATGTTCATAATGAAACGCTCCATCGTGATCTTTGTCTGGATAGCGGCAGCGCTGGTAGCAGGGTGCGCCATTGTTCCACAATCGCCATCAGCTGCCCGTAACATTGGGCCAACAGCGACTCCGTTTGCCACGCCTGATCCATCTGGATTCCAGGGGGTAGAACCACGCGCCTGCATCGTGCGTGATTGGAGCACGATGCAGACCAATAAGCCCGCCGGCAGCCTGATTGCATGGCAGCCGGGCAGCAGCGGGCGATCAGAAAGCGAACGCCCCGCAAGATTGGCATACATTGCCCCCGATCCCCGCTCCTCGTGGTACACCGGCGTGCTGATGCTGGCGACTGGACCAGACTTCGAGAAGCACGATCAACTTGCTGCCAATGTGCTAGTGACAGGCGATCTCACCTGGTCACCTTCTGGTGAGCGGCTGGCCTTCACAGCTTTTCGCCCTGATGAGAATCTAAACACAGTGATGACCGTCAACGCCGATGGGACCGGGCTGACCGACCTCTTCCCCCTGGATCTGGCACGCACCGACGCGCGCACCAGCCAGAAGGCCGTCATTGGCTGGAAGAACGACAATACCGTACAGGTGATGGCAAGCTGCGGTGAAGAATGCCGCCATGCATTCGATATCATCATCGATCAGCCCGCTGGGCCGGTGCTCACCCCTACCCCGGTGCAGCATTACAAAGATCTGACGAAAAACCTGACGGTGATCCCGGTCGATCCGGAAATCACTAAGGAAGCGTTCCCGCGCGGCATGAGCGACGAGAGAGCCGTGCTGAACGCGTCGCCCAACGGCGATCTGATCGCCTTTCTGGACCGGCGAGCGATCCTGTGGCTGGTTTCGGTGCCCGAGCGGATCTTATACGTGCTCGATATTGGCTTGCGTGACGTTGATGAAACGCAGTGGTCGCTCGACAACAGCCGATTGGCCGTTCGCGCTGAAGATCGCATTTTTGTATTTGAGATCCCCTGCCGCTCAGAGAATACCCCTTAACCGGTAGGCGCGGCAGTAATTTTTTCTCTGAACCCTCTGGGGTCGTTTGAGGAGTCAGCCAGGTTCAAATACTTATTTTTTGGAGGAGGCAGCCGTATGCAGCATGGATCGTACCGTATATCGAAGGATAAAGTTATCCTGCGGATCAAAGACCGCATTTGTGAAAACCCCACCGAACTGCTTTCCAGTAAGCTGTTCCTCCAGATCTTGAATCAGGCTGTCAATACGCTTTCTCGGCGAAACTCGCACCTGCTGGGGATCTTCGACCACAAGGACATCAACAGCGACGATATCCGCGTGCTGATTGAAACGCTCATCTACCTGACCAAACTGCCCGCCGACCTGGTTCCGCGCGTGGTAGAAGGCTCAGAACCGTTCTTCCGCAACCGCGGGCTGTTTAACGACTTCGTAGAATATCTCTACAACTACTGGCGCGAGATGCAGCGCCTGATCGTCTGCGACTCAAAGGGCGATCATCTCGACCAGCGCCCATACCGCACCTTCAACAATACTGTAGAGGCGCTGACCCACCTGGTGCGTTCTACCTACCGCGACGTGCAAGAGAATATTTCCGGCAGCCACCCGCGTATTTATCGCCAGGTGCGTGCAGGGGCAGAAGTGGCGACTATCGCGCTGCCGAAGGAGATCGCCTACCCCGGCGGATCGTTCAAAGGGCTCAACGATATCCCGGTGATCCGGCAGGTGCTGATCTACCCACCGCTGATCATCAACCCGCCCATGAACAAGCGCTCGGGGGTGTTTGAGCGCGTCAACCGCAACCCGCTGGATTTTCTCAATGTGAAGAAGGAAGATTGGCTGTGCTATCCGGCGAAGGTTGGCCCGCTGGTGATCATGATCTACTTCAGCCTCAACTTCTTCGAGCTGGGGTTTGCCATGTGCAACCTGTTCGAAATCGCTGATGACGCCGACTTACAGCGCCGCCCGGATGCGGTGTATCTGTTCGGCGTGCCGGAGGAGCAGTTCCCGCGGCTGGGCAAAAGCCAGACCATTTTCTACGATGATGAAGACCCCAACGGCGTGCTGGTAGGGGCCGTGCCCGACTCGCCGCAGTTTGGCTATTTTGGCTACTTGAAGAAGATGGTGCTGACCCTGCACAACATCAAGATGATGAAGATGCGCCGCCTGCCCTATCACGGCGCGATGGTCAATCTCGCCATCCGCGACAAGGGCGCCTACTCGGTGTTGATCATGGGCGATACGGGCGCGGGCAAATCCGAAACGCTGGAAGCACTGCGCACGATCGCCGGAGAAGACCTGGAGGAGATCACCATCATCGCGGATGACATGGGCTCGCTGGAGATCGGCACGGACGGCTGCGTGACCGGCTACGGCACCGAAACCGGCGCGTTCGTGCGGCTGGACGATCTGCAGCCGGGGTTTGCCTTCGGCCAGATCGACCGGACGATCATTATGAGTCCCGCCCAGGTGAACGCCCGCGTGGTTATCCCGGTGACAACTTTCGAGAACGTCATCAAGGGCTTCCGCCCAGATCTGATTTTGTACGCTAACAACTATGACACCGTAGACGAGGATCACCCCATCCTGGAGCCGTTTGACAGCGCGGAAGAAGCACTGCAGGTGTTCCGCGATGGAGCCGTGATGAGCAAGGGCACAACCACGTCTTCTGGATTAGTGGGGACCTATTTTGCCAACGTCTTCGGCCCGGAACAGTACCAGGACGTGCACGAGGAACTGGCGAAAGCATACTTCCAGGCGTTTTTTGCGCAGGGAATCTTTGTAGGGCAGCTCCGCACACGACTAGGCTTGCCAGGGTATGAGCGCACAGGACCCGAGGCCGCCGCGCAGGCGCTGCTAGAGGCTTTGAAGAACAAGTAATATTGTTATCTATATTTGATGAAGTCAAATATAGATAACAATAACTACTCCAGCCTGAGCAGTATCGATAAATGGAAGTGCGGAGCAGAGGGAGGAGATATGAACTACTGGCAGACGGCGCGGCTGCGCCTGCGGGCCATTGAACCGGGGGACGCGGAGACCTTTCACCGCTGGGATATGGACAGCGAACGAGCGCGCGGGTTGGACTTCGTCTGGCCACCTTCCTCGCTGGCGCGGGTGCGCAATTTTGCCGAGCAAGCTGCGCAGAAGAGCATGGAAAACGACTCGTTCCACTGGATGATCGAGACGCTGGACGGCACGCCAGTGGGGACGATTCACACGCACGACTGCTCGCTGCGCAACGGCACATTCAGCTATGGCATAGATGTGTGTGAGGAGCAGCGCGGGCACGGCTACGCCGCCGAGGCGATCTGGCAGGTGCTGCGCTGGTACTTCTACGAGCTGCGCTACCAAAAAGTGACCGTCTGGATTCACTCCGATAACCCCGCTTCGCTGCACCTGCACGAAAAGCTGGGCTTCCAGCACGAGGGAAATATGCGGCGGATGATGTACACCGGCGGTAACTATGTTGATGTGATTCTAATGGGGCTGACGCGCGAAGAGTTCGAAGAAATCAACCGGCAGAAGTTGTAAGGTATAAGATACGGATGGGACTGCGAACGCAGTCCCATCCGTATCTTATATCAATACGCATCATTGAGGGAACCCATGAACACAAAAGTGCTGGGCTGGCTTGCGCTGATTACGCTGCTGTTTTCGGTACTGTGGCTCGCAATGCTGATCGCGGGTTTGGCTACAGCAGGCCCGTTGGATACATTTGAACAAGTGCTGGGATACGTTTCGGCGGGTGGGCCGCTGTACACGCTCACCTATCTAAACGCGGCGCTTGTGACTGTGGCTGCGACGGCATTTTTTGCGGCGCTGTATCGATTTGTCAACCGCTCTACCCCGCTCGGATCGCTGGTGGGGCTGATGTTCCTGCCCGCTTACGCGGTGATCAACCTGTTTGTCTATCTGTCGCAGATTACGATTGTGCCGCGGCTGATCAGCACACTGACCCACCCCGACCGGGCTCCAGCGGCGGCGTTACTGCTGGAGCAAATGGTACAGGCGTGGACCGAATCGGGCGCGGCGTTCTTCAACAACCTGGCATACGGGCTGCTTGGCATACCTTCGATCTTGTTTGGCATGGTGTTGTGGCGCAGCAGCCGCACCTTGCGCTGGGGCGGATTGCTGCTGGTGCTCAACGGTATCGCCTGCATCGTAGGCGTGGTGGGGATGCTGGCGGGCAGCCGCTTCCTGGCTGGCGGATCGGTGGTGGGCGGGGTGTTGTTCATCATTGCCCTGCCGCTGATTGCCGCGGGAATGCTGCGCGAGTAGCCGAATCAACATCGAAACACCATAACGGTTGATAATTTTCCCCAGTATGGTATATTCCGGTCCATGAAAGACCGTTTTATTATTCTATTCGTCACTCTGCTGGCGTTTCTCATGGTTGGTTGCGCCGAGACCCCGCAAACCGGCCCTACGCGGGCACTCGTCACGTTGACGATGCTCCCATCGGCGACTCCGTTCCCACCCCAGACCTTTACACCTACCATCTCCCCGACCGAGACACAGACCCCCACCCCGACGGCTACAGAAACGCCGGTTCCCACCGAAACGCCAACAACGACACCCACATCCGTACCGGTGACGCTGATCGGCGCGGGGGATATTTCGTACTGCGGGCCAGATTGGATCGGCGATGAGAACACGGCCGAGGTGCTCGCAAGGCTCATTGAGCAGCACCCCAATGCCGCCATTTTCACTGCTGGAGATAACAGTCAGGGCGAAGGCACGCGGGCCGAATACCGCAACTGCTTCGACCCCTCCTGGGGCCGGTTTAAGGATCGCATCCGCCCTGCCCCTGGCAATCACGATTATGTCACCGAAGGCGCAGCTCCGTATTACGAGTACTTTGGCGCGGCGGCCGGTGAGCCGGGCAAGGGCTATTACAGCTACGACCTGGGTGATTGGCACATTGTGGTGCTCAACAGCAACTGCAACTACGTGGCTTGCCGGAACGACTCGCAGCAGGTGGCCTGGTTGCGCGAAGACCTGGCGAACAGCGATAAGAAATGCACGCTAATGTACTGGCATCATCCACTGTTCACCTCGGGGCCGTCTGGCAATTACGGCGCGGCTCGCTCGTTCTGGCAGGCTGGCGAAGATTTTGGTGTGGAAATTGTGGTGAACGGGCACGATCACCAATACGAGCGCTTTGCCCCACAGGATCACGGAGGGAATGCCACGCCGGAGGGCATCCGCCAGTTTATCGTGGGCACGGGCGGCGCCTACCACCGCGATTGGGGCGAAGTGCAGCCCAACAGCGAGGTGCGCGATAACCGGACGCACGGAGTGATCAATTTTACCCTCTACTCCGACAGATACGAATGGGAGTTCGTCCCCGTAGCAGGCAGCACATTTACCGACAGTGGTTCGACAGAATGTCATTAATCAACACAATCCCCCGGCTTCGTTGGGGGATTGTAAATTCTCATCCTGGTTTTTGACTGGCGGCCTATTGATATTTTTGCTACAATGAAGGCATAATCCCACCCTCTTATTCCGGGACCCGCCATGAGACTAGATCACATCGTCATCCACGTCGATAACGATCCAAAGCAGATCGAAGCGCTAACGGATTCTATCAACGCGCATGGGTATCCATTTGACCCAGATAAGGGCCGGCGCAGCGGTGAGCTGCGGACGAGCAACATTAACATAGGGCCTGATTATCTGGAAGTGGTGCGTGTGCTAAAGCCGAATGCCCAATCCTGGATGCCTGTGTGGGTGCGCAATTACAACGAAGGCCTGCGGGGGGCATACTGCATCTTTATTGAAGTTGAAGATGTAGAGCGCACTGCCGTGGCGCTGAAAAAGGCTGGGGTGCGGGCGCGCGGGCCTGCAGTGCTCACCTACCCAACGCTTGGGGGCATCTTGCGCACGGAAAGCCCATACTTCATCTATTACCTGCCCAACTTCCCCGACTCGCACTTGCAGATCGGCCTGTTACAGTACAAGGCCAAGGATGGGCGCGAGACCTTCCAGTTAGGCATGGTTCCCAATGCTGAAGAGAACGGTATCAAGGGCATCCGCAAGGTAGAAGTTGAACTGCCCAATTTAGATGAAAGCATGGACATGCTGCAACAATTGTTCCCCGATATGCGCCTGGAGAATGGCGACTGGGTGGCGGTGCTGGAAAAACAGCGCATGGTTTTCCGCCGCTCGCCCGATGCGGAAACGCACGTGCGCGTTCATACTGTTACGTCACAGCGGGCGAACGTTGGCAAGAAATTCTCCATCGATAACGTCGAGGTCATCACCACTGGTGGGTAGCCTCTATCTGTAACGCATTCACCCCGCACTTCCCTACCGGAATGCGGGGTTTCGTTTTGGAAAGCATAATTTTCGGAGTACCCATATGACCCAATCCCTCCCCCGCCCAGAATACCCCCGCCCGCAGTTTCAGCGCGCGGCATGGGTGAATTTAAACGGTACCTGGACCTTCACTTACGACCCTGGCAAATCGGGTATGGCGCGCGAATTGCATAAATCGACCGGTTTTGACCAGCCGATCACCGTGCCATTCTGCCCAGAGAGCGCGCTTTCGGGCGTGGGCAACACCGATTTTGTCGAAAGCCTGTGGTATCACCGCAAGTTGGAAATCCCTGCCGAATGGGCCGGGCAGCGCATTATCCTGCACTTTGGCGGTGTGGATTACGAGAGTGAGGTGTTCATCGACGGTCAGAGCGCGCTGCGGCATTGGGGCGGCTCGGCTTCGTACAGTGTGGAGATCACCCGTTTTGTAGAGCCGGGCAGCACACATGATTTGGTGCTTTCCGTACGCGACGAGATGCGCAAAGGCCACCAGCCCGGCGGCAAGCAAAGCCCCGAGTACAACTCGTTTGCCTGCTTCTACACCCGCACGACCGGCATCTGGCAGACGGTGTGGATGGAAGCCGTGCCGCAGTACGGCTTGCAGTCCGCGCAAATCATCCCGGATCTGGACGGCTCGCGCTTGATCATTATCCCCACCTTCTACGCGGTGAAGCAGGGATTGCAGTTCCGCGTCACCGTGCACGACGAACAGCGCCACGTGAGCCTCACCTCAGCGGATGCGGTTAGCGGCATCCCGGTGGTCGCGCCGGTATCGCACCCGAAAGCGTGGTCGCCTGAGTCGCCGTTCCTGTATGATCTGGACCTGGACGTGGTGAACGAGAACGGCGCGGTGATTGACCACATCGACAGCTACGCCGGGCTGCGCAAGGTGCACATCGAGGGCGGGCAGGTGTTCCTCAACAACCAACCCATCTATCTGCGCCTGGTGCTCGACCAGGGCTTTTACCCGGATGGCATCTGGACTGCACCAAGTGATGAAGCGCTCAAGCGCGACATCGAGCTTGCGTTGCAGGCCGGGTTCAATGGAGCGCGCCTGCACCAAAAGGTGTTCGAAGAGCGCTTCCACTACTGGGCGGACCGCCTGGGCTACCTGACGTGGGGCGAATCGGCATCGTGGGGACTGGACGTGAAGGACGTGGTCAGCGCGCGCAACTTCCTGGCGGAGTGGCGCGAGATTGTGGTCCGCGACCGCAGCCATCCGTCGATCATCGCCTGGACGCCGTTCAACGAAACGTGGGACGTAGGCGACCTTCGCCAGCACAACCGCCTGCACATCGACGCCTACGAGCTGACTCGCGCGCTCGACCCCACCCGCCCGGTCAACGACGCATCCGGTTATGCCCATGCCCGCACCGACCTGTGGACGGTGCACACCTATGAACAGGATCCAGAAGAGTTGAAGAGGATGATGGCAGGTAAGGATAGCCTGCCCTGGCGCAATATGCCCGAGAAAGAAGCCGCCTACGAGGGCCAGCCGTACATCGTAGACGAGTTCGGCGGCATCAAGTGGATTCCAGAGGACCGGCGGCCCTTCGCGGAGAATTCGTGGGGCTACGGGCAGGGTCCGCGCACGCTGGAGGAGTTCTACGCGCGCCTGGAGGGGATGCTGCAAGCCTTGCGGAGCTATGAGCATATTGTGGGCTACTGCTACACGCAGCTCACCGACGTAGAGCAGGAGCAGAACGGCATCTACAATTATGATCGGACGGTAAAGTTTGATATGGGAAGGATCGCGAAAATTTTCAAGGGGGAGTAAGGCCTGACGGTTGATAAAGATTTCAAATAAATCGCGTAACCAAGAAGACTTTATCCCACCCTCGCCTGGCGGCTGAAGCCACGGCAAGGACAACAAAGCCCCACCTGCGTGGGGCTCATTGCGTTTAGACCAGTTCCTTCTTTTGTAATTGTTCAAGACTATAAGGGAGAAAGCGTAACTCAATAAGGGTATAACCGCATATTCCTGGCAGAACGAGCCCTACGCAGGTGCGGCTTCATTGCCTAGCCGCGGCTTCAGCAGCAAGGCAAATAGTGGAGACAGCCATCTGGATTACGCGATTATTTTTTAAATCTATATCAACAGGTAGGATGCGTTGATCGACCGAATTTACTTTCTACAACCGTAACCGTCCCACGCCGATTTCGATACAATTAAATAGAGGTGAACCATGAGAATGCCCAAACTCTTTCTTGTCCTGATCTTTCTCTCGCTGATCTTCTCCTCCTGCCAGATTCTGCCCGGCGCGGCCCCAGCCTGGGAGGATGAGAAGAGCGAGGTGTGGTGGCACGATGCGGTCTTCTATCAGATCTTCGTTCGCAGCTTCTACGACAGCGACGGCGATGGGATCGGTGACTTCAACGGGATCACAGAAAAGCTGGATTACCTGAACGACGGCAACCCCGAGACCGACACCGACCTCGGTGTGACCGGCATCTGGCTGAT
Source organism: Chloroflexota bacterium (assembly GCA_023434145.1). Classification (GTDB taxonomy): domain Bacteria; phylum Chloroflexota; class Anaerolineae; order Anaerolineales; family Anaerolineaceae; genus DSYU01. The sequence goes on along the minus strand of JAEYTI010000216.1, from coordinate 28,747 downwards.
GCCGATCCACCCCTCGCCCACCTACCACGGCTATGATGTGATGGATTACTTCGCCGTCAACCCGCAGTATGGGACCATGGACGACTTCAAGAACATGGTTGCGGAAGCGAAGAAGCGCGGCATCCATGTGATCATCGACTTTGTGATCAACCATACCTCTTTGCAGCACCCCTGGTTTGTGGCTTCCACGAAGGGCGAAGCGCCGTACGCCGACTACTACATCTGGGCGGATACCAATCCTGGTTATAACAGCCCATGGGGCTCGAACGTGTGGCACAGCGCGAGCGGGCGCTTCTACTACGGCATCTTTGACACAGCCATGCCGGACCTCAACTACGACACGCCGGCGGTAACGGACGAGATCGAGCAGATCGCCAACTTCTGGCTGAACGAGGTGGGAATCGACGGGTTCCGCGTGGATGGGGCCAAACACTTGCTGGAAGAGGGTCAGGTGCAGGAAAATACGCCCGCCACCGAGCAGTGGTTCCAGAATTTCTCAAAGTTCTACGATCAGGCGAAGCCCGAGGCGGTGATTGTGGGAGAAATTTGGTCGCCATCTGCCGAGGTAGCGAAGTACCTGGATGAGGGCGAACTGGATCTTGCCTTTAACTTCGACCTGGCAAATGAAATTTTGGCCGGAGCAACCTTCCGCGAGGCGCGGCGGGTGAACAATTCGCTCACGCAGCAGGTGCGGACCTTTGGCGAGAATCGCTGGGCCACCTTCCTCTCGAACCATGACCAGACACGCGTGATGACCAAAGTGGGCGGCGAGATGCAGCGAGCCAAAGCCGCCGCGACTCTGCTGTTCACCGTGCCGGGCGTGCCGTTCCTTTACTACGGCGAAGAGATTGGCATGACCGGCGACAAACCCGACCCACTGATCCGCACGCCCATGCAGTGGAGCGCGGGGCAGAATTCCGGGTTTACCACCGGCACGCCCTGGCAGTCGATCAACGGTGATGCTGCGATCAAGAACGTGGAGGTGATGGACCAGGACGAAGATTCGCTGCTCAACCACTACCGGACGATGATTCAAATCCGCAACAATCACTACGCGCTGCGCGAGGGCCAGTTTGTGGAGGTGATCTCTAACAGCCGCGGCCTGTTCGCAATGCTGCGCGTGGCGGAGAAAGAGACGGTGCTGGTGATCGTCAACCTGGGCAACGAGGCGGTGACCGATCCGCGGCTTCGGTGGGCCGCCTCGCCGCTGAACGGGAAATATAAGCCCACGGTGCTGTTCGGCGAGGGCAAGGTCGCGCCGTTTACGGTGGCGGATGACGGCTCGCTGGAGGAATACCAGCCGCTGCCGGAGATCCCTGCCAATGGGACGCTGATCGTGCAGTTCAGACCTTAAGCGCAGCGACCGCCTCCCCCCCACAGCTTCGCTGCATCTGCCTCTCCAGTTCTATGAACTGAAAGGGGGGACGTTCTATAATGAGAGATTTCTTGGGATAGAGGTAATGACAAAGACAACCGAAAAAGAGCAGCGCCCATGGCCGCCGAAAATGGCCGTTTGTGTGGGAACTGTAGTTTTGCACCAACAAAGAGTATTGTTTGTCCGCCAAGCGGAGGGGCACTCGCTGGCCGGGTTGTGGACAATCCCCTGGGGGCTGGTAGATGAAAACGAGTCGCCTGAGGCTGCCGCGCTGCGCGAGACGGTTGAAGAGAGTGGGATCACCGCCGCGATTGATGGGCTGCTGGGTATTCAAAATCTGACCAAGCCCGGGTGGATCGGCATCATTTTCGCCTGTCATGCCGTCGCCGGTGATCTTGTTCCCGATGGCGTAGAGACGGATAGAGCGCTTTACTTCTCATTGGAAGAACTTGTATCGACCGATGAACCATTTGAGCCGTGGTGCAAGTGGTTGGCGCTGCGTGTCTTGCGCGGAGAAGCCTTTTTTATCCCCGAGCATCCCGATACGCCTTACGCTCCAAGCAAAGGATTTCTATAACCTTTCGCTGGAAGAGCCTTACCCCAGTTAATTTATGTGACAATCGTCCTATGCTTTCCCTACACCCCGCGTGCTACAATAACCGTACTACATAGGTTGATTTCATCCGAGTTGGATTAGAAAATAGAAAGCACATGAGCGAACAAACCGGCGTAATTTTTGACATTCGGAAGTTTTCCCTGCACGATGGGCCGGGCATCCGGACGACTGTGTTCTTCAAGGGCTGCCCGCTCTCTTGCTGGTGGTGCCACAACCCTGAGAGCCAATCTGCGGGGCGCGAGGTGATGCTGTGGGATGCGCGCTGCGTCCGCTGTGGGGAGTGTGTAAAGCGCTGCCCGCTGGAGGCAATCAGCCCGGACGGCAGCAGCGTCATCACCGACCGCGAGATCTGCGTGGTGTGCGAGTCATGCATGGATTCCTGCGCCGCAGAGGCACGCGAGCTGGTCGGCCGCCGCGTGACGGTTGAGGAAGTAATGGCTGAGATCGAGCGCGACCGCCACTTTTACGAGGAATCGGGCGGCGGCGTGACCTTCTCGGGCGGCGAGCCGCTGGTGCAGCGGGCTTTCCTGAAAGATCTACTGCGCGCCTGCAAGGAGAAAGAGATTCACACCGCCGTAGATACCTGCGGATACACCCCCTGGCCCGCGCTCGATAGCATCCGCCCTGATACAGACCTGTTCCTGTACGATCTAAAACTGATGGACGATACCCGCCACCGCCTGTACACCGGCGTGCCAAACGGGCTGATTTTGCACAACCTGGAAGCCCTTTCGCGCAGTGGCGCTCGGATCATCGTGCGCGTGCCAGTCATTCCCGGCATCACGGATGACGAAGAAAACTTGCGCCAGACCGCGGCCTTTGTCGCCGGCCTGCCGCACATCGAGCGCCTGGATCTGCTGCCGTATCATCATTCCGCGGCGGGCAAGTACGAGCGCCTGGGCAAGGAATATCACATGCCGGAGATTCGCCCGCCTGGCGAAGAACAGATGCAGGAAATCGTCCACCTGTTTGAAAGCCACAGTTTACCCGTAACCATCGGAGGTTAGCCATGCCCATCACCAATCGCGTTCAACGCCTGCGCCGCCAATCACTCGATGCCGTGCCGACGATTTCTACCGAACGCGCCTGGCTGATGACGGAATTTACCCGCCAGCACCAGGGACAGGATTCGACGCCGGTTTTCCGTGCAAAATCCTTTGCCTACCTGCTGGAGCACAAGGCTATCTGTATCGAAGACGGTGAGCTGATTGTGGGGGAGAAAGGTCCGGCCCCCAAGGCTACGCCCACCTACCCCGAGCTGTGCTGCCATACCCTCTCGGACCTGGAGATCCTCGACACACGCGAGAAAATCCCCTTCCACGTGACCCCAGCGGATAAGCAGCTTTATGTGGACGAGATCATCCCCTTCTGGCAGGGCAAAACCATGCGCGAGCGCATCTTCGCGGCGATGGAACCGGCCTGGATCGACTGTTACGAGGCGGGCATCTTCACCGAGTTTATGGAGCAGCGCGCGCCGGGCCATACCGTGCTGGATGATAAGATCTACCGCAAGGGCATGCTCGACTTCCAGCGCGAGATCGACGCGGCGCTGGCGCGGCTGGGCTTTTTGCACGACGCGCACGCCTACGAGAAGCAGGAAGAGCTAAAGGGCATGCACATCGCCGCCGGCGCGCTGATCCGCTACGGCGAGCGGCACGCAGAACTGGCCCGGCAAATGGCTGGGCAAGAATCCGACCCCACGCGCCGCGCCGAACTGGAGCGGATTGAGGAGGTTTGTTCGTGGATTCCGGCCCATGCTCCGCGCAATTTCTGGGAGGCGCTGCAGTACTACTGGTTCGTCCACCTGGGCGTGACGACCGAGCTGAATACCTGGGATTCGTTTGACCCTGGGCGGCTCGACCAGCACCTCCAGCCTTTCTTCGAGGCTGGGCTGGCGGATGGCTCACTGACTCGCGAGGCGGCTGAGGAGCTGCTGCACTGCTTCTGGATCAAGTTCAACAACCAGCCAGCCCCGCCCAAAGTGGGCGTAACGGCAGCCGAAAGCGGCACCTACACCGACTTCGCGCAGATCAACGTGGGCGGCGTGAAGCCGGACGGTTCGGACGGCGTAAACGATGTTTCGTTCCTGCTGCTGGACGTGATCGAAGATATGCGACTGCTACAGCCGTCATCGTCCATTCAGGTTTCCAAGAAAAACCCCGATCGCTTCATCAAGCGCGCGGCGAAGATCATCCGTACCGGGTTCGGGCAGCCGAGCATTTTCAACCATGACCTGATCGTACAGGAACTGGTCCGCGCGGGCAAAAGTCTGATCGACGCGCGTCAGGGCGGCTCATCGGGCTGCGTGGAAGTAGGCGCGTTTGGCAAAGAAGCTTACATCCTCACCGGCTATTTCAACATCCCCAAAGTGCTGGAGATTACGCTGCACAACGGTACTGACCCGCGCACGGGCAAGCAGATTGGCCTCTGTACGGGCGATCCTCGCGATTTTGCCAGCTTCGACGAACTGTTTGCCGCCTTTGAACAGCAGATCAACCACTTCATTGACATTAAAGTGCGCGGCAGCCAGGTGATCGAACGGCTGTACGCCATCTATATGCCCGCTCCGTTCCTCTCGCTGCTGATCGATGACTGCATCCTGCGCGGACGCGACTACCACGATGGCGGCGCGCGTTACAACACCTGCTATATCCAGGGCGTTGGGCTGGGAACCATTACAGACTGCCTCTCGGCCATCTATTACCATGTGTACGATGCGAAAACCTACACGATGGACGAACTGATCGCCGGGTTGGATGCGGATTTTGTCAACAATGGGCGCATGCAGATGACCATGCTGAACAAAACGCCGCGCTTTGGCAACGACGACGACCGTGCCGACCGGCTGATGGTGCGCATGTTCGAAGCCTACTTCAACGCGGTGGACGGTCGGCCCAATACACGCGGCGGGGAGTACCACATTAACTTGCTGCCAACGACCTGCCACGTGTACTTTGGCCAGGTGTGCGGAGCCACACCTGACGGGCGCAAGGCCGGAACACCGCTCTCCGAGGGCATTTCGCCGGTGCAGGGCGCGGACCGCTGCGGCCCAACGGCTGTGCTGCGATCCGCAGCAAAGATGGATCATGCCCGCACGGGCGGCACGCTGCTCAACCAGAAGTTCACGCCCCAGATTTTGGCGGGCGACTCCGGGTTGGATCACCTGGTGCAGTTGGTGCGCGCCTACTTCCGGCTGGATGGGCATCACATTCAGTTCAACGTGGTCGATGCCGCGACCCTGCGAGAGGCGAAGAAGAATCCGCAGCAGCACCGCGACCTGATCGTGCGCGTGGCGGGCTATTCGGACTACTTCTGCGACCTGGGTGAAGCGCTGCAAGACGAGATCATCGCCCGTACCGAGCATCAGGCGTTCTAACAATCCACAATTCAGCGCGTATGGGTATCCACGCGTTGAATTGTGGATTTATTTACTACTTTTATAATTAATTTCAAACTCAACCAATAATCAATAACCAACCCACAATAACTTCTATTAACAAAACTGTTAAGAGTTTGTTATAATCATCTTTAGCAGGGTATTTCATCGAGCTACAGCAGGCCCCAGGGGGAACTGCTCAACAAAAACCCGGCAAAACTTGAAAACCGCAAAGCCAAATCACAGGTGTGGATGTCCTATTGGGTCGTATCCCCATACATCCCGCTACAGCATTTCTCCTTGCCTTGCGGTTCCCAGTTTAAATTACAAACCAATAATCATTACCGCCGGTTAACCTACGCACCCGGTCTTAATCAGCGATGCCAGTTTAGGGAGGCTCTTATGTTTTACCGTCGCTTTCTGGTAGTGGTGGGGATTCTACTGACTTGTTCTGCGCTGCTATTTTCTAATGCAGGCGCGCAGAGCCTGTCCGTAAACCAGTACAGCAGCATGGAGCGCATCAGCGCCGGCGGTGATGGCAGCCAGGGGGGAGGAACGACTTCATCGATTTCATCAGATGGACGTTTTATTGCTTTTGAATCCATCGCGAGCGATCTTTTGCCTGGAACGATTGATGATTCAAGAGATGTGATCATCCGTGACCGGAATGTGGACAGGTTGTTCGTGCGCGCATCCGTTAGCTACAATCAGCAAATAACGTACAATCCTGGCATTTACTCCTCTCCACCGGTCATCTCCGGGGATGGCTTGTCTGTGGCGTTCATGTCGATGGCAGAAGACCTCGTTGAAGATGACGAGAACGGCCTACCCGATATCTTCGTGCACAAGAGCGATGGTTCAACAACCCTGGTCTCGGTTGGGCGGAATGGAAATCCGGCAAACGGCGATTCCTACATGCCGGCGATTTCGGCGGATGGGCGTTATGTGGTTTTTCAGTCGTTCGCAAACAATCTGACCAACAACGATCGCAACCGTTCGATCGATATTTATCTCCGCGATCTCGTAGAGCAGGAGACAGAGCTTATTTCGATCACCGAGGCTGGGCTGCAGGGAGATGACGAAGCAGAATATGGCTTCTCCAGCGTCGCGGTTTCGGACGACGGGCGGTACGTCGCCTTCTCCTATGACCGGCTGCCTATCCCGGGGCATCCGAGCAATGGCGGGCCCTACGTTTACGTGCGCGACCGCCAGGTAAACTCGCTGCGCATGATCGCGCAGGGTCAATACCCTACGCTTTCCGGCAATGGCCGGTACCTGGTGTTTCTTAGCAGCGATCAGTTGGTGCTGGAAGATCAGAACAACAGTTTAGACGTATATCTGTACGACCAGCAACTACAGCGTTTCGAGCGAATCTCCGTAACGCACAGCGGCGCGGAAGTGCCGGACCAATGGATTACAAGCGCTCCAGACGTTTCCGCGGATGGACGCTACGTTGTCTTCCAATCCTCGTATGATGGCCTTACCCCTGCTGATAACAACGATCTGAGCGATATCTTCCTGCGTGACCGCATGCTAAACAAAACCATCCTAATTTCAGGCGGCGTGAACGGCACATCCGGCAACGGCGAGTCGTACCATCCCCGCATCAATGATGAGGGCACACTGGTAACGTTCAGCTCGTGGGCCAGTGACCTGGTAGAGAACGACACAAACGACCGGGTGGATGTATTCGCCATGAATTTGTCGGAATTGGGCCTTGTGCCTGGCCAGGTTATCGAGGCACAATTGTTTCTGCCCATTATGGGTAGTGTTCCGTAAGACTTGACCAACCCATCATCGTCCGGTATACTGGACGCAAGTCTGGTAGAGAGGACGATGATGGCGGATTTCCAGGTACATAATGCTGAGCGAACCCTGCGGTTAATCGAACTGCTGCTGGCCCACCCCGAAGGTTGGACCCCGCAGGATCTGCTCATCCAGCTTGATCTTTCGCGCAGCTCGTTATTTGAGCTGCTGCGAGCATTTAAGGCATTGGGATATGCTGACCAGACTGGGAAACGCGGGCGCTACGTACCGGGTCCACGACTGCTGGCCTGGCGCGCACCCCAAGCACCCGCCGCGCAGAACCTGCTGACGGCCTTCTACCAGGAGGTGGAGCCGGGCAAAGGTAAACCGCTGGACGCGCTGCCGAGCGAAACCATTGCCCTGGCACTGCGGCCCGCTTCCACTGCTCGAGCAACTGGCGCAAACGGCGGTTTCATCGTAGCGGCGCAGGTGGAAAGCAAACACCAGGTGCGCAGCGCATACACTACCGGGCAGCAGGTTCAGCAAGCAGCAGGAGATATCGATTCCGCGGCGGGACAGATTCTTCGTGATCTGCCAGCGCCAAAGACAGTGGCTGATGGCTATGCGCTAGCCACGACAGAACCGGCGGTTGAACTCGCGCTTCCGATCTGCCGCGACGGGCACACGCCAGAAGCAGCGCTGCTGCTCACCGCCCCATCCTTCCGCTGGACACCCGAACGCCTGCTGGAAGTATATCTTGAGGCAATGCGCGAGGTGGCAGCGCACCTCTCTTACCGCCTGGGCGCGCCATTCTACGCACCGTTCCAGGGCTATGGTCGCGGTGTACAAACAGCCGGCACTTCGCCGGGCGAGGGGCTGCCTGCGGTATCCGCGATGAGCCAGGTGGAGATCGGGGAACTGCTGGGACGGTCGTGGGCAGCGAGCCTGGCTTGCATCCGCCCGGATGGCAAGCCGCACGTGATCCCCGTGTGGCAAGAGTGGGATGGGCAGCGCTTCACCATCCTGGCATGGCGCGGGTCGCAGTGGGCCGAATACGTCTGCCAAAACCCCAACGTTTCGCTGACGGTCGATGAGCCATGGACACCGCTGCGACGCGTGGTAGTGCAAGGCAGCGCCCAGGTGTGGGAGGCCGGAAGTGCAGAGCTCGCACGCCTGGTACAGCGCATGACGCTGCGTTATCTTGGCCGGCAGGCCACAGTAAATATCATCGAACAGGTGGACCGGGCGTTCCATATCCAACCAGAGATGCTGCGCGGATACCGGGGCCTTCCAGTCGGCCACCCACCCACTTCCACAGGAGCCTGACGCACAAGGTACTATATGCGATTCATCAAACAGCGTTTTGACGAGAGTTATCACGAAAACCTGCTCTACCGAGAGATGGAAAATTCACCGCGCAACCGCGCCCGGTTGGAACTGATCCGCGAGGAAGCAGCGGGCGGCAGGCTGCTGGAGATTGGCTGTGGAAAGGGTGGCTTTTTACGCCTGGCCGAAGCGCACTTTGACGTGGAGGGCGTGGATGTATCAGAGTACGCCATCGAGTCAATCCGCGAGTATTTTGGCAGCCGGGTGAGCGTGCGCGATATCGTACAGAGCGATCTGCCTTCCGAACGCTACGACGTTATCGCCGTGTTCAACATCCTCGAACACCTGCGCCAGCCCGGCCCGGTGATCGACCGGCTCGCCAGGGCGCTCAAACCGGGCGGGCTTTTGGTGGGGTCGGTGCCCAACAATTACAGCCTGGTAGGCGGAGTGGTCACGCGCATCGGCAATTTCTTCGACCGCACGCACGTTGCCACCTACCCGCCGCAAACCTGGCGAAACTTGTTCCAGGCGGGTGGGTTTGGGCAGATCCGCTTTCTGGGTGAAGTAACCATTGGCCGGAACCGCTGCCGCTACCTGAAAGGGCCGCTGTGGCCGCACCTGTCGTTCAATTTGATGTTCCTGTGCAAGAAATAGGTAATTCGCCGAAAGTATCTTACAAAGGAAGTATTACACCCGGCGAATTACTAGGGGAAAACGCCTGGATGTAGTAGGCTGTTTGTAAAGGCACTTCTGGCGTTTTAATTAGCTGCCGGCTGTGCGCCATTGAATGGCGTAGAGCGCAACAAAAAGAGGATATTTTTTTGGATCTTCGCATTGATCATCTTTCACACGCCTTCCCCGGCAAACCACCGCGACCGGCAATCGATGATTTGACGCTGCGAGTGCCTTCCGGGCAGTTTGTGGCGATCGTAGGCCCCAGCGGTTGCGGGAAATCGACGCTGCTGCGGCTCATCGCGCATCTGCTCATCCCCTCGCAAGGGCAGATTGCGCTGGGGGGCCTCTCCCCGACCCAGGCTGTGGCCGAGCGGCGCATTGCCTGGATGGCGCAATCACCGGCACTACTGCCGTGGCTGACGGTCTACGGCAACGTTGCCCTTGCTGCCCGCTTATCGCCTGCGGGAGCCGCCCAAAGCAGCCTTCCGCCTGAAGAAGCCTTGCGCAGGGTGCGGCTGAATGACGTCGCCGGGTCTTACCCGTTCATGCTCTCCGGCGGGATGCAGCAGCGGCTGGCGCTGGCGCGTACGCTGACCTTGCCCGCTTCGCTGTGGTTGATGGATGAGCCGTTTGCCGCGCTAGATGAGCTGACGCGCGAGCGTTTGGCCGGGGAACTGCTGGATTTGTGGCGTCCGCTGCGCCCAACCGTACTTTGGGTAACGCACAACCTGCACGAAGCGGTGCGGCTTGCCGACCGCGTGCTGGTGCTGACACCGCGCCCGGCGCGGCTGGCAGCGGATATCCCGCTGAACTTGCCTCACCCGCGCGACGACGGCTCGCCAGCGTTTATTGACCGCCTGCGCCAGATCCGCGAGGCGCTGACGGTGGAAGAAGGATAAAAATGGAAAACAGCCGCAAGTGGCAAGCTGTATCTAGGCCGGTAGGTGACGCCGCCCCACGCGCAAGGCAAGAGATAGGGGTGGTATCTTCACCTCGCATGGCAGCGCTGATTCTGGCACTGTTCTTCGCTGCCTGGGAGCTGGGCGTGTGGATTACCAAAGCGCCGGTATACATTCTGCCCGCGCCCAGCCGGGTTATCGCTACGCTGGTGAAGCATCCGGGGCAGTACGCGGGCGCCACGTTCATCACGCTCGGTGAGGCACTGGCAGGGCTGGCTCTTGGCGTTGCGGCAGGCGTGCTGATCGCCTCGCTGCTCACCTTACGCCCGGGTCTGGAAGGCGGCGTAATGACCATGGCGATCCTGGTTAAATCCACGCCGATGGTCGCCATCGCTCCCTTACTGACCATCTGGCTGGGCTTTGGCGTAGCGCCAAAAATCCTCATCACCGCGGTGATGACCTTCTTCCCGGTGCTTGTCAACGTGCTCAGCGGCTTGCAGCGGCCCGACCCAGCCTTGATCGACCTGTTCCATTCACTCAATGCCGGGCGCTGGCAGATCTTTCTCAACCTGCGGCTGCCCGGCGCGCTGCCTTATCTATTCGCCGCGTTGAAGATCAGCGCCCCACTTGCCTTAATCGGCGCGGTGGTAGCAGAATGGACCGGCGCTTCTGGCGGGCTGGGGCGCATCATGTGGTTATCGTACTCCAACCTGAACCTGCCCTTCCTGTTCGCTGCCATCTTTATTCTTGCCGCGGCGGGCATGGCGCTCTACCTGGTCACTTCCTGGGCGGAGCGCAAGTTTGTGTTTTGGGGCACTGAACGCCAATAATTCTTTCAAGATAACAATCATCGCTTTCAGAGGTATTCCTATGCGAAAGACATTCTTCCTGTTTCTCGTATTCATCCTGCTGCTCACCGGCTGCGTCGCGCCTGCTGCCCCTGTTACGACAACTGGCGAAAAAGAACAGCTCTCGATGATCTTTATGCCGGGCTACAAACCGCAGGCCAACCTGCCTTTTGTTGGCGCATACGTGGCCCAGGAAAAGGGCTTCTTTGCCGAAGAGGCGCTAACCGTCACCATCGAGCATTCGCCGGGGCGGGGCGAGCATTTACAACTCGTTTCTACCGGCAAGGTGCAGGTGACCACGCAGGATGCGGCGGTGATGTTGATGCGCCGCGCGGAACCTGGCCTGCCGCTGGTATCGATCGCTTTAATCGGGCAGCGTGGGCAGCAAGCGTACGCCGCTCTGGCCGATTCGGGCATACGCTCGCCCAAGGATTGGGAGGGGCGCACGGTGGGCTACAAGGGCACGCCTCCCCCAGACCTCGCTGCACTGCTCGCCGCGGCTGGCGCGGACCCCAGCAAAGTGGAGCTGATCAACGTGGGTTTCGATCCGCGGCTGCTGACGGAGAAGAAGGTGGACGTGTACCCGGTGTTTAAGTCAAACGAGCCGTATCTGATCCGCTCGTGGGGGTACGAGATCAATCTATGGGAAGCGGAGGACTTTGGCGTACCCGCGCTCGGCCTCACCTATGTGACCAGCGAAGAAACTCTCGCCCAACAGCCCGAAATGCTGCGGCGGTTCGTGCGCGCGGCGCTGCGGGGAATCGCCTATGCCAAAGAGAACCCAGACGAGGCAGTGGAAATTACGCTCAAATACACAGGCCCTGAAACAGACGCGGAGCACATGCGCTTTATGCTCGATTCCGAGCTGGCCGACGCGGAGAGCGACCTGACGCGTGAATATGGCTTCGGCTGGCAGACCGTCGCGCAGTGGCAGGCACTGGGCGAGATGCTGGTGCAGGCAAGCGCGATGAAACCAACCGACGCAGCCAAGGCTTTCACAACATCACTGCTGCCGGAGAAGCGATAGTAAGGATATTGGGAGTGTTTGTCGCACGGTGTGCGACAAACACTCCGCCAAATTTCCTTTTCAGGCGGGTGCGACCAGCTTTTCATGGTCGACCACGGAGCAGTCTGTAGTGCTCCGTCAGATCGAACCCAACAAACGCACACGTAAATACCGCAAAACCCACTGGCTGAGTGGGTTATTACGATTATTTCGGTAAATCGAGAACTAACGCCGGAAGCGGTTGGTGTTCGAACTCTGACCAGAGCCGCCGCTGTTGGTTTTGGGGCGTGCGCTCATCGAAAGGGTGTGGTAGCTGGGCTCGCGCGCCGGGCGGGAAGGAATTTCCGGAATGTACTCCGGCTCTTCCTCTTCAATCAGCGGGGTCTGCTTGATGCGCTGGCTGTCACCTTCCGTGTTCCGCTGCTGGTAACGGCTACTGGCGGCGGCTGCGCGCGAAAGCGCCGGGGCCGGACGCTGTTGCGGCAGCGGCTGCCGCTGCGTTTGCGCGGCGCGGGTAGAGTTCAGTGTAGCAGGGATCTGGCGCTGGTTTGGGCCGGACATCATCGCTTGGAACGGGACCTGGCGGGCATGCACTTCAGGGTGCAGCAGCCGGTCCATTGCAATCGACAGCGTGCCGATGATGAGGATGCGGATCACCCATACCATCACGGCCACGAAAACGGGCACGACGCCCGCGAGTGTTGCCGGATCTACGAGCGCAGTACTCTGCACGTTGTGGGTAATCACCGCCATCGAAACGCCCCACCAGGTGAGGATCGCATTCATGGTGGCGGCAAGCAACCATGCACCGAACAGGTACCAAACCTCTTTCGGCTCATCCCCTCCTTGCTCGGGGGTAAAGAGACGGGCAACCCCGGCAAAGTCGATGCCGCAGAAGGCCAGCGCAAGGATGGTTGACCAGCGGAAACCGGCGAAGCGGAGGTCACCGAGCAAGTCACGCAGGGCGTGATCGGTGGTTGTGTAATTGAAGATCTCGAACGCAATCAGCGCCCCAAAAATGATTATGACAAACGCCAGGGAAGGCTTGAGGTAGGAAAGGGCGTCCTGGATACGGATACTACTTGGATTCTGGTTTGGCATCATCTTTCAATCCTTTCTCCCACTCGGTAGAGAAAAGGGATCATCTTACAAATGTGATACACACATTGTAGAACAAAATTCCTATAAAGTCAAGAACCGTGTTTAGCGGCGATCTGCTACACAGCAGTCGCTGATATCAGTTGGTGGGATTTGCATTTCACTGAAACGGCAGGCTGTAGGATACCATATCTGGAGAAAAAAGAAAGATATATAGTAAATATAGGGATAATTGTCATATTCATTTCTATGACATAAACCGGGCAGCGCCCGCCTTATAAATGAAATCAGGGAGATTATGCCGCACTTCGTGCGGCATAATCTCCCGATACCTTTTTTTCGGGGCGCCTGATAAGACTAGGGCGGGTTCACAAACACGGACTATTCGATCACGGATGGGAGAATGTAGTTGTCGATCAGAGAGAAGATCGGATCGTGATCGCCGGGCATCTTCGCCGTGGTGACAACGACCAAATCGAGGTCGGGCGCGACAAAAATCGCCTGCCCGTCGCGACCCAGGGCCGTAAAGGCACCGTGCGTATCGTAGATCCACCACTGGTAGCCATAGCTGAGGCGGCCGTCGGGGTCTACCTGGGTTGTCGTTGCAGCCGCGACCCACTCCTTCGAAACGATCTGGGTATCGCCCCACTTTCCATCATGGAGGTAAAGCAAACCCAGCCGCGCCATGTCGCGGGGCGTGAGGTACAAACCCCACCCACCGATCGGCGTGCCGTCTGAGTCGGTTTCCCATTCGTAATCGGTGATGCCGAGCGGCTTAAAGAGGTTCTGATCGGCAAATGCGCGGGGATTTTCGCCGGTGGCCTCTTCCAGGATCACGGAGAGTACGTGCGAGCAGCCAGAGCAATAGTTGAAGGTTTCACCGGGGGAATCCTGCATGGGCAGGTCGAGCACCCACTTCGACCAATCGGAGGAGCGATACATGGCAGAATAGGAAGCATCGCCTTCCATCCATCCCAGGCCCGAGCTCATGGTCAGCAAATCTTCAACGGTCATTGCTGTTTTCCGCGGATCGGGTGCGGCAACTGTCTTGCCGGGGAAGAAATCCATCACCGGCAATTCCACGCCTTCGAGTTTGCCCTGATCGATGGCAATGCCGATGAGGGTGGCGATAAAACTTTTGGTGACGGAGTACTGCACGTGCTTCGTCGCAGGCTTGTTGGCGGCGTAGTAGTTTTCAGAGACAATCTGACCATTGCGGATGATCAGCAGGCTGTGCAGCGGAATTCGTTTCGCCTGGATCTCAGCCTGCATTTCTTCTAACAGTTTGGGATCCATCCCTTGCGATTGAGGATCGGAGACTTGCCAGGCATCTGCCTTCGCCGGGGCCACACGTGATCGGTCGGTTCCCGATGAAGGTGAACAGCCAGCCAACAGCAGCAGGCACAGTATGAGGAGCAGGAGCGGTTTCTTGTTCATAGTGGTTACCAAACATTGTACTCCGTTTCAAGGGCTTTTCAATCAGGTGCGCAAAATAATGCGCAGCCGGAGTTTCCGGCTGCGCATTCTGATGTGTATCGTATCTCCCCAGCGGTTACCGCTTGAAGAACCCCAGCAGCCCGCTTGACCCCAGGTCAGAGAGCACATCGTTTACTGCCTGATATAATTCGGGCTGGCGGCTGCGATCGATTTGCTTGCGGCGAGCACGGAGAATGCCAGTAACGGGCTTCCCCCGAACGACGACCGCCTGCCTGGAGGCGTTTCGCACGTCTTCATCAGGGTCGCCCAGCATATCGATCAGGCCATCCAGGGCCCATTCAGCGTCGAAACCCGCCAGCCACCGCACCGCAGCAGCGCGAACGCGCGGCGCTTCATCATAGAGCATTTGCAGCATGGTGTCTTTCATGCCAGGATCGGGGATCGTGGAGAGGATCTCCGCCGCGCAAGTGCGTACCTGCGCTTCGGGCTCTGTCATCGCTTGCTGGAACAGCGGGCGGAAGTGAACTGGGTCGTACCTGGCGAGGATCTGGAATGCGACCAGGCGAGCGTCCAGGCTCGTGGAAAACTGCGCGACGGTTTCCACGGCTTCAGAAGCCGCCTCGCCAATATGCAGCAGGGCCTCGACGGCCTTTTGGCGCACTTCGCGATCTTCATCTTCCAACGCGGCAGTGAGCGCTCGCACAGATGAGGGATCGAGCCGCTGCCCAAGGATCTCTGCGCAGCGGGCACGGATTAGGGCATCATTGTCTTGCAGGAGCTTATCCGTCAGCGAGCCGGTGCTGCGGCGCTCGAGTACCATGCTTTCATCATCCGGCACAAAGTGGATTACCTGTACTTTCACCGGCGAGCCGGGAATGGTCATCCAACCCTTTGTTTGCAGCAAGCGATTCACGCGTTCCTGAAGCACGCTCAGCTCTGAGGCTGCCTCATAGTCAGCGGAACGCTGGCCCGAGCCGGTGTTAATCGTCAGGGTTACACGACCAGTGAAGTGCAGCGATTCGAGCTCGTTTGTCACAGCCCGTTCGAGCACACGCAAGATTTCGGAGAAGCGAGAGTAGACGGGCGGCGTCTTGCGGATCAGGATATCCAGGCTGTAAACACCGTCCGGTGAGTCATGGCGTGTGATTTGCACGGGCAGCGGGCGCAGCACCGGTTTATCGGCTTCACTCAATCCGGCCAGCGCGCCGGTAATAACGCCATCCTCCATGGCAAACAGAATGGGGGTAACAGGGTGGAACTGCGGATCCGTATGAAGCTTGTAAATCAAATCCTCGAAGCTCACCAGGTCATCATCGGTGATATTTTCGTGCGTGACGTAGAGGACGCCCTGCACCGGTATGCAAACCACCAGCCGCTTTGCCTGGAGGGCCTGGTGCGCCTGAAGCATAAATTCAGAGTCGAGCACACGCGCGCAGGCAAAGGGATCTTCTTCACATGCCCAAACCACCAGCACACGCCCGGTGTCCAATTCTAAAGTCTCTTGTTTCCAGGTTCCTGGGCGTGTTTTCAGAAACCGCAGAACGGCATCGTCCAGCGCGCGCCAGGTGACCGGGTCGATGGCATCTTCTTGCGGCGAGATAGGCACAACCTGACCGTTCTGTTCGGTCATATAGCCCAGGATTGGCCCGGCTGGCGCAATGGATGGAGACACCAACGGGCGGTGAAGCATATTTTCTACATGTACCCACGCGGGAAACAACACCGGAATAACTGGGCTGTGAAATGAAGTCATGAATGAATTTCCTCCCCTATTCATCTACTGCTGTATTAAACGAATGAGAAGGTATTCCATTACGCATTTCTACAATCTAATAGTAATCTATCCAATCTATTACTTCCGTATCTTGCGTATTTATATGATTATTTGCCGAAAACGACAACCTCTACTGAAGGTTTGTAAGAAGATACAGGCAAAAAATCATTTTTTAAGGTTACCCTATTGACTTTGTATTTGAAACGCCGTATAGTCATACGAAACATTCAGCCAGCCCGGAGATCAGTAGTGGATTTCTCTGCTTCCCTCTTTATTATTGTACTCGCTCTTGCGGTTCTCATTCTTATTGAGAGCCAAATTGCGGTTGGGAGGCAGATGGGTGAAGTGAACGTGGAAGAAAAGCGCAGAAAGAAGTAGCGCAAAACGAAACAAAACACACCAAGAGCCGACCAGCCGCAAGCTGGTCGGCTTTTTGTTGTCTGACCCTACTGTTTGGAGATTTTCATGCGATCCAACACCATCAAGAACGGAATCGAACGCGCACCCCATCGCGCCCTATTGAAGGCTACTGGTGTAAAAGACGCCGACCTGAAAAAACCCTTTATCGCCGTTGTGAACTCGTACGTGGATATCATCCCCGGCCACGTACACCTGCAGGGCTTCGCCAGGCTGGTAAAGGAAGCCATCCGCGCGGCGGGTGGGGTGCCGTTCGAGTTCAACACCATCGGTGTGGATGATGGGATCGCAATGGGGCACGCGGGGATGAAATACTCGCTGCCTTCGCGCGAGCTGATCGCCGACAGCGTGGAAACGATGATCGAGGCGCACCAGTTCGACGGAATGGTGTGCATCCCCAACTGCGACAAAATTGTGCCAGGCATGCTGATGGCTGCCATGCGGGTAAACATCCCAGCGATTTTTGTGTCCGGCGGAGCAATGGCCGCAGGTCGCACGCCCGATGGTGAAGTGGTGGACCTGATCTCAGTGTTTGAGGGCGTAGGCGCGCACCAGGCGGGCAAGATGGACGCCGCCCGGCTGAAAGTGCTGGAAGACCACGCCTGCCCGGCCTGTGGATCGTGCTCGGGTATGTTCACCGCCAACTCAATGAACTGCCTGATGGAAGCCCTGGGCATGGCGCTGCCGTTCAACGGCTCGGCGCTGGCAAGGACTGCCGAGCGCGAGCACCTGGCGCGCCGCGCCGGGGCGCAGATCATGGAGCTGGTGTACCGGGGCATTCGCCCGCGCGATATCGTCACAGCCGATGCGCTGGACGACTCTTTTGCGCTGGATATGGCAATGGGCGGTTCAACCAACACCGTGCTGCATACGCTGGCGATTGCCCGCGAGGCCTGCTTGAGCTACCCGCTGGAGCGGATCAACGCCGTAGCCGACCGTGTGCCGCATCTGTGCAAGGTCTCGCCGGCGGGAAAGTGGCACATGGAAGACGTGCACCGTGCGGGCGGCGTACCGGCGATCCTCAATGAGGTCCAGCGGGCCACGGGCATCTTGCATCTGGAACGGATAACCGTCACCGGGCGCACGCTGGGCGAAAACATCGCCGACTGCTACGTGCACGATGACGAAGTGATCCGCCCGGCGGAGCGCGCGCACTCACAGCGCGGCGGGCTGGCGGTACTGTTCGGCAGCCTGGCACCGAATGGCGCGGTAGTAAAGACCGGTGGAGTCAACCCGGAAATGATGCGCTTCAGCGGCCCGGCCCGTATTTACGAATCGCAGGAAGAAGCCATGCAGGGCATCATGGGCGGCAAGGTGCAGCCCGGCGACGTGGTGGTAATCCGCTACGAAGGCCCGCGCGGCGGGCCGGGCATGCAAGAGATGCTCTCCCCCACCGCCGCCCTGATGGGTATGGGCCTGGGCGACAAGGTGGCCCTGATCACCGACGGGCGCTTCTCGGGCGGCACGCGCGGGGCCTGT
Source organism: Chloroflexota bacterium (assembly GCA_023434145.1). Lineage (GTDB taxonomy): Bacteria > Chloroflexota > Anaerolineae > Anaerolineales > Anaerolineaceae > DSYU01. The sequence goes on along the minus strand of JAEYTI010000216.1, from coordinate 10,675 downwards.
ATCGGGCACGTTTCGCCCGAAGCCGCCGCGCGCGGACCAATCGCCGCCCTGCGCCCTGGCGATACCGTGACGGTTGACCTGGTGGCACGGCGGCTGGACGCGGCGCTCTCGCAGGAGGAGATCGAATGTCGCCTGGCGACTCTGCCGCCCTTCCAGCCGCGCACGACCAGCAAATGGCTGCGCCGCTACGCGCATTTTGTCACTAGCGCCGACTCGGGAGCCGTGCTGGAGTACGAACCAATCACGATTCCTCAACCCACACCTGGATAGTATCTATCCCAAAATTATTTTTCGTGTTTGTGGTGCGCGACTACATCGCGCACCACAAACACGAAAACAATACTGAGATAGGTTCTTATGAATTGAGAGAGGAGAAAAGAAGGATGAAAGCAACCGGTGCGCAGATTTTATTGGAATGCTTAGTGCGCGAGGGGGTGAAGGTCGTATTTGGTTACCCTGGCGGGGCCAATTTGCCCATCTACGACGCGCTGACCCAGTTCCCACTGCACCACGTGCTCGGACGACACGAGCAGGGCCTGACCCACATGGCCGATGGCTTCGCGCGAGCCGGCGGCGGTGTGGGCGTAGCGATGGCAACCAGCGGACCCGGCGCGACGAATATGGTCACCGGTATCGCCACTGCTATGATGGACTCGGTGCCGATGGTGTGCATCACGGGGCAGGTCGCCAGCTACTACCTGGGCTACGACGCCTTCCAGGAGACGGATATCACCGGCATTACGCTGCCGGTCACCAAGCACAATTATCTGATCACCGACGTGCGCGAGATCAACCACGTGGTGCGCGAGGCTTTCTACATCGCGCGAACAGGGCGGCCTGGGCCGGTGCTGATCGACATCACCAAAGACGCGCAGCAGGCTTCGATGGAATGGTCCTATGACAGCTCGCCCGTGCAATTGTCCGGCTACCGCCCCGATATGCGCCCACTGCCCTCCGAATTGCAGCGCGCGGTAGAGATGGTGCAGGCGGCGAAACGCCCGGTGATCCTGGCGGGGCGCGGCGTGCTGCTCAGCAATGCCATGCAGCAGGTACGCGCATTTGCCGAACAAACACAGACGCCCGTTGCCATGACGCTGCTGGGGTTGGGCGCATTTCCTGCCAGCCACCCACTGTCACTGGGAATGATGGGCATGCACGGCGAGTCGTGGACCAACCACGCCATCCAGGAGGCCGACCTGCTGCTGGCCTTTGGCATGCGCTTCGATGACCGCGTAACTGGTAACCTCAAGAACTATGCCCCCAACGCAAAGAAGATCCACATTGAAATCGACCCATCCGAGATCAACAAGAATGTGAAGGTCGATGCGGCGCTGGTAGGTGATCTGCGCGAGACGCTGGAGCAAATGATGCCTTACATGGCAAGCTGCGCCTGTGACCACGAAGAATGGGTTGCGCGCATCCAGCAGATGAAAGATGAGGTGCGCCCGCGTGACATTCAGAACCTGCCAGACGTGGGCAAGCTCTATGCCGCGCATGTGATCAACGACCTGTGGCGCTGCACCGGCGGGAATGCCACCCTGGTGACGGACGTAGGCCAGCACCAGATGTGGGCCGCGCAATACTACTGGATGGAACAGCCCAACAAACTGATCACCTCTGGCGGGCTGGGGACGATGGGCTTTGGCCTGCCCGCCGCGATCGGCGCGAAGTTTGCCCGCCCCGATGAAAACGTGTGGGTGGTAGCCGGCGATGGCGGATTCCAGATGACCAACGCCGAGCTCTCGACCGCCGCGCAGGAGGGAATCAAGGTCAACGTGGCAGTGATCAACAACGGCTACCTGGGCATGGTGCGCCAGTGGCAGGAGTTCTTCTACGAGCGGCGATACAACGGCACGCCCATGCGCAGCCCCGATTTTGTGAAGCTGACCGAAGCGCACGGCCTGTGCGGAATTCGGGTGGATCGCCGGGAAGACGTAGAGCGGGCCATCCGCACGGCGGAAGAAACAGAAGGCACGGTGGTGATCGACTTCCGCGTAGAGGCGGAAGACTCAGTCTACCCGATGGTGCCCGCTGGCGCGGCGCTGGATGCAATGATCCGCCGCCCATCAACACCAGAGTTGGAATTTGACGAGATTTAGCAGCGAGAAACAAAGGAGTAGAAAGAATGCAGCATACCCTGATTGCACTGGTGGAAGATAAGCCCGGCGTGCTGAACCGCGTTTCATCGCTGTTCCGACGGCGCGCGTTCAACATCGACTCGCTGGCGGTGGGACACACCGACCGGCCCGGCGTCTCGCGCATGACCATCGTGATGGACAGCGACAATGTTTCAGCGGAGCGGGTGACTTCGTACCTGTATAAGCTGGTCAACGTCATCCAGGTGGAGGACGTTACCCACCGCCCGACTGTAAGCCGCGATCTGGCGATGATCAAAGTGGGCGTTTCGGCGACGAACCGCACCGAGATCATCCAGCTTGTGGATGTGTTCCGCGCTCGCATCGTGGACGTCGCCAATGACTCGATGATTGTCGAGATCACCGGCGACGAGGAAAAGATCAATGGGTTTGTGGATGTGCTGCGCCCTTATGGCATCGTCGAGATGGTGCGCACCGGCACCGTTTCCATGCTGCGCGGCGCGGTAACGCCGTCCAACGGCAACGGGAATGGACATCATAACGGTAATGGCAAGGCTCAAAAAATCATTTAGCGAGGTTTGCAATGGCGAAGATCAATTTTGGTGGTGTGGAAGAAGAAGTTGTTACCCGGGCAGAGTTTTCCCTGGAGCGAGCACAGACAGTGCTGGCAAACGAGACTGTGGCAGTAGTAGGGTATGGCGTGCAGGGTCCGGCGCAAGCGCTGAATATGCGCGATAATGGCATCCGCGTAATCGACGGGCAGAAAGCCGGCTCGCAGAGCTGGGAGCGCGCGGTAGCCGATGGTTGGGTGCCGGGCGAAACGCTGTTCTCGCCGGTAGAAGCCGCCGAGCGCGGCACGATGGTGCAGTACCTCGTATCGGATGCCGGGCAGGTGGCGCTGTGGCCTGAAATTTGCCGCTGCCTCAACCCCGGCGACGCGCTGTACTTCTCGCACGGCTTTGGCATCGTCTACCGCGAGCAAACCGGGATCGTCCCACCTGCGCACGTGGATGTAATGCTGGTTGCACCCAAAGGATCGGGACGCAGCGTGCGAGCCAACTTCCTCGAAGGCAGCGGCATCAACAGCTCCTTCGCCATCCACCAGGATGCCACCGGGCGGGCGTGGGAACGCACCGTCGCCGCCGGGATTGCCATTGGCTCGGGTTATTTGTTCCCCACCACCTTTGAGAACGAAGTCTACTCCGACCTCACCGGCGAGCGCGGCGTACTGATGGGCGCGCTGGCAGGTGTGATGGAGGCGCAGTACAACACTCTGCGCTCGCATGGTCATTCCCCTTCTGAGGCGTTCAACGAGACGGTTGAAGAACTGACACAGTCGCTGATCCGGCTGGTGGCGCAGAACGGCATGGACTGGATGTACGCAAACTGCTCCACCACCGCGCAGCGCGGCGCATTGGATTGGAAAGGTCGCTTCCGCGACGCAGTTGCGCCAGTGTTCGACCAGCTCTACCAGAGCGTGCTCTCTGGCGAGGAGACTCGCGTGGTGCTGGCGGCCAACTCTGCGTCTGATTACCGCGAGAAGCTGGAAGAAGAGCTGCGCGAAGTGCGCGAATCAGAAATGTGGCGGGCTGGGGCGGCGGTACGCTCGCTGCGCCCGGAGAACTGGAAGTAGCTTATGGAACCCCACGTACGCATCTTCGACACTACCTTGCGCGACGGCGAGCAGTCGCCCGGCGCCACGCTGACCTCGGCGGAAAAGCTGGAAATTGCCCGGGCGCTGGCGCGCATGGGCGTGGATGTAATCGAAGCCGGATTCCCCGCGGCCTCACCGGACGATCTAGAAGCCGTGCGCAAGATCGCGACTGAGATCGGGCAGCCGAGCGAAACGCGCCCTACTCCACCGGTGATCTGCGGGCTGGCGCGCGCCACCAAAGGCGACATTGACAAGGCGTGGGAGGCGGTCTGCTCCGCTGCGCGCCCGCGCATCCACACCTTTATCGCCACCTCGCCCATCCACATGAAGTACAAGCTAAAAATGGATCCCGAGCAGGTGATCGAGCGTGCGGTAGAGATGGTGACCTACGCGCGAAGCCTGTGCGAGGATGTGGAATTCTCGCCCGAGGACGCGGGCCGTTCTGACCCAGAATTCCTGTACCTGATCCTGGGCGAGGTGATTAAAGCCGGGGCAACCACGCTCAACATCCCTGACACTGTTGGCTATACGACCCCCGAAGAGTTCGGCGCACTGATCGAAGGGATCATGCAGCATACGCCGGGGATCGAAAAAGCGGTGGTTTCTGTGCACTGCCACAACGATCTGGGGCTGGCAACCGCGAACACCCTGGCAGGCCTGATGGCGGGCGCGCGGCAGGCAGAAGTGACGATCAACGGCATCGGCGAGCGAGCCGGCAACACCTCGCTCGAAGAGGTGGTGATGGCGCTGCAAACCCGCCGCTCCACCTATAACCTGATGACCGGCATCGAAACCACGCACATCGCGCGGGTGTCGAAGATGGTTAGCAATTACACCGGCATGCCCGTCCAGCCGAACAAGGCCATCGTGGGCGCGAATGCCTTTGCGCACGAAGCCGGCATCCACCAGGATGGCATGCTCAAGCACGCGCAGACTTACGAAATCATGAAGCCGGAGATGGTGGGCGTTCAGCAGTCGAAGCTGGTGCTGGGCAAGCACTCGGGCCGCCACGCCTTCAAGACGCGCATGAGCGCCCTGGGCTATCCACTGGTGGAAGAAGATCTCGACCGGCTGTTTGAGCGCTTCAAGAACCTGGCGGACAAGAAAAAAACGATCACCGATACCGATTTAGAAGCCCTGTTCACCGATACCATCTACCAACCGCGCGAAATCTACGCGCTGGACGGTTTGCAGGTAATGTGCGGCACGATGGGCATGCCCACTGCCACCGTTCGCCTGCGCGGGCCGGATGGCAACCTGTATACGCAGTCGGCCATCGGCACCGGCCCGGTTGACGCGGTTTACAAGGCGATCGACCAGACCGTACGGGCCCCCGCTCGCCTGCTGGAGTTCGTCGTCCACGCTGTCACCGCAGGCATCGATGCCATGGGCGAGGTGACCGTCCGCATCGAAGGATCGAACGGAGCGCATACGATGGACGCACAGTCGGAAGTGCCCCAGCCGCGCACCTTTGGCGGCTACGGCGCCGACACCGACATTATCGTTGCCAGCGCGAAAGCCTACCTCTCCGCGCTGAACAAAGTCCTGGTCGCCACGGGCGATTATGGACCTACCGAACACGTGCCCGCCGAAGTCGCAGTTCCTGCCGATTAACAATCGATCCAAAAATTGTTATGTATTTGTTGTTTGGGTAGCGTAGCCACCCAAACAACAAGCACAAGCAATATTTTTCGGATAGATACGAAGGCTGTTCAAAGAAAACCAAACGCTCAAACCAATATTTTAGAAGGAGAAACTGAAATGGCCGCAACTTTTGATCCCAATCCCCCCTCTCGCAAGGATGAAGACTTCCCCAAGACCAACACCGTCCCTGAAGGATGGGTGTCGGACGCGCTGATGCAGAAGTACAACGGCATGCCCGTACCCGATACCGGCACGCGACCGGAGAATACCCGGCCCGCCCCACAGGTGGAAGACGAGAGCGTATTCACCCGCCGCATGGACCCATTCCCTAAGACCAACACCGTCCCCTCCGGTTGGGACGTGTCGGCAATGTAGCGGCGGACAACTATGGAGAACCCCCAGGCGCTCACCCTGTTTCAGAAGATCTGGAACAGCCACGTTGTCGTCCAAGAGGAAGGCGCACCCGCCGTCCTCTACATCGACCGGCACCTGGTCCACGAGGTTACCTCTCCGCAGGCCTTTACCGGGCTGAAGGCACGCGGTTTACAGGTACGCCGCCCGGACCTGACGACTGCCACCGTCGATCACGGCATCCCCACCCGCGTATGGCGGGAGAATGGCTCTGCCGACCGTCTCTACTATGCGGATACACTTTCGCGCAAGCAGATCGCGCAAATGGAAGCCAACGCCGCTGAATTTAACATCCCGCTGTACGGGCTGGGTTCCGAGCAGCAGGGCATCGTGCACGTGATCGGACCGGAGATGGGGCTGACCCAGCCGGGCATGACCATCGTATGCGGTGATTCGCATACCTCCACGCACGGCGCGTTTGGCGCGCTGGCCTTTGGCATCGGCACCAGCGAAGTAGAGCACGTGCTGGCGACGCAGTGCCTGCTCCAGCGCCAGCCGCGGACCATGGAGATCCGGCTGGAGGGCCGCATCCCCGCCTTCGTCACGGCAAAAGACCTGATCCTGGCGATTATTGCGCGGATTGGGGTGGGCGGCGGAACCGGGCACGTGCTGGAATACACCGGCGAGGCAGTGCGCGCGCTGGATATGGAAGCGCGTATGACCATCTGCAATATGTCGATTGAGGCAGGCGCGCGGGCGGGCATGATCGCCCCCGACGAGACTACCTACGCGTACTTGCACGGCCGCCCCTGCGCCCCACAAGGCGCGGAATGGGACGCTGCGGTAGCCCGCTGGCGGACTCTGCCCACTGACGAGGGCGCGCAGTACGACCAGACGGTTGTTCTGGATGCCTCGGCCCTGGAGCCGATGATCACCTACGGCACGAACCCAAGCATGGCTGTGCCAGTCAGCGGGCACGTGCCGGACCCGGGCACGCTGAGCGACCACGGGCAGAAACAGGCGCTGGAAAAGTCGCTGGCGTATATGGATCTGCGCCCAGGCGAGTCGCTGGTGGGGCGCAAGGTGGATGTCGTCTTCATCGGCTCGTGCACCAACGGAAGAATCGCCGACCTGCGCGCCGCGGCGAGCGTGCTGCAGGGGCGGCGGGTGGCGGAAGGCACGCGCGTGCTGGTCGTGCCGGGCTCGCAGCAGGTGAAGCAGCAGGCCGAGGCTGAGGGATTGGCCGAGGTGTTCCGCGCGGCAGGCGCCGAGTGGCGCGAGCCGGGCTGCTCCATGTGCATCGCAATGAACGGTGACCAACTGGAGCCGGGCCAGTATGCGGTGAGCACGTCCAATCGCAATTTTGAAGGGCGGCAGGGCAAAGGCGGACGCACGTTCCTCGCCAGCCCGCTCACCGCCGCCGCCAGCGCCATCCACGGCTGCATTACCGACCCACGGGGAGGATAAAGGTATGGCACAATTCACCACCCTCACTTCGCGGGTCATCCCGCTGCCGGTCGACAACGTCGACACAGACCAGATCATCCCCGCGCGCTTTCTCAAAACGACCGATAAGGTTGGGCTGGGGCAGAACCTGTTCGCCGACTGGCGCTACCAGGCCGATGGATCGCCAGAGCCGGGCTTTGTGCTCAACCAGCCGCAGCACCAGGGCGCGCAGATTCTGCTGGCAGGCGATAATTTCGGCTGCGGCTCGTCACGCGAGCATGCGCCATGGGCGCTAACCGGCTGGGGCATTCGCGCCGTTGTTTCCACATCGTTTGCCGATATTTTCAAGTCCAACGCGATGAAAAACGGGCTGCTCCCAGTGGTCACCGATGCGGCGACCCACGCCCGGCTGTTTGCGCTGGTAAACGCCATGCCGGATGCGCCCTGGACGATCGATCTTGAGGCGCAGGAAGTATGCCTGCCGGACGGCAGCACGTTTGGCTTCACAGTCGACCCGTTTGCGCGGGCGTGCCTGCTCAAAGGCACAGACGAGCTGGGTTATATCCAATCCTTCTACGAACAGATCGCGGCGTTTGAACGCGCCCGCGCTTAAAGGTGCGCCATGAAACCACTCCAGATCCAAATCTACGACACGACCCTCCGCGATGGTACGCAGCGAAGCGACGTTTCGCTCTCGCTGGTGGATAAACTGCGCATTGCGCGCAAGCTGGATGAATTGGGGGTAGCGTTTATCGAAGGCGGCTGGCCCGGCTCGAACCCTAAGGATGTAGAGTTCTTCCGGCAGGCGGCGGAGATGGAATGGCAGAACGCCCTCATCTGCGCGTTTGGCTCCACGCGCCGCGCCAATGCCGGGCCAGAGGATGACCCCAACATCCTGGCGCTGCTCGACGCGCAGACACCGGTGTGCACCGTGTTCGGCAAGACGTGGAACCTTCACGTCACCGATGTGCTGCGAACCACGCTGGACGAAAACCTGCGCATGATCGAAGACAGCCTGGCGTACCTGTCGTCACGCGGCAAGCGTGTGATCTACGACGCCGAGCACTTCTTCGACGGCTACAAGGCCGACCCTGCCTATGCCCTGGAGACCCTGCGGGCGGCGGTGCGCGGCGGCGCCGAGATGGTGGTGCTGTGCGACACGAACGGCGGCACGATGCCGTGGGAAGTCGCTAGCTTTACTCGCGACGTGCGTGCTGCAATCCCCGGGCCGATTGGCGTCCACACACACAATGATGGCGAGTGCGCCGTGGCAAACACGCTGGCGGCGGTAAACGAAGGCGCGGTGCATGTGCAGGGCACCATCAACGGCATCGGTGAGCGGTGCGGCAATGCGAACCTGTGCGCAGCAATCCCCGACCTGGAGATCAAAATGGGTATGCGCTGCCTGCCGGAAGGTGCGCTGCCGCGGCTATACGAGCTATCGCACTTCGTCAGTGAGGTGGCGAACCTGACGCCCAACGAGCACATGGCCTATGTAGGTCGTTCGGCCTTTGCGCATAAGGGCGGCGTGCACGTGCATGCCATCCGGCGGGTGGAGCGATCCTATAACCACATCGACCCGACGCTGGTGGGCAACGAGATGCGTGTGGTGGTCTCGGAGCTTTCGGGCAAGGCCAACCTGCTCAGTAAGGCCGAGGAATACGGCGTAGAGCTGGGCAGTGGCGAGAGTGTGCCGCAGGTTTTGCAAGAGCTGAAGGCACAGGAGGCGAAAGGCTTCTCCTACGAAGCAGCCGAGGCATCCGTGATCGTGATGCTGCAGCGCCGGCAGCCGGGTTACGTTCCACCGTTCGAGCTGATCGATTTTTCTACCAACGTTGAGCACCGCCAGGGCCGCGGAATCTTCGCCGAAGCGACGGTAAAGGTGCGCGTGGGCAGCGAGGTGTATCACACCGCGGCAGAGGGCAATGGCCCGGTGCGCGCGCTGGATGAGGCGCTGCGCAAAGCGCTGATGGGCATGTACCCGCAGGTCCAGCAGATTCAACTGGCGGACTATAAGGTGCGTATTTTGGATGGCGATTCTGGCACGGCGGCGACCACTCGGGTGCTGATCGATACGCGCTGCGACCTGGCGGGCGAGGTGGTGCGGTGGAGCACAGTCGGCGCGAGTGCGAATATCATCGAGGCGTCGTGGCAGGCGCTGCAAGATGCGTATGAGTATGGGCTGATGGTGGCGATGGGGAACGGCCACGTGGTGGAGACTGTTGCAGCCGCCGCAAAGGTGCCTGGCGGCTGAAGCCGCGGCAACAACAACGAAGCCCCACCTTCGTGGGGCGAAGAGAAACCCCACGAAGGTGGGGTTTTGGTAAGCAGCCGCCGGTTCCAACCGGCAGAAAACAACGAAAGGATTACACATTGACGACATTCAACATTGTCCTACTCCCCGGTGATGGGATTGGCCCGGAGGTGACAGCCGAAGCGGTGCGCGTGCTGGATGCGGTGACCGCACGAAGCGGGCATTCTCTTCATTATATAGAGCATAAGGTAGGTGGCTGCGCGATCGATGCGGCAGGCACGGCGCTCACCGATGAAACGCTGGCGGACTGCAAAAAGGCAGACGCAGTGCTGCTGGGCGCGGTGGGCGGGCCCAAATGGGATTCACCAACCGCGCCGGTGCGCCCGGAACAGGGTCTTTTGGCGCTGCGCAAGGGCATGGGCGTGTATGCCAACCTGCGCCCGGTGCGCGTGCACCCCTCCCTGGCGGACTCTTCCCCGCTGAAGGCTGACCGGCTAGCAGGCGTAGATATGCTGTTCATCCGCGAGCTGACCGGCGGGCTGTACTTTGGGCAGCCCAAGGGGCGCGATATCGTCAATGGGAGCCAGCGCGCGGTGGATACGTTGGAATACTTTGATTTTGAGATCGAGCGCGTGATGGATCTGGCCTTCCGGCTGGCAAAGGCGCGACGCAGCAAAGTGACGTTGGTGGACAAAGCAAACGTGCTGGAATCGTCGCGGTTGTGGCGGCAGATCGCCGGGCAAGTGGCGGAGCGCTACCCCGCCGTGGCGATAGATACCCTGCTGGTAGACACCGCATCCATGAAGCTAATCACCTCTCCAGCGCAGTTCGACGTGATCGTGACGGAGAATATGTTTGGCGACATTCTCACCGATGAAGCATCGGTGCTGGCGGGATCGATGGGCATGCTTCCCTCGGCGTCATTGGGCGAGAGCGGCCCGGGGCTTTACGAGCCCATTCACGGCTCCGCGCCGGATATCGCCGGGAAAGGCATTGCCAACCCGCTGGGCGCGATCCTTTCGGCGGCGATGCTGCTGCGCCACAGCCTGAGTCTGGAAGCCGAAGCCGCCACGGTTGAAGCCGCAGTGGATGGAGTAATCGCAGCGGGCTGCCGCTCTGCCGACCTGGGCGGCGGTATGAGCACGAAACAGATGACAGAAGCCGTTTTAGAGCGGCTGTAAAGCTAAGGTGGGTTTTGCGGCGAGATTTCCCCGCTGTGCGGGGAAATCT
>JAEYTI010000126.1 GCA_023434145.1 Chloroflexota bacterium | reverse complement strand
TCGTTCCCCTGCCCTAACCACAACAAACGGAACATCCCCGAGGAAGATCTACCGGGAACTTTTCCGAGTCCTGTGCGTTTAGTAGATGAAGCGAGGCACAGAAATTGTACTGTTTCATACAATTGTTGATTCGATCCGTGAGGAGATTGTTATGAGAAAAACCCTTCCATTATTAAGCCTGCTCATCGTCTTTGCTCTGGCAGGCTGCGGGGTTCTGAACCCGAACCCCGGTCCACAGCCTACCGCGGCTGCCGGAACGCCCACCCTTTCACCCGAGCAGGTGCAAACGCAGCTCAGCATGATGCTGACGCAGCTTCCCACCAGCACGGGCCAGCCCGACGCGGCGACCCCAACTGTGCCGCTGCCAACCCTCCCGGTGGTAGAGACAGCTACACAAGCAGTTCCGACCGACGCGCCAGAGGCGGCAACCGAAACGCCTGAGCCGGCAACCGCCACAGATGCCCCTGCCGCGGAGGCCACCGCCACGCTCGCGCCAACTGCTGCCGCAACCACCGCTCCGCAGGCCACCGCCACCCAGCCGCCTTCTCCGGCTTTCACTGCGCCCGCAAACGACCCGCGCACGCGCCTGGGCGCTCCGACCTCTACCGACCCAATGGATAACGCCTCCACCTGGGTCTGGCCGACCGGCTCGGATAAGTACTCGAGCGCAACGTTCAGCGGCGGGGCGATGCAAGTCACTGCGCTGGATGAATTAGATGGCTGGCGTATGGCGAACCCGACCGGAACGGATTTCACCAATCTCTATCTGGAAGCCACCTTCAACAGCGGCACCTGCTCCGGCTCGGATCACTATGGCATCATCACCCGCGTGCCGGTCATCCGCGAACCTGACCAGGGCTACCTGTTCACTGTCACCTGCGACGGGCGCTATTCGCTGCGCCGTTGGAACGCCAAAGCGGACGCCGATGGCGAGATGCGCTGGCTGGTGAACTGGACGCAGAGCTCGTCTATTGCCACCGGCTCCAACCAGGTCAACCGCCTGGGTATGTTTACCTCCGGCAGCCGCCTGATCTTGTACGTCAACGGTGTGCTGCTGACCGAAGTACAGGACAGCACCTACAGCCGCGGCTACTTTGGCGTGATCGTCGGTATGGATAACACCAAAGACTACACCATCCGCGTCGAAGAGATGTCGTACTGGGTAAATCCCCAGCCGTAAACATCACACGAACGGTAGAGCAGGGCCGTATCGTTTAGGCCCTGCTCACTATTTTAATAATCCGTAGCTTGAGGAGATGCGTGCCAAGCTCGGCGAGATTGAGACCCTGGAAGTAGAGAGATCAGTAAATTCCAGGAATCAACCGATAGCGCACACGCTGTGCATAGGCGCGATAGCCCGGCAGTTCTTCCATTAGTGTCTGGTCTTCCAGCGCTGTTCTGACAATAATAATGATCAGTGCCACGGCAGCCGGAATGAGAGCCCATACCGAGCTTAAGGCCAGTGCAATGCCGGGCAGCGGCAGGATATTTCCTATATAGCCAGGATGCCGCACGATCCGGTATGGGCCACTGTCACATACAACATGTCCTCGATCCGTCTGAATTCGCACGGCGCCGGAGAAAAAGCGGTTCTCTACCAAAGCCCAGCTCGCAAAGACGTATCCAGCCGCGATTAAAATAAAGCCGGAGATGTTTAGCCAAAGCGGGAAGACAGGCGACCAGCCAAAGCGGTGGTCAAGCCCTGCAACAATGACCAAAGGGAATGATATGCTTATCGCCATCAGCGGGGCAAGGAGTTTATCCCATGGCTTTATGTCTTGAGCCTTGCCGAAGTTTGCTCGTTCTGCTAGCAAACCTGGATGCTGTTGTTCTGCCCATACACGGCTGGCGATACCAGCCGCAAAGATAATCATTGAAAAGACCCATGCCTGCCACCAGCGGAGATCCCAGGCGCTGGCGAATAGAATCAGCGGTATGAAGAGATAGACGAAGATCAAACGGATCCAGAAACGGGATATCCTCTGAACGACTTTTTGCCCGGCGGTATTTGTAGTCATTGTATACCTCGGAAATGTGTGAATACCTACATTTGATCTTATGATACTGCTTTTCGAGCGTGAGATTCACATTCTCTTTGCATTTTGTATGGAATCATAAAAAAGACCTCCTGGTGCAGTTGTTGTCGAAACGCCAACTTCCGCCGGGAGGTCTATCTTTATCAATACTTATCTAATCAGGTTACGGATCGAAACGATTTCGCCGGTTATTGCAGGTAATCCCACGGATTGACGAACGCGCCCATGTAGCGGATCTCAAAGTGCAAATGCGGGCCGGTGGAATTACCGGTGCTGCCGGCATAGGCGATCGTCTGCCCCTGCCCGACATTCTGCCCGCAGCGCGCAACGAGCTGGCTGTTGTGCGCGTAGAGCGTGTGGAAGCCGTTGCCATGGTCGATCATGACCATCAACCCGTAGCCACCGCTGATCGGGCCAGAGTACACGACCACGCCTGAGTCAGACGCGTAGATCGGCGCGCCTGTTCCAGCCGCAATATCGATTCCCAGGTGCCCCGACCAGAAGTCGTTGCCCGAGACACTGCGGTTGCTGGCCGGCCAGACAAACGTACCCGAGCCGTAAGCCGAGCCGCCGCTGGTATCACAGCCTTCGTTGATGGTTTTGTTCGCCCCAGAATTGGCGCGCCAGAAGGTTGGCACCACCCAGGTGCGCAGCTCGCGTGAGCCGCCCGGGATCATCACCATTGTTCCGCTGGGGATCCGCGGATCCGCCATATCGAGGTTGTTATCTGGCCAGGTGAGGATGGCATCAGGCTCTGCTTTGAACTTGCGAGCAACCCCTTCGATTGTGTCAGTGGATTTCCACTTATAGATCACGCCATCCTCTGCTGGGATGCGGAGGTTCTGTCCAATCGAAAGCTCGTTCGGGTTATCTTGCAAGATGTCTTCGTTGGCCCACAGGACGGTCTCGGGCTTGATGTCGAACTGCTTGGCGATACTGAAGACCGAATCCCCGGCCTCCACTTCATATTTGGTGATCGTATCACGCTTGCGTTCGGGGATGACGGTGTGCACGTCGGCCAGCCGGGTAACCGATGCTGGCTGCACGGCATTCACGGGCACAAACTCTGGCACAACGACGCTCACCTCAGGCTCGTTCGAGAGGATCTCTTCTACAATACCGCCCTCTGTTGAAAACGACATGACCGTGCCAACCCTCTGGGTGACAACCCACATCAGGAGCACGAGCATCAGAATGGTAATGAACCACATCACTCCGGAAAGCCACGCGCCGGGCTCGTTCTTGTTGCCCGCTGGCTTCCGGGAACCGCTTGTTGAAAATTGACTCACGAATCCTCCAGAAGATTTTCCAGCATTTCCTGGTTGTTCTTCGTACGAACCATGCGCTGGAGGATCGCTTCCGTCGCGACCGCCGGATCCATGCCGGCGCCCTGCGGCTGCGAGTTGATCATTTGCAGGTACATGCGGCGCATCAGCCACACGCGCTGGAGAATATCCGGCCCCAGCAGCAGCTCTTCGCGGCGGGTGGAGGAGCGCTCGATATCGAGCGCGGGGAAAATGCGGCGTTCTTGCAGGCGGCGGGAGAGGTGCAGTTCCATGTTGCCGGTGCCCTTGAACTCCTCGTACACTACATCGTCCAGGCGCGAGCCGGTATCGACCAGCGCGGTGGCGATAATAGTCAGCGATCCGCCTTCTTCAATGTTGCGCGCGGCGCCAAAGAAGCGCTTGGGCGGGTATAGGGCCGAAGGGTCCATACCGCCGGAAAGCGTGCGACCCGAGGGGGTGACAACCAGGTTATAAGCGCGAGCAAGGCGGGTGAGCGAATCCATCAAGATCACCACGTGCCGACCGATCTCCACCAGGCGCTTGGCGCGCTCCAGCGTGATTTCTGCGGTACGAACATGGGCGGTCACCGGCTCATCGAACGTAGAGGCGACAACTTCGCCATCTACCGAGCGGTCCATGTCCGTCACTTCCTCGGGGCGCTCGCCGATCAAGGCGATGATGAGGTGCACGTCGGGGTAGTTGGCCGAAATGGAATTCGCCACCTGCTTGAGGATGGTCGTCTTGCCTGCCTTGGGCGGCGAGACGATCATCCCGCGTTGGCCGCGCCCGATGGGAGCGATCAGGTTGATCAGGCGGGTGGAAAGGACCGACCGGTCGGTCTCCATGTCAAACCGAGTGGTGGGGAAGATGGGCGTAAGATCTTCAAAGTTGGGGCGGCGGCGCGCTTCTTCTGGGGGTAGACCATTGATCGTCTCCACTTTGATCAGCCCATAATGCCGCTCTGATTCGCGCGGCGGGCGCACGTGGCCGATCACCAGGTCGCCGTTACGCAGATCGTAGCGGCGTAGCTGCGCCTGAGAAACATAGACGTCGTCAGGGCCAATCCGGTAGTCAGAACGCAGGAAACCAACGCCTTCGTTCATAATCTCCAGAATGCCACCGCGGACTTCTAACCCCTCACGCTCCGCTTCCACCTGGCGAATGCGCAAGATGAGCAGTTCCTTCTTCAGGCGATTGGCATTGGGTACATTCAACTCTTTCCCCATTTGGCGCAATCTGGCCAGAGGTTCGTTTTCAAGTTCTATGATATTCATGTTGAAATCTCGACGGGATCTCCGCTAGAAAGGATGCAAGCATATAACACAAACCGCACGCGCGGTTGATCTTATCTTTCAGTTTGATTCGGACAATTTGGGATAAGTTGGGGTCCCCTGGCGCTTTTTGCTTGCTTATGACAGGGGATGCCACTGTCTTCGCGTGACTTGGACTTTTTGCATTGACATTATAGCAAGAAAGCATTATTCCTGCAAGCGAGATGACCCAGATTTTTATATACTGTTGACCACTTAAATGTTAGAATGACCCAACTTGTACAGATTTGGAGGTCACTTTGCCCAACACCAACGACGCCCCCAGGCGCTTACTGATGATCGATATCGATGGTCTGCGCCAGGACGTATTCCATCAGGCGCTGGGCGCAGGGCAGATCCCGAACATTGCCGGGCTGTTGCACGATGCCGCCCACCTCGACCCGGTGAGTCCGGCGCCTTCTATCACTTTCTGCGCGCAAAGCACCATCTTTACCGGGCAGCACCCCGATCTCCATGGGATTGTGGGCAACCAGCTCTTCGATCGTTTTGGCTTGCGCTCTGGCAGGCAGCCGCGCTTTTACGCCTTTGATGTGGGCGATACACTGGCTTATAACGACGCTGTGCTGACCTTTACGGCGCTGCCCACGCTGGAAAACGGACTGTTGGGGCAGGCGCTCGCGCCCCAAACCCCCACGCTTTATGAAATAGCCGCGGAGCAGGGCAAGCAGTCGGTAGTGGTGTATCACATGATCAGCCGGGGCGCGCAGCAGTGGATTCGCCCCAGCCTGGTGGATATTGCCCGCTTCACCAAAGGCAGCGGGCTGATCGGCATGAGCGGGACACAGTACGACGGCGAGATGATCCATAAGACGCTGGCGCTGCTCGAAACCGGCGCGTGTCCAGACGTTCTCACCGTCTACTTCATGGGCCTGGATCACATCTCACACCGCGAGGGACCCGCCACCCAGCAGCAATACCTGGTCCACGTGATCGACCCGCTGGTGGGCAAGCTAGCGGATGCCCTACGCAAGGCCGGGATGCTGGAGGATAGCCTGGTTGCCGTGGTCTCCGACCACGGTCAGATCGAGGTGATCCCAGATGACCGCCACTCCCTGCGCCTCAGCTTCCCCTTTGATCGAGAGATGGGCTATCTGTTCGATGCGCTCGGACTAGACGTACACGACAAACCCGGTGAAGGCCCCAACTGCGACGCGGTGGTAGCATCCAATGGCGGGCTGGCGCAGGTGTATTTGCGCGGTCACAATGCCGGTTGGTCGGATCTGCCGCGCTATGAAGAAGATGTGTTTCCCGTTGCGCAGGCCTTTTGGGAAGCGCATGCCACCGGCAGGCACGCGCAGGATCTGTACGGCGCGCTCTCGATGGTATTGGCTCGTGACGTACACAATGGCGGCTGGGATGCCGAATACTTCGCGCTTAACCCCGATGGCAGCCGGGTAGATGTGGCAGAGTACCTGCGGCAGCATCCCGAGATCGAAACAGTGGATGCGCCTGCGCGGCTGCGTCACCTTGCCGGACCGCTTTCCGGCGACTTGGTGCTGGTTGCCAACTATAAAGAAGGCTTTTACTTTGGCGATATTCACACAGGTGTGCACGGTGGGCTGCATCCGCACGATTCGCTGGCGGTTGCGTCGATCAACTGGCTGGGCGCAAGTGAGGATCAGCGCCGCCGGCTGCGCGAAGCCGCCGAGGGCATTCCCGCTGACCGCCGCCGCTCGGATAGACGCGAACAGACGAACCTGGCGGATGTTCTGCCGGTGCTGACGGAGATTATGGGTTGGGAAAGCCATTCCGAATGAAAAGGCTCCTGCGTTCCAATTCACATATCCCCTGGATGCCGTCCAACAGCGAAGGTCGCCTGTACCACACCGATGACCTGCCCGCGCCAGAGGTTTGCGGCACAGCGTTTGCCTTTGCATTTCTCGATGACCGGATGCTGCTCACACATCTCAAGAAACGCGGCTGGGACATCCCGGGCGGCCACATTGAACCGGGGGAAAGTCCCGAACAGGCAGCCATACGCGAGACCTTAGAAGAAGCCGGTGTTCTGGTAGAGCCGGTGCAGCTAATCGGCACCCAGGAACTGGAAGTGTTTGGGCAGCTCCCTCGGGACGGTTGGATTCACCCGATAAGCGCGCAGGTCTTCTACTTCTGTCGAGTCATTGAGATTTTGCCTTTCATCCCAACGGAAGAGGCGTTAGACCGCGGTTTCTTTGCGCCAGCAGATATTCGGTCTTTGCCAACCATCACCAACCACGATATGCTGTATGAGATCGCGCTGGATATGGCCGGAATGCTCAAGTAATGTAGAAGATGCCACCCCCACAGCTCGCTGTGGGGGTGGCATTTTTCTTCGTCGAAACGCCCGACGCTACTCGATATCTTCGTCAATATCCACAATAGGGCCGCTGCCGTCCAGATCACCATCATCAGGGCTGTCGGCGATATCCGCAATATCAACTATTGTAGATTCTTCCTCTGCCTCCGCGGAAACAACGCCCGAGCCGCCATTCGCCCCGTTTGTCTTTTGCGCTTTTCCATTCTTGCCGGGCTTCTCGTCATCATCGCCGCCCAGGTCTTCTGGCGCAATACGCGCGATGGAGGCCAGAGTATCCTCTTTGTTCAGATCAACCAGGCGCACGCCGCGCGTAGAACGGCTCATCACGGCAATCTGGCTGACGCGCAGGCGCAAGGCCTGCCCGGCGGTGGTGATCAGCATTACCTCGTCGGTATCGTGCACGACACGAGCCGTGGCAATGGTGCCAATCTTATCCATGCTGTGCTGATCAATAGTCAGCACGCCGCCGGTCGCGCGCCCCTTGGTGGGGTACTCGTTCAAGGGGGTGCGCTTGCCGTAGCCAAATTCGGTAGCAACCAGCAGGCTTGCGCCCGGTTCCACCACTTCCATTGAGGCAACCTTGTCGCTGGCGCGCAGGTGCATACCGTTCACGCCGCCTGCCTGCCGGCCAGTGGGGCGCACTTCGCTTTCCTTAAAGCGCAGGGCATGCCCCTTTGCCGAGATCATCAAGATATCGTCCTGCCCGCTGGTGAGTCTCGCCCAGCACAGCTCGTCATCCGAGTCGAGTGAGATGGCGATTAGTCCAGAGGGGCGCACGCTCTCGAACTCAGGCAGCGCTACACGTTTTACCTTACCCCGCCGTGTACCCATGATGCAGTAGCGAGCTTCTGCAAAACTGGGTACCGATACTGCCGCTGTAATGCGCTCATTTGGACCCAACGCCAGCACGTTGATTACCGGCACGCCGCGGTCGGCCCGCCCGGCTTCGGGAAGCTGGAAGGTGCGCTCTGAGTAAACCTTGCCCTTATCTGTGAAGAACAGCACCGTGTGCAGCGTCCGCGCGGGGACAAGGAGCGAGACTTCGTCCTCTTCGCGCATATCTTGCCCGGTCACGCCGCGCCCGCCGCGGTTCTGCGTGCGGAACTGCTTGGTGCTGACGCGCTTGATGTAACCGCGCGCAGTGAGGGTGATCAGCACCGGCTCGTCGGCTACCAGATCTTCATCGCTGAGCAGTTCCGCGTCGTCGCTCGAGATCTGCGTGCGGCGCTCGTCACCATGCTCTTCCGCTAGCTCTTTCAAATCGTCCTGGATTAATTTGAGGATCTTGCGCGGGTTGGCGAGCAGATCTTCCAGGTAAGCAATGCGAGCCATCACTTCTTTGTGCTCGTCTTCGATCTTCTGGCGCTCCAGGGCCGCCAGGCGGCGGAGCTGCATATCAAGGATGGCTTGCGCCTGGATTTCCGTCAGGCTGAACCGGCTGATCAGCTTTTCGCGCGCGTCATCTACATCTGCGGCCTGGCGGATGGTTTGAATTACATCGTCCAGGTGGGCGAGGGCGATCAGCAAGCCGTCGAGTACGTGAGCACGGTGCCGGGCGCGTGCCAGGTCGTACTCGGTGCGGCGGGTGATCACTTCTTGCCGGTGCTCGATGAAGATTTGCAGCGCGCGCTTCAACGGCAGCAGGCGCGGCTCGTTGTTCACCAGGGCCAGCAGGTGCACGCTGAAGGTGCTCTGCAAGGCGGTGAACTTATAGAGCTGGTTTACCACCTTGCGCGGCTGCGCGCCGCGCTTCAGCTCGATCACGATGCTCATGCCGCGTTGATCTGATTCATCGCGCAGGTCGCTGATCGCATCGATGCGGCCCTCGCGTACCAGCTCGGCGATGCGCTCGATCAGGCTGGACTTATTTACCTGGTAGGGGATCTCGGTGATGTTGATGTTGTAACGCCCATTGCGCGCTTCTTCGATCCGCGCTACACCGCGCACGGTGAGCTTGCTGCGCCCCGTGCTGTATGCCTGGCGGATGCTCTCGCGCCCGACGATGACAGCGCCAGTGGGAAAGTCGGGTCCCTGCACCAGTGTCATGAGGTCATCGGCGGTGACATCGTCCAGGTTGTCGTAATTTTCGATCATGTAGTCGACCGCGGCGGCCAGCTCGCGCAGGTTGTGCGGGGGGATGCTGGTCGCCATGCCGACCGCGATGCCCGATGAACCATTCAGCAACAGGTTGGGCACGCGGGAGGGGAGTACTTCGGGCTCTTGCAGCGAGCCGTCGAAGTTATCTTTAAAGTTGACCGTATTCTTATCGATATCAGCCAGCAGCGCTTCGGCGAGACGGTTGAGGCGTGCTTCGGTATAGCGCATGGCTGCCGGGGCGTCGCCGTCGATGGAGCCAAAGTTGCCCTGGCCGTCCACCAACATATAGCGCATGGAGAAATCCTGCGCCATGCGCGCCATCGCATCGTACACTGCCGAGTCGCCATGAGGGTGATATTTACCAAGTACTTCGCCGACGATACGAGCAGACTTTTTGTAGGAAGTGTTCGCGCGGATGCCCATATCGTGCATGGCATACAGGATCCGGCGATGGACGGGCTTGAGGCCATCACGCGCATCGGGCAGCGCTCGAGCAACGATGACGCTCATCGAATAATCGAGATATGCCGTCCGCATCTGTTCGTCAATATCGACAGGCTGAATGATACCGATATCCATCAAGCTATTTCCCTATCTTTTTGTATGTTGATCCTTCGCTGAGATCGTTGTCGTGGATGACCCCGTCATCCACGACAACGATCTCAGCAGAGGTCGATCAGCTTTATAAGTACAAAGTATGTATAACATTACTAACCCCTTTATTATACCAAAAGATCCCCTTTCTTGCCGGAAATGTGTGCCGCAAGCGCCATCTTAATTAATGAAGAAGATAGGGGATAGGATGAGGATTCGTAACTGCTCAGCCGCAGGGGCTTTTTATGAATTGCGGGCTTCGCCCGCCTATTAAAGGGAAATGTGGGCATTTTGAAAACGCGAAGCGTTTTCAAAATGCCCACATTTCCCTTCTGCGCTCCCGTAGGGAGCGCGTTTCAAGCCAGCGGCCCGACAGGGCTGAGCAGTTACGAGGATTCTTATTGTAGCCGATCCGTGTTAACAACAGGTTAACCACGAATCATAAGAGAGAAGATTGGCTATAATTTTATCGGTTATGAAGCGCTTTCTTTTCTTTCTCCGTTTGTTGCTGGTTACAATCTTGCTTCTTACGCTGCTTTCTGCCTGCCGTGCTGAACCACAAGGCGGGGAGGGAAACGGCGCCGAGACGCAGGCTGAAGCCTATATTCAAAACAAGGGCTCCGATACCATTGTCAACCTGGCGCTGGCATGGGCTGAACGCTACCAGCAGGAGAATTCGCATATCCGCATCTCGGTGACCGGCGGCGGCTCGGGCACGGGTATCGCCTCGCTGATGAACGGAACAGTCGATATTGCCAATTCTTCGAGAAATATCAAAGACGAAGAGATCGCGGAGGCTAAGTTGCGCGGCGTTGACCCTGTAGAATACGTGATTGCCCGTGACGCCATCGCGGTCATTGTTCACCCGGATAACCCTGTACAGCAGCTCACCATGGAACAGGTCTCCATGATTTTCCGTGGCGAATACACCAATTGGAGCGAGCTGGGCGGCGAAGACCGGCCCATCGTGCGCGTCTCGCGTGAGACCAACTCTGGTACGCACGTGTACTTCCTTGAGGCTGTCATCCGCCTGGGCAAAGACAGCCACGAAATTTTCTCCGCCGAAACACTTTTGCTGCCCTCATCCGAAGGCATCATATCCGAGGTAAGCGATAACCCCAACGCGATTGGGTATGATGGGCTGGGCTACGTAACCCCGCATGTCAAAGTGCTGGCGATTGCCCGTGAAGAGGGCGGCCCCTATATTCTCCCTTCTGTCGAAACGGTAAACTCAGATCAGTACCCCATTGCACGCGATGTATACATGTACACAAACCGGGGTGCTTCAGAGGCAGTGCAGACCTACCTGGAGTGGATCTATTCTGAAGAAGCGCAGCAGATTGTTGCGGAGCTGGGTTTTGTACCCGTTTCCGCGCCCGAGTGACATAAAGCCGGGTTTGCGCCAGGCAACCCAACCCTTTCGCTATCACTGGCAAAACCATTTGAGGACGTGAAAGCCCAGACAGCCGCCCATGCAGACCGACGAACTGAAACGAGAAAAGCCCATTACGCTGTTGATCCGGATTTCCGGATACTCGAGCATTCTATTTGTCACCCTTATTTTGCTGTTTCTGATACGCGAAGGGCTGCCGGCGTTGGGCGAAACACCCGCCAGCAGCTTGCTGGGCACGCGCTGGTACCCAATCGAGGGGCTGTACGGCATCTGGCCGCTGCTGGGCGGCTCGCTGATCGTTACCGTGGGCGCGATGATGATCGCCCTGCCGTTTGGCATTGGCACAGCCGTGTTTATCGCTGAAGTTGCGCCGCCGTGGGTAAATAACATTATCAAGCCGATTATCGAGGTGCTGGCCGGCCTCCCCTCGGTGGTTTTGGGCTTCATCGGCATTCAGCTTCTCGCGCCATTCCTGCGGCGGGCGCTGGATCTGCCCACCGGGCTGACGGCGTTCACCGGCGCGGTGCTGCTGGCGCTGATTGCAATTCCCACTATCGTTTCCATTGCTGAGGATGCGCTCAACACCGTGCCGCCCAGCTACCGGCAGGCGGCGCTGGCGCTGGGAGCTACCCGCTGGCAGGTGATCTGGGGGGTGACGCTGCCCGCTGCCCGGTCTGGCGTGCTCACCGCGCTGATGCTGGGGGTAGGACGCGCAATTGGTGAGACCATGGCTGTGATGATGGTGACCGGCAATGCTCCGGTGCTGCCAAAGGGATTAAACGCCCTGTTCCTGCCTGCCCGCACCATGACGGCCACCATTGCCTCTGAAATGGGCGAGGTGGCCACTGGAAGTCAGCATTACCACGTGCTGTTCTTCATCGGCATGGTGCTGTTCATCCTCTCGCTGATCGTCAACGTGCTGGCATCATCGGTCAGCCTGCGCGGCAAGAAGCGATCGGAACGGGTGCTCTCATGAGAAACGGCCGCCACCTGGTTTCTCCTCCTCTGGCCGAACGCCTGGGTTTCCTGGGCCTGATGCTCATTAGCATCCTCACCGTCCTGCCGATCGTGGGCTTGATCGTGTACATTCTTGTGCGCGGTTTACCCGCCATTTCTTGGGAATTCATCTTTGGCTACCCGCGCGATGGGATGCGCGCAGGCGGTATCTGGCCTGCGATTGTAGGTACCTTCTTCCTCACCCTGGGTACGGCGATCTCGTCCGTTCCGCTGGGCGTGGCGGCGGGGATCTACCTCTCGGAATACGCGCCCGATAACCGCTGGACGCGCCTGATCCGCATTGCCATCATCAACCTGGCAGGCATTCCTTCGGTGGTGTACGGGCTTTTTGGGCTGGGGTTGTTTGTCATCTTCCTCAACTTTGGCACCAGCATCCTGGCTTCTTCGCTTACGCTGGGTATCATGACCCTGCCAGTCATCATCAGCACGACCGAAGAGGCGCTGCGCTCTGTACCGCACGCCTTCCGCGTGGTGAGCATCTCACTCGGCGCCACTCGCTGGCAGACCATCTGGCGCATTACACTGCCCCAGGCGTTGCCCGGTATCCTCACCGGTGTCATTTTGGGCTTGGAGCGCGCTGCGGGCGAGACGGCTCCCATCCTGTTCACCGGGGTGGCGTTCTTCCTGCCGCGCCTGCCGCAGTCGCCGTTTGACGCGACGATGGCCCTGCCGTACCACATCTTCGTCATCTCCACTTCCGTACCTGGGATGCCTGTTGGCATCCAGTACGGCACGGTGCTGGTGCTGCTGGTCTTCGTTCTGACGATGAACCTGATTGCTACCTTTATTCGCCAGCGCGCCCGCGCCCGCCGCCAATGGTAAACGCCCATGGATAAACTGACGATCGAACATCTCAGCGTGCGCTACTCCGACGGCATGGAAAGCTTGCGCGACATCAATCTGGGCATTCCTGCCAACGCGGTGACGGTGCTATTTGGCCCGGCCGGAGGCGGCAAGTCGACCCTGCTGCGCGTGCTCAACCGCCTCAATGATCTTTCGGATGTGCGCGAGATGCAGGGCAAAGTGTTGTTCAATGGGAAAGACATTCTCGATCTTTCGACCGATGTGGTAGACCTGCGCCGAAAGATTGGCATTGTCTTCTCGCGTCCGATCTCGCTGCCGCTGTCGATCTATCAGAACATCAGCTACGGGCTGGAAGTTGCCGGAGAGCGCCGTAAAAACAAGCTGGATGAGGCCGTGGAGCGCGCGCTGCGCCAGGCAGTATTGTGGGATGAGGTGTACGACCGGCTGGGCGACCCGGCTGCCACGTCGCTTTCGGGCGGGCAGCAGCAGCGCTTGAGTCTGGCGCGCGTGCTGGCCTTAGAGCCAGAAGTGATCCTGCTCGACGAGCCGACCTCCGCGCTCGACCCCGTTTCCACCGCCCGCATTGAGCAGCTTTTGGGTGAGCTGGCAGAACGCTACACCATCATCCTCGTTCCGCACAGCGTTCAGCAGGCAGCGCGCATGGCCGACTATGCCGGGTTCTTTTTGCAGGGCGAACTGGTAGAGTTTGCCGAGGGCAAGAATCTGTTCGTCAACCCCCGCGACAAACGCACCGAAGACTACGTGCAGGGGCGGTTTGGTTAATCTATGGGCTGCGCGGAATGCATTCCGCGCAGCCCATAGATTAAAAACTTCCCTTGCCAAAGAGAATCAGATCTGCTATAATACGCACACTTCGGGCGCGTAGCTCAGTTGGTTAGAGCGCACGGTTCACATCCGTGAGGTTCGTGGGTTCGAGCCCCTCCGCGCCCACTCGAAGAAGAAGGCCCTCGCGAAAGCGAGGGTTTTTTGTTCTCGCAGAGGCATGAAGTATGAACGCTTCGCACGCCGAATATACGGCTCGTCTCAACCGGGTCATCGACTACATCCATACCAACATCGAGACACCGCTGTCGCTCGAAACCCTGGCGGAAGTCGCTGGTTTCTCGCCGTTCCACTTCCAT
The DNA here is from genome assembly GCA_023434145.1 of Chloroflexota bacterium. Taxonomy (GTDB): domain Bacteria; phylum Chloroflexota; class Anaerolineae; order Anaerolineales; family Anaerolineaceae; genus DSYU01. The sequence continues at coordinate 12,684 of JAEYTI010000126.1, read as the reverse complement.
CGCCTGTTCAAAAGCCTCACCGGAGAAACGCTGAACGACTATGTACAGCGTGCCCGGCTCGAAAAAGCCGCCAACCTTCTGGTAGGCCGACCAAAAGACACCATTCTTGCAATCGGCGTGGCCTGCGGATTCTCCGGTGCGGCGGTGTTCTCGCGAGCCTTCCGCACGCGATTCGGCCTCAGCCCATCTGAGTACCGCGCCCGCGAACTTGTCCAATATAGCAAGAATCGCAAAGAGGATGGCAACACGCGCAAAGATCTGGACTGGGTAAATGCCTACAATGGGGAGCACAACAATCGGTTGAATGAAAGGAGTGCTTCCATAATGAACGTAGAAGTGAAAGTTTTGCCGACCTATCACGTGGCCTATGTCCGCCACATCAGCGGCTATAGCAAGGGCCAGTTCAACAGCGAGATCAACAAGGCCTTCCAGCGTGTATGTGCCTGGGCTGGCGCGCGCGATCTGTTCCGCCCGGATACCGTGACCATTGGTATTCCCTACGACAACCCCGACATCACCCCCAACGACCGCTGCCGCTACGATGCCTGCGTTACAGTTCCGGAAGGGGTACAGGCCGAGCAGGGGAGTGAAGTGGGCATTCAGGATATCCCCGGTGGTAAGTATGCCGTCTGCCGCATTTCTGTCTCTAACCAGCAAACGCATAAGATCGGCGAAGCCGTAGACGCGCTCTACGGCGAATGGCTGCCCGAAAGCGGCTACCAGGCCGATGACAAGCCCGCTCTGGAGATCTACTACGACAACCCCGACAAGCAGCCCGGCACGTGGATCACCATGGATTACTGCCTTCCTATCAGGCCGATGTAAAAAAAGCGTAACACAGAGTGCGCAGCGTTTAAACGCTGCGCACTCTGTGTTAAACTTCTTCCACCGCTGGGACGACCACCTCGTTATGCTGTCCCTGCCGTGCCGCCAGATACACCAGCACCGCGCCAGCGCCAAACAGCCCGATATTGACCATAAAGGGCAGCACGCGGTTGATCTCCGATAACTGCCCGGCGATCCAGCCCAGCGGGGTGGTGAAGATGATGACAACCAGGAACAGCAACCCCATGATCCGTGCGCGCTCTTGCGCCTCCACCGTCACGACGATCATGCGATCGATCTGCGTGCTGACGGTCGCGTAGCTGCACGCCTCGATGAAGGTGCTGAGGAGCAGCAGCACGTAGTTCCGCTCGGGCAATGTGATCAGGATGATCTGCGAGATCACCAGCCCGGCAAACCCGATCATCATCGGGTTACGGAAGTTCATCGATTTGATATATCCCATTGCGAGGAAGAAGAAGAACAACATCACGATGGAGCGGGCGAAGGGGAAGATCGACAGGTGCTCATCAGGAATGCCAATGCGCTGGGTAACCAAAATTGACCAGAAGGTATTGTTGACGGTGTTGCCCATGCTCATTGTCAGCAAAATCCCTAGCGTGAACAATGTGGCAGGATTGCCAAGTACCTTTTTGAGCACGTCGCCGTAGCCGCTTACCAATTCCATCAGGCTCTGGCTTTTTGTCTCCAGCATGCGTACTTCGCCCTGCTTTGTCTCGGTGGAATAGATCCACAGTACCACAAACTTGGTCGTCATCATCAAAAAGGCAAAGAAGAACAGCCCGCGTACGGTGGGAACCAGCGTGAAGGCGTTGATCAGCAAGCCCGCGATGGGCGCGAAGAATGCCGAGAGCAGACCCGAGATATACACCCAAGAGTAGATGTCGACGAGCTGATCCGGGTCGGCGTCTTCCACCATCAGGCAGCTCCACGACGTGTGGGTGATGCGCCACGCGCCGTTGAAGATTGCCGCGATGAGGAAGTAGTTGAAATCCTGCGCGATCGCCCAGATGAGCGTGGGCACGCTCCACGAGATGATGTCGAAGATAAAGGTGGCGTTGCGGCGGCCCATCTTATCAGTAATCGGACCGCTCAACATGGCGGAGAAGATTTGCACGACCAGCCCAATGCTAATCAACAGGCCAATCTGGCTGTCTTTGAGACCCAATGCCAGCATGTAGATCGAAACGTAGGGAGCATACAAATTGTAAGGAATGCCCCACAGCGGCTCGGTAAAAACGCACGCGCGCGGATTTCCGCGCAGCGTGAACAGCATGCGTACAAGAGAATGATTCAACACTACTGGCTACCTTTATTGGAATTTTTATGAAAATGGGCGGTAGATGCTCTCCATGCGAGCATCTACCGCCCATTGTAACCGATGTAACCGCTTTTCGTATCTACCCGGAAATGATAAATGTGTTTGTGGTGCGTGACGCTGTCGCGCACCACAAACACATTTATAATTTCCGGACAGTTCTTTACAGTTTCTTCAAGTACTCGCGGATCATCAGCGCGGCGGTTGCTCCCTCACCGGCAGCGGCGGCAGCCTGCTTGGTAGATCCGGCGCGCACGTCTCCTGCTGCGTACAGCCCAGGTATCGAGGTTTCCAACGTTACGTCGGTGACTACAAATCCCTGCGGATTGACTTCAACGAGATTCTTCACCAGCTCGTTGTTTGGCGAAAGGCCGATAAAGACGAACACACCGTCGTAACTCCATTCTTTCATCTCGCCGGTCGCGCGGTCCTCCACCATCACCGCCTCCAGGCGCGGCTGGCCTTTCAGCGCTTTGATGGCGTGGTTCGTGATCACCTTCATGTTTTCGTTGGCAGAGACCATATCTTGCAGCACTTTGCTAGCCCGCACCTCGGGCAGAAATTCGACAATGTCCACTTCTTTGGCAAAGCGGGTGAGGAGCAATCCTTCCTCAAAACCGCTGTTGCCGCCGCCCACAACCAGCACCTTCTTGCCCTTGTAGAAGGCGCCATCGCAGGTGGCGCAGAAATGCACGCTGCTGCCTAACAAATTCTCTTCTCCGGGGACGTTCAGCCGCTTATAGCGCGCGCCGGTTGCCAGCAGAATCGATTTCGCGGCATACTCGGTGCCATCAGAGGTGTGGACGCACAGGTAGGGCGGGGTAGGATCGATGCGCGCCACGTCGGTTGCCTGAAGGATCTCCGTGCCAAAGCGTTTGGCCTGGCGGGCCAGTCGTTCGGCGAATTCCGCGCCGCCGATTCCCTCGTCGAATCCGGGGAAGTTATCCATCATCTGCGAGCCGCCCACCTGGCCGCCAATCGCGCCACGCTCGATCACCAGAGTATCCAGGCCTTCACGGCTGGTGTAAACCGCCGCGGTGAGACCTGCCGGCCCGCTGCCAATGATGATCACGTCGTAAAAAGCCCGCTCTGCCCGCGTGCGCAGCCCCAGCTTGGCGGCAAGCTGCGCGTCTGTTGGCTCTACCAGTACGTCGCCATCAGGGAAGACGATGGTAGGTACGATGCGCTTGCCATTGTTGATCCGCTCGACCAGCGCCATCGACTCGGGATCGTGCTCGATATCGACGTTGATATAGGGAATGCGCTGCTCGCCAAAGAATTTCTTTGCGCGCTTGCAATCTGGGCACCAAACGGTGCTATAGACGATAATGGTATTCTCCGGTAGGTCAGAGGTCATAATTTGTCCTTCTATTTTGATCTATCGGGGTGAATTGGCTTGTGTGTCACTACGCAGTTCGGTCACACAAAACGGTCCAATAAGAAGCTATTGAAGCCCCAGCAGGTTGCGCAGCCCCTCTTCCATATCCAGTACCCACGAGGAGAAATCGCTTCCCGCGGCGGCCTGGGTGATAGCGGTTAACCGCCCGGTTGCCAGCAGCGCGCCCATCACGATCAGCAATATGCCGCTGAGGATACTGGTGGTGTGCAGATAGAGCGTGCGCCCAAAAACATTCACCGTAAAGCCCTTGCCTTTGAGAAACTGCCAGGCGCGAGTGCCCGTTCCCAGGCGTGAGAAGAACGTGGCGATGATGATCAACGGCATACCCAGCCCCAGCGCATAAATGAACGCCAGGAAACTGCCCTGCAAAATACCCATGCCCTGCGTTGCCAGCATGGTCATGATGCCGCCCAGGATCGGCCCAACACAGGCTGTCCAGCCCAGCGAAAAGGTTGCGCCGTAGACGTAGGAGCCGATGATTGTGGCTTCCGGGCGATCCTGGAACTGCGGGCCGGTAAAACCAAACCCGAGCAGGCTCATGACGCCAAAAACAATCACAATCAGCCCGCCGATAAAGGTGAGAAAGCCGAGATTTTGGAATAGGAACAGGCTGAGCGCGGTGGCGGTTGCGCCAAGCACGGTGATGGTGGTGGCAAGGCCGAGGAAGAAAGCGATGGTCATGACAACCACATTGCTCTTTTTGGCCTGGAAGCTAAAGGCAAAATATGCCGGCAGCAGCGGCAGGGTGCAGGGTGAGAGGAAACTGAGCGTACCGGCCAGAAAAGCCGCCGGGATCATAATGATCACATTGCTGCCCCAGGCAGGTGCGGTGGTTTGGCCGCTGCTTGCGATTAAAAGGATCATCACCAGCGCCAGACCGCCCAGGATGATCCCCAACGCTGTCCACGTCCGTGATGCGTTCTTTGCCGCCTCAGTTTCGATCTTTTGCATGCTTTCTCCCTTGCTCCAAATACTGCTTGCTGCTGCCCTGAGCGTCGCGGTATCATTCTATTGCCCAACGACGTAGCTACAGTATTTGATTCAATAATCGCTTAAATGTTACCCGAATTATGCTCGTTTTGACGATAAAACTCCCATCAAGACTCACTTTCTAATCGCAGTCTTAATGGGCAGTGAGAAATCTGCTATGGCGCTGCCAGATCTACCAGCAGCACCCAACCGATCACCGTGCGCGTTTCGCCGGTATATTCTACGAAAACACATTCGCGGTTGAACTGGTCGAAGCGGCGCTCAGCGGGTAGGAAGCGGACGATGCCGCCTTCGGGGATGCGCGCCACTGCGTCGAATGATTCGTAGCACCCGGCGCGGACCCATACCTGCCGCGACAGTGAACCGGTAAGCGGCGTGGGTGTAATCGTCGGGGTATCTGTGGGGTTCGGGGTGGGCGTGATCGTGGATGTTGGGTTGGGGGTGCGTGTAGGCGTAGCCGTGGCGGTTGGCGTTGGCGTGACGGTGGGCGTGAGTGAGATGATATAGGACCGTACCCCGCCAAAGCCCAGCCACAGCAGCAGGCCCAGGATGATTACCCCGGCTGCGCCTATCCCTACTTTAATTCCCAGCCACGAGGTGTGGTACCCCGAGAGCGCCTTGTTTAGTTCGATTACACCGGGGTCGTTGGGGTAACGGCTGCGCAGCTCCTGGCTCATGCGCGAAGCGGCAGCGGGCCAGGACCGGTTGGAGTTGAGGATCACGTTGGCCTGCTGGAGCTCCTCCTGGTAACGGGCCACTTCGCGTGACTGCGAATCGATCTCTTCTTGCAGCGTTTGCAGCTCGTCATCCGCGGGTTCCAGGCCGCGGATCTGGTCGAGCACCTGGCGAGCTTGCGAAAGCTTGTTCTGCGCCGCTTCCAGGGTTTGTGATCGGGCAGCCTGGCTCTTCAGCGTGCGTATCTGCTCCTTCAGCGGGGCGAGCACTTTGGGCACGGTTAGCTCCAGCCGCGTGCGCAGGCGCACCAGGGTGGGGTTCTCGCCGTACTCCAGCATCATCCCATCCAGAATATTCTTGGCGCGCGCCACAGCCTTTGGCACCGGCGTGCTGGCGTTTAGAATTTCCGTTGCCTGGCGGAGCTGTTCTTTCACCTGGCGCATCGCTTGCACGCGGTCGTTATAGCGGGGCAGGCCAGTTGCCCGCGCGGCGGTTTCCACCCGGTCGATGCCCTCGTCGAACAGGCCCTGCGAGAACAGCTTGACACCTTCTTCGTAGACGATCTCGGCGTCGATATTCTGCTGGAGCTTTTGTTCGAACTCCTGACCTTCTTGCCAGCGCTGAATGCCCATCTCGCGCAGGGTATTCTGGGCTTTGTTCAGCAGCGCCATCGCGTCGGGGTAGCGGCCCAGGCGGGCGGCGGACTGCGCCTTACCGAATGCCGTCGCGGCTTCGGCAGGCAGCGCTACCGAGGGGATGTAGCCCGTGCGCAAGTAGTTCTCCGATTCATTGCGGTGCTGCCGGGCGCGGTCCCAATCCGGCTCGATCTGTAGAACCTGATCGTACTGCTTGATTGCCTCGGCATAGTGGCCGCTGTAGAAGAGCTTTTCGCCCTCCGTCATTAATTGTTCGGCTTGTGGATGGTGTTCGCGGGCGCGGGCGGGCTGCCCGTTGCCGCCGTTCCCGCCGCTGCCGGTTACTACCGGGCCAACCGTGGGATCTGCTCCGTCAAAGGCGCCGGCAGTGGCAGGCTGCGCGCCAGATGCTTCTGGCCCGCGCACGCGCGCGCGCAGCTCTTTGTAGAGTGCCTGTATCTCCGTGCGCTTATCGCGTTCCATCGATTGAAAGTCTGTCGAGTTGAAAAAATCATCGAACTCGACCATCAGCTTGCGGATTTCAGGCAGCGCGGGCGGTTCCTGCTCCGCCAGCCGTTTGGCCTCTGCCTGTAGTGTTTCAAGGTCTGCCATGATGTTTCGTTCCTATCCTAAGTTTCGTTTTATTTTTGTTGTCGACGCAGCCGACAACAAAAATAAAAAAATTATCCAACTGGGAGGTTCAAGAAAGATTGGATGAGATCTTCCCGTAGCTGATCAGCGTTATTATAGCCGCCCGCAAGGACTCTTTCCAGCACTGCCCGCACGTCATCTGGCAGACGCTGATCGTCGTAGGTCCACTGCGCCTGGTAGCTCTTCGCTGCCTGCTCGATCTCCTCGGGGCGGGTGGGGCCTAGCGGCAGCGCGCCGGGGGCCGTGCGCCCGGTGAGGATGTGGTGCAGGGCTCGCGCTCCAAACTGCACCAGGTCCATCTGCTTCTCGTAGTCTGATAAGCCTTCTGGGTACAGCCGGGCCACGTTCCAGTCGATCGCGTACACGCCGGAGGTCGATTCCAACCAATAATAGTGCAAAATCTTGTGATCGCGGTAGACGATGTTGCGTTTGTGCGCTTCGATCAGAATATCGCAGATCTGGATAGACATGAGCAGCAGATCCGAAACAGGCCGGTAGATGCCGCCCGTCATGCTCGCATCGCACAGTGCCAGCAGGTTGTCTTTCGGATCGCGCTGTTCGATGGCGAGGTAAGGTGTCCAGCCTTCTTCGATGCGCGATTCGATGGTGTTGACAAATTCCTGCCCGCTGTTCATGCCCATGCGGATCAGGCTTCCGCTCAGGTCGCCTTCGATAGCGGCTTCGCGCTCCGCTGGCAGCGTAGAACCGTTCTCGATGCGCAGGAAGCCGCACTCATACAATGGGGTCAGGCCCGGCACGCCGCGCATGGCGTTCATTACGATCACTTCCTCTTTGAAGAGGGGCAGCGCGTATTCAATCTTATCCATTCGCATCAGCTTGATTGCTGCTTGCACCGTGCTGCCCTGTGTATCGCGCAGGAGCCCGGTGAATACGCGCGCCGAAGATCCGCGCGCCTCGGCAACCCATGCGTCCAGCGGAGCGGTGATATGCATATCGCAGTCGGGGCCGAGCCTGCCGCGGATTACGCCGCTAACTGCCGCGAACACCGGGCCGCTGAGTACGGGCGGCTCGCCTTCGAGCACCGTCGCAGGCAGGCGCTCGCGCCGCTCGTAGCGGCGCAGCCAGGGCAACTCTGCCACTAGCAGTGGTAATTCGGTGAATAGGTCGGGGGGCCATGCCCCCTTGCGTAAGCGGCGGCAGCCTTCCAGGATCAAATCCAGCCATCCTGCCGGGCCGACCTGGTTGCGCAGTTCGCGGCCCTCAAATTCGATATCCATGACAAAAGCCTGGTAGTGCTCTCCCGGCTGCGGCCCGCACTGAACCTTTTCCAGCCAGTGCGGGGCCTGCTCCAGTGCCTTTTCGGCGCGCAGAACGCGCTTGCGATCGGGGTCCCAAAGCAAAGCTTGGCGCAAACCGGCATTGGCTGCGATAAAATCGCCGCGCTCCCAATCGGCCAGCACACGCCGCACTTGCTTGCGCGGCTCTTGCAGCGCCTGGTCGATGGCCTCGCGAGCATCTGGGAGAAACGCGCCGATGTCCTCCAGCAGGTCATCGATCTCCGCATATGTGAGGTTCGAGTCCGGGGGATCAGGGTCAAAATGTACCCATTTGGGCACAACTTCTTCACGCAGATGGTGGATGAGATTTTGCAAGCGAGCCAGTGAACTATGGTTGATCTCGCCGCTCTGGCGCTCCATCCGTTCGGCGGAGGATTGCAGGGTCAGCAGGATTCGCCGGGCTATCATCAGCGGGTGTACATCTCCGGCGGCAGCGCCAAGCGGCAGGCGGCGGATGGTGGTGACCAGATCGAACCACCAGTCCGGTTCGGGGCTGCCGCGCAGCGCCATGGCCAGATTCCACAGTACAGCCGCCCAATCGCGATCGAGCGCAGTCTGAACCGCATTGCTCAGGCACACGTGCTGGGCTTCCGTCGCGCCCTGGGCATCGGCCCGGGCGGTGATTCTTGCCAGCCGCGCAACCAGCTTCAGGTGTCCCGGCTCGCTGCCGGGCAAATCGATCGCCCACTCACAGATTCGTTGCACTTCGTCCATGCGGTCCTGAAGGACAAAACGCCGCGCATACCGCAGCACCAGGGTAAGCGCCCCGGCATAATCGGGCATCTCACCGAAGTGAATGATGCGCCGGTGGATAGCATCCAGTGTTTCAAGGGCGTCACCGTTTTTTTCGTCCGCCGCGCCATGGTGAATCAGATCCACTTCCTGGGCGCGCGCATCAACCAGCGCGTAAACTTGCTCTTGCAGCGCTTCCCAAATACGCCCTTGCAGCAGTTCCAATGCCTCTGAGCCCGCGCCGTACATGGTGCCCCGTTCGGGCCATTCGAGCCGGGAGAGCAGGTTGGGGGCAGAATCTTCTAAGAAGCGCCCCATTGCATCGATGAACTGCCGGTAATCTTCCTGGGATGAGAAGCGCCGGTCGCGAGTGGCGCCATCCGCTTCAAGGAACTGCCCGTTGCCCCAATCGATAATCGTCAGTCGGGCCCGCCAGGGGTCCCAGAATAAGTGCTCGGGCTTTACATCGTTCCACAAGATGCCGTGTGCTTCCACGCCTTCCATATCGAACGCATGGTAATGGATCTTGTCAAACAGCATCAGCAGCGTGTTGAGTGTGCTGAGAACAATCCGATCGGGCACGCGACCGCTTTCAGAGAGGGCCTTGAGAAAGCGCTGCTCTTCGGGCGTTTCGGCCTGTGTTTCAGAGGCGCTCATTATCCCCAGGCGGGCAGCGCGGGCGAGGAAGGAGAGGTCGAACCCACGCGCCTTCTCAATCACAATAAACAGGCGATCACTGTAGGATGTTCCGGGGCCGCTCTGGTCGATCAGTTCGGGTACGCTCACCTGCACGTCCGTTTCCATCTTCAGCGCGTCGGATAAGGCTTGCAGGATGCGGCCTTCCACAGTGATCTGCGACGTCTGCCGGATGACGTCGCTGGCAAAGGCGCTGCGCACCGGGCGCTTGAGGATTGCCGCCTGCTTATCGAGCAGCGACTCCACCAGGTACACCTCACCGGCATCCCCTTCGCCAAGTTTTTTCAACAGCACCCATGCGGATTGCTGTCCTGATACGATATCACTTTCCATTGGACTGTACGTGTTCGAACTCGTTTCTAGGGTTTCGCATGCCCATTGCGATCGTTGGAATCATACCACACTCCCCCTGCAACCACAGCAAAACCTAGAGAACCCTTGCCGGCAGGTTGTGGGGCGGGGAAGTATTATTCCCCCGCCCCAACCTGCCGGCGATTGTTTGCACCGAACACTGATGGGGAATTTCCCAATTGTGATACGGGTTTCCGACCAATTAGCGCGCGCTGCCTGCAATGATACAATGAAGTGGTATGAATGCAAAACGTATTGTGCTGATTCTGCTGGTGTTTCTGCTTCCGGCGCTGGCATGTAACATGCCCACGGCCCCAGCCACGCCTTCCCCAAACGATCCGCGCGTAGCAGACGCGGTGCAGCAGACCCTGGCTGCGCGGATCGCTGCGACTGCTGGCGTCCCCTCAGACTCGAACGAGCCGCTGCCCATTGTTACACTGCTGCCCGAGATGGTAACCCCGCTGCCCGGTGAACAGCCGGTTGTGCCTGGCGCGCCGCCGCAAGTTCCCGGCCCGGCGCTAATCGGTGATACATACCAGTATCCGATCCAGCCCGGCGATACGCTGGCAGCATTGGCAGGGCGCTTTGGTGTGGAGCCGGAACAGATCCTCGACCCCATGCAGTACCCACCGCAGATGATGCTGCCTTCCGGACAGACGCTGCTGATCCCAAATGTGCTCGGGGAGCCCGGGGAGACAACCCTGCTCCTGCCGGATACAGAGATTGTCTATTCGCCTGCCGCCTCCGATTTTGACGTGCATGCCTTTGTAGCAGATGCGGGCGGCTACTTAAGCATCTTCACCGAACAGGTTGGCACAGAAACACTCTCAGGCGCGGAGATTGTGGAACGCGTTGCGCTGGAAACATCGACCAACCCGCGCTTGCTGCTGGCTGTGCTGGAATATCGCTCCGGTTGGGTGTTCGGCAGCCCGAATGCTCCCAATATCGCCTTCCCGATTGGTTTTTATGCCAGCAAAATGGAAGGCTTGCAGAAAGAGATGACTTTGGTGGCCCGCCAGCTCCAATTGGGGTATTACGGCTGGCGATCTGGTAAAACGACCGAGCTTGAGTTCCTCGGCGGCGGCCGCATGCGCGTAACGCCTACGCTCAACCCCGGCACGGTATCCATTCAATATTTGTTTGCCAAACTCTATAAACCGGATGTCTGGCGTGCGGAGCTGTATGATCCAGCTCAATTCCTCACCTTTTATTCCGAGCGCTTTGGTGACCCGTGGGCTCGCTACGCCGAGGTCGGCCCGGTGATCCCTGCTAACCTATCTCAGCCGGAAATTGAGCTGCCATTCCCTGCCGGGCAGCCGTGGGTGTTTACCGGTGGGCCGCACGCGGCGTGGGGAATTGGCAGTCCGCTGGGTGGTCTGGATTTTGCCCCCGCCAACGTAGAGAAGGGCTGCGAGGTTTCACGCTTCTGGGTAACTTCTTCTGCTGACGGTGTTGTAGTACGTTCAGAGCGTGGCATGGTGCTGCTGGATCTGGACGGCGACGGAGAGGAGGGCACCGGCTGGGTGCTGCTCTACCTGCATGTGGCAGAGAAAGACCGCGTGGCAGCCGGTACGCGCGTTTCGGTCGACGATTCTCTGGGGCATCCATCTTGTGAGGGCGGATTCTCCACGGGTACGCACGTTCACATCACCCGCAAGTACAACGGTGAGTGGATTGGCGTGGAAGGTCCCATTCCTTTCGTCATGTCTGGCTGGACTGCCTTTGCCGGGGCAAGAGCATACTCCGGCGCAATGACCAAAGGCGACCAGGTGGTCAACGCCAGGCCAGATGGCTCGCGTACATCCATCATCACCCGCTGAGGGGGAAAGTCCTTCTATTCGTTGCGGCTTTTCCCCGTACCGCAGTTTTTGTATTCATAGTATCAATAAGGTGGCGGCAGAAATTCCTGCTGCTGTTAAACGACCATGCGAGTCTTCCTGAGAAGGACTTTTGCATCACTTGTCTATATTGATACTTTGTTGGATAGTTTTTTTTGGGGCCCAAACTGCGTGGCCCACACAAAACGATCCAACAAATTTCGAATAGCTTTTTGCGGTGAATATACCGCAAACTGGCATTTGGAGAATGAATGACAAGAAATGTTCAACCAGCGAAAGATGAGGATATATTCGTACAAGCAGCCGACAAGGCCGCCTCTGCTGCCGCTGAAGCGAAAGATGTTGCGGAGAAAACACGGAAAAAAACCTGGTTCCACCTTCTGGCTCGCCTGGGCTATCTGGTACGCGGAATTTTATATGGTCTCATTGGGTTTATGGCGGTTCAACTCATCCTGTTTGGGCGGGGTGACCCGGCAGGGCGTGCTGGCGCGCTGGAAGTGATCGCGCAGCAGCCCTTGGGTGAACCGATGCTGATCGTAGTGGCGGTTGGCCTGGTGGGCATGATGTTGTGGAGCATCGTCCGCGCCATTGTTGACACTGATGACCTGGGCAGTGGGCTGCGCGGAACGGTTGCGCGCATTGGTAAGGTGATTTATGGGTTGTCGTACGGCGTGCTATTGATCCCGACGTTCAACATGCTTGTAGGGATTGACCGTGCCGGCGAGGAAAGCGAGCAGGCACAGCAGGCGGCTGCCGGTGTGCTGGGATATTCTTGGGGTCCTTGGTTGGTTGGTGCAGTGGGTATTGTACTGATCGTTATTGGCAGCAACATTATCCGTAATGGACTGCAGTCTAACCTGGACGAACGGCTGAAAACGTATAAAATGACGCGTGAACAGCAGAAATGGGCGCTCCGCTCCGGGCGCATGGGGGCGGTAGGACATGGGATTGTGATGATCACCATTGGCGTGCTCACCATCCTGGCGGCGTGGACTCTGGACCCGAATAAAGTTGGTGGCATGGATGGGGCACTGTTGTTCCTTGCTACGCAGCCCTATGGACCGTTTATCTTGGGAGTGGTTGCCGCCGGAATGCTCGCCTATGCGCTCTACTCGATCCTGGGCGCGATGTGGTTCCGCGTAGAGGATTAAGTTCCCCGTTCCGCTTCATGTTACAATTCCGGGGCCGTCCAAATATCGTATGGACGGCCCATTGCAAGTTCAATAGTATGTTACGGTTTGTTGGTGCAGGGTAACAG
>JAEYTI010000094.1 GCA_023434145.1 Chloroflexota bacterium | reverse complement strand
CTGCTCTGCATCGCCCATAATTTCGCAAAAATGGCGAGCGCCTGATCGCCATTTTTTTTCCTTTTTCAAAACCAACTTTTTTGAATCAAGGGGGCTGTCTGAATTTACTTTTCAGACAGCCCCGATATCCCTTTTTAGCAGCGCCCGTAGGGCATGATTTTCTTATCACAATCACGTGAGGTGCTACCGATAAGGGGTAGCAGCCGCTTTTGCATGTTTACTGCCCGCAGGGCTCTACGCCGCGGAAGCGGTGGACGGCATCCTCAACTTGCTGGGTGTCGCCCGATCCAACTTCCAGGCGGCGGTTGGGCACGTCCTGGCAGTTTTGATCCAGCTCTACCATGCCCCATTCGCCAAGCGTATATTTGTATTCAATGACCGTATTCTGCGGCACTTTGATGGCGAGCGTCCAACGGCCGTTGTCGCCTTTCTTCATCTTCTGGCCCTGGGCGCTCCAATCGTCAATCTTATTGTTCACCTGTGAGAAATTCCCGGCCAGGTAAACGGTTCGCTTCATCTTACCCATATTTTCGGGGATACTGACGAAAAATGTAACGGTTACCGGAGCGGCCTTCATTGAGCGGCTTTTGGTGGCAGTTTCTTTCTGCCCCTGCTGGCTCGAACTGGAAGCCTTGGTGGCGTCTTTCTGATTTTCTTTTTGTGCGGCAGCCGCACCTGATCTACGCGTAGCCATGCTAATCTCCTTACCAAGCGTGATTAAATTCCAGGGGAAACCCTTCTCCGTTCCCCCTGCACGCAAATCGAATAACTTCCCCTGGTTTTCTCAGTATAAGGAGAAGTATCTTTCTATTAAGGTAGGGAAATTCCTATTTGGGATCTTGGCCGGGACAACTTTGATGCGGTTTTTTGACCAGGGAAAGGAAGATTTCCACCACTTGCGCATCAAACAGGATACCCGCGTTTGTTGAAATATGCTCCCGGGCCTGCGCTTCGGTCCAGCGTTTGCGGTAGGGGCGGTCGGAGGTCAGTGCATCCCACACATCGGCAACGGCGAAGATGCGCGCAGCCAGGGGAATGGTTTCTCCCTTCAATCCCTGCGGGTAACCAGAACCGTCCCATCGCTCGTGATGGCAGTAGGGAATATCGAGCGCATCGTTGAACAGCTCGATCTTTTTTAGCAGGTTGTAAGCCTTCTCAGGGTGCTGGCGCATGATGATCCACTCGTCATCGGTTAGCGGGCCATCTTTGTGCAGAATGGTATCGGGGATGCCGATCTTGCCCACGTCGTGCAGCAGCGCGCCCCTGCGGATGTTATCCACCTGCTCGGGCGGCACGCCCAGCGCGAGCGCGGTGGCGATGGAAAGTTCGGTGACCCGGCGCGTATGGTGTTCCGTCTCGTTATCACGCAGATCCAGCGCGTGCACGAGGGTTTCCAGGCTGGTCTCGTAGGACTGTTTTAGATTGCGCAGGGTATGCTGGAGGGTACCCCAGAGCAGCGCCTTTTCCACGGCGATTGCAAGCTGCCCCGAGACGGTAGATAAAAATTCAACCTTTGATTCTTCTAGCTCGGTTTCCTGGCGGAAGAATACCTGGATGACCCCCTGCACGTGATCGGGTGTCATCAGCGGGACGCTGTAGCAAGAGACAATTTTTTCCTGTTTATAGAAGGTGAGATTACAAAGCGTTGGGTTTTGCGGAATGTTTTTCAGATACACCGGCTGCCGGGACGAGATTGCCAGCCAGGGTGTTCCCTGTGTTACCGGGAAGCTGGGAAAAACACCTTTGGAGAGATACCCTCCGCCGGCGGTATAGTGGATATTTTCGCAAACCGAATCGTAGAGCAGCACTTCGATCAAATCGGCGCAGAAGAACTGCTGAATGGGCTGCACCAGCATCTCCACGCACGACTTTACATCGTTCGTGCTTATGATCGCATGATCGATCGCGCGCAGCAGTTCGAGCTCTTCTACTTGCTGCTGGATCATCTGCTCGGCCTGTTTCTGGCGGGTAATATCGAGAGCCGTGCCAATCACACGCGTGAAATTTCCGCTAGAGTCGCGCTGGAAGGCCATCGTTCCGATCATGACGGCTTCGCTGTTGTCGGGGCGACGCGCGCGGAAGGTGTACGGAGGATCAACCATGAGGTACTTTTCACCTGGTGCGGTTTCTGTGCGGCTTTTCCGCTGCATATCCTCGTAAATATCAATAATCTTTCGCATATCTTCGGGCACGACGATGCCCCTAAAAAATTCGGCGGCTGTTTCGCCTGTTTCTTCTGGGCGGCGGCCAAAGAGGGGGTGCATATCGCTCCACCAGGTTGTCTTGTCGTTTTCGAACTCCATCTCCCAAACTCCCAGTTTGGCGGTCCGCACTGCCAGCTTCATGCGCTCTTCGCTGAGCAGCAGCGCCTCTTCCTGCCGCTTGCGATGGGTGATGTCGCTAAATGTGGTAGCCATGTGCATCGGAGAAATTTGGAAAGCAACCACCTCGAAGGCGCCACGAATGGTTCCTTCACTATACTGCACATGCTCGTTGCGCCACTGCCCGCCTTCACGGGCGAGTTTGCGGTAGGAGGCGGGCACCTCTGTTGTAGCCAGCCCTGGGAAGGCTTCTTCGATTGTTTTGCCTATCAGCTCGGCGTGTGAGATGCCCAGGATGGTATCCGCGGAGGGGTTGTAATCCGTCAGCACCAGGCGGTCGCCCGCTTCTAGATGGTAAAAGTGCATGCCCATTGGGTTGGCTTTTACCATACGCCGCAAGCGTTCTTCCGATTCACGTACTGCCTGGTGCGCCTGAGCTTTATCGGTGATGTTGCGCAGAATAAATAATGCTGTTTGGGTCTGATCGCCCATGCTTAGCTCAGGAACGCCATAGGTGAGGTAATACTGCGGGCTGCTCCCCAGATTCAGCGAAACTTCATCGATGCGCGGGCGTCCCGTTTCTAGCACGCTGACAATGATCTCGCGGGCAAGCTGGAGGTTCTCTACCGGAATTCCAATCTCCAGCAGGTTCTTTCCGAGAAGCGCTTGTGGCGCTATTCCAAATTCTCTTTCCGCCGAGCTGTTCACCAGCACAAAGTTTAGCTTCCGGTCCACGCGGATAAACACATCGGGTAAGCTGTTTACGAGATTGGCGAACCGTTGCTCTTGTTCAAGAACTACCTGGCGGCGTCGTTCTTCCCCGCCGATGTGGCTGCGGTGAAGGATCACCAGGGCCAGGGCAACAACGCCGATGGTGATAAAACCTTCCAGTGCGGAATACAACGTGTTGGTTTCTTCCAAATTTGTCAACAGGCCGACGATCAGCCGGAAACCTGCCAGACCAATGAAAAGAATGCTAAATAAGAAACCATGCGATTGCCAATTGTTAGCCGGCTTCATCCGCCAGACGATGGTGATGGCGGCAAGCAGGCTGAGGGCGGAAACCAGGTTGATGATGTCCGATAAGTTCATATTCATCTACCTGCAGCAGAGTAGGTACATCAAATCAACGACCCACACGAATAAAGAGCTATTTGTATTTCGTATCGTTGCTGCAGTGTCGACGATAGCGACCACACCGCAACGATACGGAACGTATCAATATAGGATATATAACAGTTATAACACAATCAAAAGCGGTAGTTCCTTTGAAGCGCCTTTCAGTTTCCAGACTATAATATTACGAGAAGTGGGGAAAGTAAAAAACCTCAGTCTTCGACGGTGACATTTTGGCTCAATTTTCTTCCCGTATTCCATCAACGTTTCGCGCGCTGCGCCATCGAAATTACCGGTTGTGGTTCGCAGGACAAACAGTATCATTGGTTGGCATCTGGATGCAGAACATGGCGCAGCAGGTGCTCGTTTACCGGCTCACCGGTTCCGCGGCGGCATTGGGGATGGTTAACTTCCTGGCGCTGATCCCCCTCATCCCGCTTTCGCTGGTTGCCGGCTCGCTGACCGATCGCTATTCCAAACGCAACATCATCCTCTGGTCGCAGCTTTTGATGATGGCGCAGGCGTTTATTATGGCAGTGCTAGTGTGGAGCGGCACAATCCAGGTGTGGCACGTGTATGCTATGGCGCTTATCCTGGGTATGATCAATGCTGTAGATGTGCCGGCCCGCCAGGCTTTTACAGTGGATATGGTGGAGGGGCGCGAAGACCTGACCAACGCCATCGGACTGAACTCAGCTATGTTCAACGGGGCACGCGCCATCGGGCCCGCGGCTGCCGGGCTGATCGTCGCGGCGGTAGGCGAGGGCTGGGCTTTCTTCCTGAATGGCTTTACCTTCTCGGCGGTGATCCTCAGCCTGATCTTCATGCGCAATTTGCCCGCGCGCCAGCCCATAAAGCAGATGAACCTGAGCAAGCACATGCTGGAGGGCCTGTACTTTATCCGTGGTAACCGGGCGATCTTTTACCTGGTGACGCTGATCGCTGTATCGGCGTTCCTATCCATGCCCTATTCCACGCTGATGCCCGTTTTCGCAGGTGAGGTGCTCGGGCAGAGCGCGCAGCCGGTGGTAGAAACGGTGTGCCGGTACTTTACCTGCCAGGCCCCCGAGGCGCTGCCGCTCGGCGTCCTGCTAACGACGGTGGGGATTGGGGCACTGGTTGGCGCGCTGGTGGTGGCTTCGCTGCCCGCCAATGCCCCCTATGGCAAGCTGATGACCTTTGGCAACCTGGCGTTTCCGCTGCTGCTGATGATCTTCAGCGGTTCGCGGTCGTTCCTGCTCTCGCTGGTGGTGATGTTCTTCACCGGCATCAGCTTTGTGTGGCAGAATGCGCTGGCAAACACGCTGCTGCAAATCGTCTCGCCCGACGAGCTGCGCGGGCGCATCATGAGCGTTTATACGATGGTCTTTCAGTCGATGATGCGCCTGGGCGGCTTGCAAGCCGGTCTTGTAGCAGACGCGGTGAGCGCGCCGTTCTCAGTTTTCATTGGCGCGGTGTTTTCGCTGCTGTACGGCGGGTTCGTGGCACTGCGCGTGCCCGAGCTGCGGAAGGGCGCTGCGGAGGCGAGCCCGGTGGTTGCAGATCATCAATAGTCTGTGGGGTTGAAAGGTTTCGCGGCCCC
>JAEYTI010000081.1 GCA_023434145.1 Chloroflexota bacterium | reverse complement strand
CTTGGCTGTGGATATGTGGGCGGTGCAAGTCCCGTCCACATATCCACAGCCCTCTTGCAACTTGAACCTTAAGAAACCAACGGGATATCCTGAAAGAATTTACAGAAAAAATCTTGCGCTATCTTTTTTGTCTACCATGGGGGCAGTTCAAGGCTCACGGATCGTTTTTTGTCGCTAACGCCTAGTGGATGTAGCCGTCCGGCTTGAGCACAACCTTAATGCACTCGTCCTGCTTGTCGCGGAACAGTTTATAAGCCGTCGGCGCCTGATCTAGTGTCATCTTGTGCGTGATGACGAAGGTCGGGTCGATTTCGCCGCGCTCAATGCGCTCGAGCAGCGGCTTCATATAGCGGTGCACGTGGCACTGCCCGGCTCGGATGGTCAGTCCGCGGTTCATCACCGCGCCTATGGGGAATTTATCCACAAAACCGGCATACACGCCGATGACCGATACAATGCCGCCATTGCGAACAGACATGATCGCCTCACGCAAAGCAATGGGGCGGCCTGTTACCAGCCGTGCCGCCTGCTTGGTTTTGTCGTACACATAGCCCGGCCCATGCCCGCGCGCTTCCATACCCACGGCATCGATACAGGCATCCGGCCCGCGCCCGCCGGTCATCTCCTTTAGCGCTTCGAGCACGTTCACATCGTCAAAGCTGATCACCTCCGCGCCGTTTGCTTGCGCCATGCGCATGCGCTCTGGCACGTGATCAATAGCGATGACTCGCTCTGCGCCGAGCATGAAGGCGCTCTTGATGGCGAACTGCCCCACCGGCCCGCAGCCCCAAATAGCAATAGTTTGCCCGGGTTTGATATCGCACATTTCCGCGCCCATGTAGCCGGTTGGGAAGATATCCGAGAGGAACAGCGCCTGCTCATCGGCCATGCCCTCCGGCACCTTCATAGGGCCAACGTCGGCAAACGGAACGCGCACGTACTCGGCCTGCCCTCCGGCAAACCCGCCCGTCAGATGCGAGTACCCGAAAATGCCGCTGGGTGAATCGCCAAACATTTTCTCGGCCATCCACTTGTTGGGGTTCGAGTTCTCGCACAGGGCGGTCAGCCCCTGCTGGCAGGCGGTACAGGCGCCGCAGGCTATAGGGAACGGTACGACGACCCGGTCGCCCACCTTCAGGTTGTTCACGTCGCGGCCCACTTCCATTACTTCGCCCATGAACTCATGGCCAAAGATATCGCCATGCTGCACGGTGAGCACGTAGCCGTTATACAGGTGCAAATCCGAGCCGCAGATGGCGGTAGACGTTACCTTGATGATCGCATCGCGCTGGTTCAAAATCTTCGGGTCTGGGACCGTATCGACCTGCACGTTCCCCCGGCCGTGGAATGTCACTGCTTTCATATCACTTCACCTCTCATTTAGTTTCTATCCAAAAAATAGGTTTGTGTGTTTGTGGTGCGAGACTACGTCTTGCACCACAAACACACCAAATAATATTGGGATAGGTTCTTGTATCATCGGTTGGAACGCGGATCTAGCGGTCCAGATCTTCATCGCGCAGGCCATACTCGGCCAGCTCTACTTGAGAGCGGTCGCGGGATGCTTTTCTGCCGCGGCCGCGCATTGCATGGCGACCGGTCTTGTCGCCCCGCTCCTGCACCTCGCCGCCGGAAGAACGTTTGCCGGGCAGGAACTTGCTCAAGAAGCTCTTGCCGCTGCGGTTTCGATCGCTGTCGTGCTTCGCTCGCACCGGCTGAGCCGGGTGCTGCATCTTCTGCCCGAGCCCGGCCATGCTGCCATCCGAAACGATCACTTCGCCGGTTTCCATCACCTGCTTAAAGCGGTTCAGGTCGCCTTTCATTTGCTGGCCCGGTTCCTCGCCAAACAAAGCGGCAACCGTTTTGCCAATCGCGCCGCCGGGTGGGCGGTACTCGATCTCCGCGGTCACCACCGTGCCCTGGTCGGCAGGCGCGCGTTCAAAGCGCACCGAACCGGCATTGGTCACAGCGGCATCCGGCATCGACCGCCATGCGATTCGCTCGTTCGGCCGGTCCTCGGTGATCTCCGCATCCCAGCTCACTTGTGCGCCAGCCGGAGCTTTCGCTACCCAGTGTGAACTCCGACCATCCATCACTTCAACGCGCTCCAGGTGATACATGAAATTCGGCAGATTCTCAAGATTCCGCCAGTACTGGTACAACTCCTCGGGCGAGCGGTTGATCGTAACGCTGTGCGTTACCAAAAAAGCGCCATTCTTGCGGCGGCCTTTCAGTTCCTTACGGGTCGTGGTGGCGGCTTCCCGCGTCTCCGCCCGCTGCCGCTGAAGCTGCGAGGCTGTCAGCGCATCAATCGCGGTAGTGCCCAGCACAAACGCTGTCGCTCCGGCAAGGCGCTGTTTGTTGGAGCGCCGGGTGTTAAACGCAGCGCCTAGCAGGCCCAGGTCCATCGCATCGCCGGCCACCCGAGACCATACGCCACCGCTGGGCCGTGCCTGCATAAAGATCATCAGAGCAGACATCAGCTCGCGCGCGCCCCAAAAACGGATCAGATTGGAATAGTTCCCGCAGCGCACCCCGATCATCTTCTGCACGCGCCGGGGAGCCAGCAGCCCTAATGCACCCAGGCCCACGCTTGCAAAGGTCAGCATGCGCCCCACCTTATCAAAGTTAATTCTCTGCACCCCGTTCTTCACTCCGGAAAAGTTTCGTATTCCACGCGGCATACCGCCCTCGGTGTAATCTCGGACAGTAATCCCGCCGCGTGCTGCATTTTCGCTTTCGTTCACGGTTTCTTTCTCCTTTCCTTCTTCCTTTGGAAATGGAACAGCACATTGCCGCGAAAATTCCAGGCAGCGCCTGGGCACGGCAACCCCCACTTTTTTTATCAATCTTTGTGAAGAAAAAGGATAGTGGTAAAGAATCCGCCAAGATTGTGGGGGATTCCCCCGGTTTAATAGAATCGTGCCGGGCAGGTGATTACCTGCCCGGCACCGCAAGACAATTTCTTACAAAGTATTCGCTATGCTTGGCTGCGGAACTTCTTGCCTTCCTTCTTACAGATCATCTGCACCACCTGGCGGCCAGTCATCACGCCGCTGGGCAGCCCGCCGCCCGCCTGTACCCATTGACCTACCATGTAGAAGTTCTCCAGGCCCGGAAGGGTCTTTGAAATACGCTTCATGATCATGCCCGGTGTTGGCAGCCAGCCTTCAAAGCTGCCCTGCCAGTTGCCGGTGTAGCGCTCAAATGTCACCGGCGTGGCAACGTCCGCCATCTCTACCCGCTCCGAAAAGCCGGGGAAGCGCACGTCGAGCCGCTTGATGTATTCCAGCGCCACGCGTTCTTTCTCAGCCTGGTAGCGCTCTGGCTCTTCTGCCAGTTCTTTCCAGTAGGTGTAGGATGTCGGCTGCATCAGCGTGATGACCGTTTTGCCTTCCGGCGAAAGCGTGGGGTCGAAGTTGTAGATCATCGCATCCATTTGCTTTACCGGCTCCCCGGCGATCTCTATCGGGTCATCGATTGGGAAACTGATCCCGCCGGTAATGCCATACAGCTCGGGATCATTGATCTTCTGATCCACGCCCAGGCCGATAAAGAGGATGGGCGGGAAGATTTCACCCTTCTGATAAATCGCCTTCGTTTCTTCGCTGACATACTTACCATCCAGCATTTTGAAAATGGTAGCGTAACCGTCCGCGCCGGAAATGACGTAATCGGCACGCACCTCGCGCCCATCCGCCAGCAGAACGCCCACAGCCTGTCCATTCTCAACGATGATCTTCTCAACGCGCGTGTTGTATTCAATCTCTCCGCCAAGCTGGCAGAAGCGCTTTTCCACCGCCCGCGCCATGGGCACCGATCCGCCAATTGGATAGCCCGCCTCGCGCCGGTGCAGCATTGCCATAGTCATCAGCAGCGCTATGGCAGACATATTCCCCATCCACATTTCAGAGAACGTCTGGCGCAGGAAATCGTTCTTGAACTGGGCCGCGTACTGCTGGCTGTTCATTTTTACGATCTTGCCAACCCTCGGGAAGGCAAGCGCCGCTTTGGGCAGCGCGCCCAAAAAGCGGAAAATATCGCCGGCGCTGTGGATGGACGGCAGGCTCATGTTCGAGAACAGGCGAATATCCCGGCACATCGCTCTGATTGCCACGGCGTCTTCGGGGGCCAGTTCTAGCAGGTGCTTTTCCAGCCGGTTGACATCGCTGTACATCTTCAGCACCTTGCCATCCTTGCTCTCAAAGCGGAGGAACACTTCGGGATCGTAAATCTCCAATCCCTGAATCAGCCCAATTTCCTGCCACTGCTGAAAAAGGCTGGAGCCTTCGCGAGAACCAGACAACCAGTGGATGCAGCCATCGATGGTATAACCCTTGCGCTTCCAGGCAGTCATCAGGCCGCCGGGCATCGTATGCATCTCGATAATGCGTGTCTTAAAACCGTTCGCCTGAGCATACACTCCGGCAGAAAGGCCGGCGATCCCGGCCCCAACAATAACCACTGAAGGTGATTCTTTCTCAGTCATACCGTCCCCACATTATTCTGGACAAAATCAAACAAGAGGCAAGAATAGTGTAGCACGGTTCGTGATGTTTTGGGGAGAAACATGTTTTTTAAAAGTAAGTTTGGGTTACGGGGATTAGGGTGTTTATTATTGTTTTCCGGGTGCTTCGCACCCGGAAAACAACATTAAACACCCTAATCCCGAACTACACATCCTTCGGCTTCCAGCCCGATTTTTCCTGGTGCGATGCGAAGTCGGTAAAGGACTCGATTGGGCCGGCATCCTCTGGAATGCAGCTCTCGTAATACGGATGCTCCTGGCCAATGGGCAGTTCCACCACACGTCCGGTGTGCATCGAATAATAAACCGCCGTCACCAGCTCGATGGCCCGGCGCCCATCGGGGATGGTGATGGGTAATTCCGTACCGCTGCGCAACGCATGGGCAAATCGCTCAAACTGTCCGACAAACCCTTCAGGCCGCTCAGGGGTAAAGCCGCGCATGGCTGCTTCGATCTGTGCGTCCACATCAGCAGACATCCCCTTAAACGTCCACGGATCGGAGGTGTGCGTAGCGTAGGGCTCCGTATTGCTCTCGGCAACCAAATTGCTGAAGCAGTAGCGGTGGCGGCTGATTTCCACCGCCGACCCAAACGTGACCGACAACGCCGCCAGCGAGCCATTTGCCATCTCCAGCGAGACGACCAGTGTGTCTTCAATCTCCAGTGGGTTCACCAGCGCCTTACCGCGTGTGAACACACTTTTCGCCGGTCCGGCAACCTCGTACAGGGCATCGTGCGCGTGGATGGCATGCCCAATAAAGGCCCCGCCCAGCGCGGTGCGCCAGCCGCCGCGCCAGCGAACGTCGAAGTAGCCCAGCGGGCGGTTCCAGTGCGTCTCCACCGTGCTGAGGTACAGCCGCCCGGCGATCCCCTGCCGGATCAGGTGCTTCATGCGCTGCAAACCCGCCCCAAAGCGGTAATTGAATACCGGCATCACCCGCTTGCCGGTGCGCTGCTCCACCGCTTCCAGCCGGTCGATCTCCGCCAGGGAGCCTGCCAGCGGCTTTTCGCAAATCGCCAGCTTACCTGCCTCCATGGCCCCAATCGCCATCGGGGCATGTAGATACGGCGGCGTGCAGATGTCGATCACATCCAGGTCGTTGCGCCGGTAAAGATCCGCGATGTCGGTGACAATTTCTGCCACGCCAAACGCCTCAGCTCGCTGTTGTGCTTTTGCTTCTACTACATCACACAGCGCAACAACCTCGAACATATCTGCAAGCTGTTGGTAAGCAGCCAGATGCCCGCCGCTGATCGCTCCACAGCCCACCAGCCCAACCCGAATTTTGTCCGCCATCACCGTCCTCCTTTGGTACTGTTCCTGCAATGCAAACGAACCCAAACGCTCATGACCACGCTCAGTCCCAACCGGTGTGGGAAATGCGCAAGCACAGATTAATGATGGTGCATGCGCTCGTGTTCTTCGGCTTCCACCTTCGTTTTACGGATCGTCCCGTCCAGATGTTCGGGCGGAGGATAAATGGCGTAGAGCTTGAGCGCCTCACTCCGTGAGGTGTTGATCACGTTGTGCTCCGCTTCTCCATATCGGTTTGATGCCCTGCCATTTTTTCCTCCTCGCTGCATCAAAGCCTGCGTTAATTGTACAGCCTTTCTATCATCAATGCCTGCTTCTGGGCCAGGAAGGGTGTACTTCCGTTTTGTGGTAGTAGTGTGGTGATGCTGAGCATCACCACAC
>JAEYTI010000061.1 GCA_023434145.1 Chloroflexota bacterium | reverse complement strand
CACCATCTGCCCCATCGTATATTCTTTGAACACGGGCGGTAGTTTTTTCTTGGCCATGCCCCTATTGAATCACATCCCCTTTAAAATCGGAAGGGGCTGTCTCAATGTACTTTTGAGACAGCCCCTTTTTCGACAGCATCATGCTTTTTAAGTCAATTTACCCTTACTATTTGTAAAGGCTACTTGACAAATACAAAATACTCACTATAATAATCTGTAAAGGAACCTTGACATACGACCGGTCCAACCATTCGAGTGATAGGAGAATTTACAGATGAATGCAGCCGCGAAAACTTATGTGATTCGTTTTACCAGCGCTATGCTAGCCTATTCTGTCCTGCTGGTCGCAGCAGTGATGCTCGTTCAGCGCATACCCTGGGGAAATCCGCTCAGGTACGCGCTGATGATCCTGCCAGTGGTACCCATCATCTTCGGCCTGCTAGCTTTTGTCCGCTTCTTTGAGAGCATGGATGAGATGCAGAAGACCATTCACCTCTATGCCCTGGCCTTTGCGTTTGCCGCCAGCGGCCTGCTCTCCTTCACTTACGGTCTGTTGGAGACAGTCGGCTTGCCGCACCTGTCATGGGTGTGGATCTTTCCCATGATGATCGCTTTTTGGGGCATTGGTAGCTGGCTGGCAGCGAGGAAGTACCGATGAAAAACCGGCTCCACGTGCTGCGCGCCGAGCGCAATTGGTCGCAGGCAGACCTGGCGGAGCGGCTGGGTGTCTCACGGCAGACGGTCAACGCGCTGGAGACCGGAAAGTACGATCCCTCCCTGCCGCTGGCCTTCAAGATCGCCTGGCTGTTCGACCTTTCGATCGAGCAAATATTCCTGCCCGAACGAGAGAATGGAAATACATGAAATGAGGGTATATCAGAATTAGGGAACAGGAGTGGATGTGTATCCACTCCTGTTCCCTAATTCTGATACGACATATAATAAAAAACCTTTGACAAATCGCACAGCCTCGGTTATAGTAAGAACCATGATCGCGCAAACGACCGTCCGCTTCCATCATCATACCTACCTCCCCCCCGCCTGACCGGTGGAGGTCGGTTCCGCTTAGCGCGAGTACCCATCTCAAACACACAACCCCCCGGTCTACCGGGGGGTTTTTGTATCCCCCGGCCTTTTACTGCTCGCATTTTGTATCCAAAAAGGAGTTTTATGACACCAACCCCATCCCCCACCGTCCGCATCTCGCTGCCCTCCAAAGGCCGCCTGATGGAAGACGCCACCGAATTCCTAGCCGCCTGCGGACTTAAGATCTATAAGCCCAACCCGCGGCAGTACGAGGCCCGCATCCCCGCGCTGCCTGAGCTGACTGTTCTGTTCCAGCGCCCTGCCGATATCGTCGCCTCGGTGCGCGACGGCAGCGTAGAGTTCGGCATCTCCGGCATGGACGTGATTGAAGAGCGAAAGGGCGAAAACGGCAGCGTGATGTACCTGCACGATAATCTCGGCTTCGGCTATTGCGCGCTGACCCTGGCGGTGCCAGAAAGCTGGGAAGATGTTGTTGACGTGGAGAGCCTGGCCCGCCGCGCCGCTGCCATGCCGCAACCGCTGCGAATTGCTACCAAATACCCCTGCCTCACCGGGCGCTTTCTCGACGCGCGCGGCATAAAATACACGCTGATCTCGGCGGAAGGCACGCTGGAAACCGCCCCCGCCATCGGTTACGCCGATATGGTCTCAGACCTGGTCTCCTCCGGGCAAACCCTGCGCGACAACCGCCTCAGGCCGCTGGCCGATGGCATTATCCAGCCCTCGCAAGCTGCGCTGATTGCTAACAAAGATGCGCTAAAGTCTAACCCAGTCGCGCTGAAAGTAGCCCGCCAGATGCTGGAATTCTTCGAAGCCCACCTGAGCGCCGCCGACAATCTGGCCATCTTCGCCAATATGCGCGGCGAGTCGCCCGAAGCGATCGCCAACCGCATCTTCAGCCAACCTGCCATCGCCGGGCTGCAAGGGCCAACCATCTCGCGTGTTGTCGTCCGTGAGCAGGACCCCAACTGGTACGCGGTGAACATCATCGTCCAGCGCAGCCGCCTTTTTGAAGCCATCACCGAGCTGCGAGCCATCGGCGGCAGCGGCGTGGTAGTCATGCCGGTCACCTACATCTTCGACGAAGAGCCGCCCCGCTACATGGCGATGCTCGAAGCATTAAAGGGGTGATATTTTTCAATGTGACAGGCTAAGCCTTTCACATTGAAAAATATCACAAGAAAGAGAAGGAGAACCAAATGTTAAACATTTACAATACCGATACCGCGAAACAAGGCATCCTCAAACGCATCCCAATGGACGACATGGACGTGCCGCCCAGCGTGCAGGAGCGAATTACATCCATGTTCGGCGAGCCGCTGACCCCTGCCCAGGTGGTCGACCGCATCCTGCGCGACGTGCGCACGCGCGGCGACGCCGCACTGAGCGAGTGGACCGAGAAGCTGGACGGGCGCAAATCCGATCGTTTTGCTATCCCGAAGGCCGAACTTCAAGCTGCGCTCGACTCCCTTCCTTCCGATCAGCGCGCCGCCCTGGAAGTTGCCGCCGATCGCGTGCGCCGCTTCCACCAGGCGCAGCCCGTCACCTCGTGGATGACGCAGTCGCTTGGCGGCACGGTCGGGCAGTACGTCCGCCCCATCCAGCGCGTGGGCATTTACGTCCCCGCCGGGACGGCCCCACTGCCCTCCTCCGTGCTGATGTCTGCCGTGCCCGCGCAGGTGGCCGGCGTGCCGGAGATCGTTCTCGTCGCCCCGCCCACCCGCGCCACGGGTCAGGTTGCGCCGATCATCCTCGCAACCGCCGCGCTGATCGGCATCGACGAGGTGTACGCGGTAGGCGGAGCGCAGGCCATCGCCGCGCTGGCCTTTGGCACAGAGAGCGTCGCCGCGGTGGATAAAATCTTCGGTCCCGGAAACTTGTTTGTTACCCTTGCCAAGCGGCAGGTGTACGGCGTAGTCGGCATCGACTCGCTGGCTGGGCCAACCGAGACGGTGGTGATCGCCGACGACTCCGCCCGCGCCGATTGGGTGGCCGCCGATCTGCTGGCCCAGGCCGAGCACGACGAGATGGCCGCCGCCGTGCTGCTCACCCCCTCCCGCGAGCTGGCCGAGAAGGTGCAGGTGGAGGTTGGCAAGCAGATGGAGCAGCGTTCGCGTGCCAGTGTGATCGCCGTGTCGCTCGAACGGCGCAGCGGCGTGGTGCTCACCCGCGACCTGGATGAAGCGGTAGCGCTAAGCAACCGCTACGCGCCCGAACACCTGTGCCTGGCGGTCCGCGACCCCTGGCGGCTGGCAGAAAAGGTTAATGCCGCGGGTGGAATCTTCGTCGGTGAGCACTCCTTCGAAGTGCTGGGCGATTACGTCGCCGGGCCTTCGCACGTGATGCCTACCGGCGGGTCGGCGCGCTTCTCCTCGCCGGTCAACGTGCTCGATTTCGTCCACATTGTCTCGTTGATCGCGCTCGACCCCGCCACCACGCGCAAGATCGCGCCCGCCGCGCAGGCCATTGCCCTGGCGGAAGGCTTAGACGCGCACGCCAATGCCGCTGCCCTTCGGTGCGCAGAGGAAGTTGACGGAGGCCCTGATGAAAACCGCCGCTCGCTTTGAAAACTTCCCGCCCTACACGCCAATTGAGCCATTTGAGGTGCTTTCCGCGCGCCTGGGCCGCCCCGCTGAGTCGATCGTCAAGCTTGACGCGAACGAGAACCCCTACGGCCCCTCGCCGCTGGTGAGGGATGTTCTGGCCGGGCTGACCTTCCCGCACATCTACCCTGATCCCGAGAGCCGCGCCCTGCGCAGCGCGCTGGCACAGTTCACCGGCACACCGGCTGAATACCTGCTGGCAGGCGCGGGCGCGGATGAACTGATCGATCTGCTGCTGCGCGTGCTGCTGGAGCCAGGCGACTGCGTGATCAACTGCCCGCCCACCTTCGGCATGTACCCGTTCGATACACTGCTCAACGCCGGGCAGGTAATCGAGGTACCCCGCAAGCCCGCAACCGACCCCGCCGCCCCCTTCGCGCTGGATATTGACGCCATCGAAGCCGCAGTGCAAGCAAAAAAACCTAAGGCCATCTTCATCACCACCCCCAACAACCCCGACGGCAGCCTGCCCACGCCGCAAGAAATCGACCGGCTGCTGGATCTGCCTGTGCTGGTGGTAATCGACGAGGCATATATCGAATTCACCGCGGACGGCGGGCAGCTTGGCCGCTCCCTTTCCCGGCTGGCAGAGGTGCCAGCGCGCGAAAATCTGGTGGTGCTGCGCACCTTCAGCAAATGGGCCGGGCTGGCCGGGCTGCGTGTGGGCTATGGCGCGTTCCCATCCTGGCTGCTGCCCGCTTTGTGGAAGGCCAAACAGCCTTATAACGTCAACGTCGCCGCCTCGGAGGCCGCCCTGGCCTCCCTGAGCGACCTGGCCTATCTGGCGAGCAACGTGGAAAAACTCCGCGATGAGCGCGAGCTTCTGCTCGAAGCCCTGCGCCGGATGCCCTTCTTGCGCCCTTACCCCTCGCAGGCCAATTTCATCCTCTGCCGGGTGTTGGGCCGCTCCGCGCGCGGGCTGAAAGACTCGCTGGCACAGGAGGGCGTGCTGGTACGCTACTATAACACGCCCCTGCTGCGCGATTTTATCCGCGTCAGCGTTGGCCGTCCACAAGACACCGACGCGCTGGTAGCGGCGCTGCAAAAAATTGCCAACCTGGAGAACATGCATGACCGCCACTAATACAGATACCCCTCTCCGCCAGGCTGCGATCAGCCGCCAGACGGGCGAAACGCAGGTGGAAGTGCGCGTCGATATCGACGGTACGGGTCGCCACCAGATCGACACCGGGCTGCCCTTCCTCGATCACATGCTGGCGCAGATCGCTGTGCATGGGCTGTTTGACGTGTACATCCAGGCCAAAGGCGATCTGCACATCGATCCGCACCATACCATGGAAGACGTTGCGCTCACGCTCGGCAGCGCTTTCCAGCAGGCCCTCGGCGACCGTAAGGGCATCGTTCGCATGGCCTCCGCCGACTGCCCCATGGATGAGAGCCTCGCCTATGTCGCGGTCGACTTTTCCGGACGGCCCTACTGCGTATTCAACGTGGATTGGTATGCCCCTACCGTTGGCGGGCTGCCGGTGACGCTCTTCCAGCACTTTCTGGAGTCGTTTGCCCTGAACGCGCGCTGCAACCTGCACGCCGCCGTCCGCTACGGGCGCGACGACCACCACAAGGCGGAGGCGATCTTCAAGGCATTGGCTCGAGCCATGTGCGCCGCCACCCGCATCGATCCGCGCCGTGCTGGGCAGGTGCCATCCAGCAAAGGAGTACTGTTTTAATGGATTCGATCGACGCTTTACTTGTTGATGCCGGGACGGGCAATCTGCATTCCGTCCACAATGCGCTGATGGCGCTCGGATTCCGCGTGCAGGTGACCTCGGACCCCGATGCCCTCAGCCAGCGCGGGCGGGTGATCCTGCCGGGAGTGGGCGCCTTTGGCAGCTTTATGCAGGGCCTGCGCGAGCGCGGGCTAGAAGAGCCGCTGCGTGAGGCCGTCCGGCGCGGAGACCCGGTGCTGGGTATCTGCGTAGGGATGCAAGCACTATTCCAGTGGAGCGAGGAGTTGGGACAGAACCCCGGTATGTGCCTGCTGGAAGGCCGCGTGGTGCGCTTCCCCGACTTCACCGACCGCAAAGTTCCGCATACCGGCTGGAACCAGCTCTGGTTTGGCGACGATGCGCCGTTGTTCCAGGGTCTTAAAACAGGCGTGTATGCCTACTTCAATCACTCATACTACTGCGCGTCACAGCCTGCCGATACCGCCGCCAGCACCGATTACGGCATCGACTTTGCCTCCTCGGTACGGCGCGAGAACCTGTACGGCGTGCAGTTCCACCCGGAAAAAAGCCAGCGCGTCGGTCAGGCTGTGCTGGCAAACTTCTTCCGAGTATAGGCTGTCATGAATACACCTTCCTCCTTCCACGTCTTTCCCGCCATCGATCTGCGCGACGGGCAGGTGGTGCGCCTGAAAGAAGGCGACCCCAACCGCCAGACCAGCTACTCCGCCGACCCTGCCGCCACCGCCCGGCGCTGGATCGACCTTGGCACGCGCCGCCTGCATGTGGTCAACCTCGATGGCGCATTCGACCAGCCCGATCAGGCGAACAAAGCCGCCCTATCCGCCATCCTGGCGGAGGCACGCCAGGGCAATATCCCGGTCCAGTTTGGCGGCGGCTTGCGCTCCGCGGAGGCCGTTGACCGCGCGCTCGACCTGGGCGTCTCACGGGTGATGATCGGCACGCTGGCAGTCGAACAACCACAGGTCTTCGCAGATCTGCTGGCAAAATGGGGACCCAACCGCATCGGCGCAAGCCTGGACGCCCGCGATGGGCTGGTGCAGGTGCGCGGCTGGCAGAGCGCCACCGCGCTCCCGGCGGTCGATCTCGCCCGCACGCTGGCGGATAGCGGCCTGCGCTGGCTGGTCTTCACCGACATTGCCCGTGATGGCCTGCAAACCGGGCTGAATCTCACCGCCACCGCCGCACTGGCAGCTGCAACTGGCCTGAACGTCATCGCCTCAGGCGGCGTCAGTCGCATTGAGGACGTACAGGCATCAAAAGCCGCCGGTCTGGCAGGCTGCATCGTCGGCCGTGCCTTGTATGAAGGAAATATTGAACCGGAGCAGTTATTCCGAATGGATAACAATTGAGATAAGATCCTCACCCCCTATCGCAGTTCCACCGCGCCCCCCTCTCCTGATTTACTGTTTGGGTTCTATGTTCAGTTCCGTGAGCACATCCCGCAAATCAGGAGAGGAGGTGCCTTGCAAATCAACACAAATTGCGGAACAAGGCACCCCTCTCTAATTTCGGGCTTTGACGAAATTGGAGAGGGGCCGGGGGTGAGGCGTCTTCCTAAAGGAGCCACCTATGCTAGCAAAACGTATCATTCCCTGCCTGGATATCCGCGATGGACGCGTGGTAAAAGGCGTGCACTTCCTAAACTTGCGTGACGCCGGTGACCCGGTGGAGCAGGCGCAAATCTACGATGCTGCCGGGGCCGACGAACTCGTCTTTCTCGACATCTCCGCCACGCCCGAGGGCCGCGCCACGGTGGTCGAAACCGTGCGGCGCGTGGCCGACCAGGTGTTTATGCCCCTCGCGGTGGGTGGAGGCATCCGCGCGGTGGAAGATATGCGCCGACTGCTGCTGGCAGGAGCAGACAAGGTGAGTGTCAACTCCGCCGCCGTGCGCAACCCCGATCTGCTGCGCGAAGGGGCCGACCGCTTCGGCGCGCAGTGCGTGGTTTTAGCTATCGACGCTCGCAGATCCTCCGCGCCCGGCGTGAATGGCTGGGAAGTGGTGGTCGACGGCGGGCGGACTCCCACCGGGCTGGATGCCGTGGAATGGGCCGTGCGCGGAGTCGAAACCGGGGCAGGCGAAATCCTGCTGACCAGCATGGACGCCGACGGTACGCTCAACGGCTACGATGTTGCCCTCACCCGCGCCGTGGCCGATGCCGTGCGCGTGCCGGTGATCGCCTCGGGTGGGGCGGGCGCGATGCCGCACTTCGCCGAGGTGCTCACCGAGGGCCGCGCGGACGCTGCCCTGGCCGCCTCACTGTTCCATGATGGCAAAATGAAAATCGGCGATCTCAAGCACTATCTTGCCGGGCAAGGCGTGCCCGTTCGCATGGAAGCGGAGGCGTCCGCATGAATATCCCCGCGCTGAAGTATGACTCGCAAGGGCTCATCCCCGCCATCGTGCAGGACGCCGAGACCGCCCAGGTGCTCATGCTGGCCTATATGAACGCCGAAGCGCTCAACCTGACCCTGCGCACCGGCGAGACCCACTTCTGGTCGCGCAGCCGTGGCGAGATGTGGCACAAAGGCGCTACCTCGGGCAACGTGCAGCGCGTGTTCGAGATTGCCTATGACTGCGACGCCGACACGCTGCTGGTCAAAGTTCGCCCCGCCGGGCCAGCCTGCCATACTGGAAATACCACCTGCTTTTACCGAACGTTGAAAACCGTGGAGGAACAATGGAGCTAGAAGATCTATACGCAATCATCTGCGAGCGGCGCGACAACCCCAGTGCTCAGTCGTACACTGCCCGGCTCATGGCCGAAGGTGAGGATGAGATTGTCAAAAAAGTAGGCGAAGAAGCCGTTGAGGTGATCCTCGCGGCAAAGGGCCAGGGCGACGACCGGCTGGTGGAAGAGGTAGCAGACCTGACGTACCACCTGCTCGTGCTGCTCGCCTACCGCCATATCACCCCCGAACAAATCCGGGCTGAGCTAGAGCAGCGACACAAACCCCGCCCCTCATAAAAAGAAACAAGAGAGTTCATGTCGCACGAAGTGCGAAAAGAACTCTCTCATTCCCTTTTTAGAAGGCGGTTATCAATATTCGCTTTCCCTGGGACACAGGTTCCTGTGTCCCAGGGAAAGCGAATATTGATTAAAAAAGCCCCACTGTGCCGTGTGCTGCGAAGTTTTGAACCTGCTATCGCAGGTTGGGTGCCTCGATAAACGATCTGCCTTGGCCGGAGCCTATCGCATCACGTTTATAATTTGGCTCCCTTTATAACTGGTGTTGGCTCAAAACCGGTTATGCAGCAGCGCGTACACAGTAGGGTTACCTGTTTTATACCACGAATCCAGCGGCCTGACAAGAAGCGCCCGCCGGCGCTGCGGAGGAGAAGCGCCGGATTAACAGATTCGTTATTTGCTTCCCTCCACCCATACGGTATGGAACACGCCCGGCTTATCCACCCGGCGGTAGGTGTGCGCGCCGAAGTAATCGCGCTGCGCCTGGATCAAGTTGGCGGGCAGCACGCTGCTGCGGAATGCGTCGTAGTAGCTCAGTGAGGCAGCCATTGCCATCAACGGGATGCCCATCCCCACCGCTTGCTGCACCACCATCCGCCAGCCATCCTGGCAGTTCGCCAGCGCGCGCCGGAAGTCCTCGTCGATCATCAAGTTGAACAGGTCTGGTTCGCGGCGGTAGGCATCCATAATGTCGTTCAGCATCCGCGCGCGAATGATACACCCTGCCCGCCAGATACGTGCGATCTCGGCCAAGTTCAGCCCATAGCCGTACTCATCAGATGCCACCCGCAGCATGCTCATGCCCTGCGCGTACGCCACCATCCGGCTGGCGTAGAGCGCATCGTGCACAGCGTCGATCACAGGCTGTGGGTCGCCGGTGAAGCGCGGGGCAGGTCCTCGCAGCAGGGCGCTTGCCTGCACCCGCTGCTCTTTAAAGCTGGAGATGATGCGGCTCTCCACCGCAACGCTGATAGTCGGCGTCGCCGCGCCGATATCCAGCGCATCCTGCGCCGCCCAACCGCCGGTGCCCTTCTGTTTGGCCTCGTCCACAATCAAGTCCACCAGCGGCTTGCCTGTGTCAGCATCCTGCTTGGAGAGGATGTCCGCGGTGATCTCCATCAAGTACGACTGGAGTACACCCTCGTTCCAGCGGGCAAAGATTTCGCCAATCTCCTGCGCGGGCAGGCCCAATCCCCGGCGCAGCATGTCGTATGCTTCAGCGATGAGCTGCATGTCGCCGTACTCGATTCCGTTGTGCACCATTTTCACGTAATGCCCCGACCCGCGCGGGCCAATATACGCCACGCATGGCTCGCCATCATCCGCCCGCGCAGCGATCGCGGTGAGAATGGGCGACAGCGCTTCCCATGCCTCGCGCGGGCCGCCCGGCATCAGGCTGGGTCCCCACAGCGCGCCCTCTTCTCCACCCGAAACACCCATGCCTACAAACTTCAGCCCAGCCGATTCAAGGGTCTGGCAGCGCCGCTCGGTATCCTCAAAGAATGAGTTTCCCCCGTCAATCACAATGTCGCCCGGCTCCATCAGCGGTTTCAGCTGCGCGATCACGCTGTCTACCGCCCTCCCAGCCGGGACCATCATTAAAATTCGCCGCGGCCTTTCCAACACCGCCATTAGCTCGGCTGATGTGCTGGAGGGAATCAACTGCCGTCCCTCATCGCGGCTGTTCACAAAATTCTGCATCTTCACCGCATCCAGGTCCAGCCCAGCCACCGCATACCCGTTGCGCTCCATATTCAACGCCAGGCTGTGCCCCATTACCCCCAACCCGATGATGCCAATTTCGGCCTTTTCTACCATGTGTTTTACTCCATCGTGCCTGCCCGTAAACGAGAGAAGGTACCCAAAGAAGATTGGGGTGTGTTTCAGTTTGTTGGTGGGTCGGGAC
>JAEYTI010000053.1 GCA_023434145.1 Chloroflexota bacterium | reverse complement strand
ACCAGCAGCATCAAATCCGAATTTACTTACTGCCTAAGGAGGCAAACACAATGTCTGAGCGTATTCTCGGTACGGTCAAATGGTTCAACAGCGAGAAGGGTTATGGTTTCCTGGCTCAGGATAACGGACCCGACGTCTTCGTTCACTACTCGGCCATCCAGACCGATGGGTATCGCACCCTGACCGAAGGTCAGAAGGTCGAATTCTCGGTCGAGAAGGGCCCCAAGGGCCTGCAGGCCGCGAACGTCACCCCCGCCTAGTACCATCGTACAAACGCGAAAGGCCGTCCAATAGGGCGGCCTTTTTTGATTCATATGATGGATGTGGTAATTCGAAGCGTCAGATGCGGGCATCTCGCGCTTCGAATTACCACATCCATCATATGAATCAAAACTCCAAAAAAGATTTTTCAGGCGGGCGAAGCCCGCAATGCAAAGAAACCGCCCCGGCTGATTTCAGCCGGGGCGGAGATAAATCGGAACGTATCAATCTCGGATCAGCGATGGCTACTTCTTGGGACCCCTCTGCTTAGGCTCCTTGTCCTTCTTGTCTTTCTTATCCTTGTTGCCGTTGCCATTGCCGTTGCCATTGTTACCCTTGTCGTCGTCGTCATCAAGGGTCGTATCGCCATTGTCATCCAGTACCGTGCAGCCTTCTTCTACGCATTCGGTCGGCACAGGCACCTGTTCGAGTTTCTTCATTTCCTTCTTCACGTGACCCACACCCAGCAGCGCGGGCTTGCCATATTCTTTGAAGAGCTGGCCCATGCCCTGGCCGCCCTGGAAGGCCGTCACCAGTTCGTCCACCGTCACGACCGTGCAGGGTTCGGGGGTGGTTCCGTCCGCGGTGGGCGCGGGGGCAGCCGTCTCGGTGCTGCACTTCTCAGCAGAGGCTTCCGCCATGGCGTAGAGTTTTACCAGCACGCCAAAGCCCATGCCATCCTCATGATACTGCGCGATCTGTTCCGCAACCTCTTCCGGGGTCAGTACCGGAGTTTCGGGCTCAGGGGTCGCCAGCGGATCTGGGGTGGCTAGCGGATCAGGCGTGGGAACAGGGGGTGCCGGGGTGGTTGATGTTTTCGCGCGGCCAAAGTAGGCGCCGAGAACCTGCGCGATGGGGTGAACGTATATGATGGTGGGTGTCTCATCGGTAGGGACGGGTGTGGGCTCTGGCCCGCTCTGAGCGCCGGCCGTTCCGAACACTGAAACGAGCAGAACAAGGATGATCCCCCAGGTGACCAGTAGTTTTGTTTTCATGGATTCTCCTTTGTTTGTTATGGTCATTGGAAACCGAACGTACACAATAGATAACGAGTGAGGATGGCAAAAAGAGTCGCGAAAGTTCGAAATTGGTAATCGCCTAACAACAATGAAAGGTTTATTTTATTTTCACCCGTGTACGATATGGCAATGAGTAAAAAAATCCTCCTTCTCACATCCGCAGTTGTACTTCTGATGCTTGCTGGCTGTGGAACAGCCACAACGCAGGTTCCCCAAGTTGAAACACCAGCGCCAGTGGAGGGTGGAACACTGCGCTACGACCGTGATGCTTTGCCAACCTACCAATCCGATTTTCAAATCCAGTTCGCTGGCGCGAAGAACTGGTTGTATGCGCTGCAAACACGCAAATCTACCGACCTTCGCGAAACCTCCCTTCACATGGAAGGTGTAGAAAACGAGCAGAACCCGGGCGATATCCGGCTGGTGACGGATGGCACGACGAGCTGGATGACCGGAGAAGGAACCGACAATGAGTGCGTGCAGTATCCCAACGGCGCGGGCATGGATCCGAGCTTCTTGCACCCCGAAGCACTGATTACGCGCGCGCAAATGGAAAGCGCGCTGAAACTGGTGGGGGAGGAGTCGGTTGGCGGTGTGGCGATGATGCACTACCAGGCGTCTGGTGCTGCCGGGCAGTGGAGCGACGCTTTGCTGGATGTGTGGACCGAGCGTGACAGCGGCATGCTGCTGCGCTTCAAGCTCGAAGGCTCGGGGAATGATCCCTTTTTCGGCGGCGGGCCTGGCAAGCTGACCGCCACATACACGGCCACGGGGCTGGGGGAAGCGCCAATTACGCCGGTGGAGGGCTGCGAACCGGGTGTTCCGCTGCCAGGTGATACGCGCATGTTCGTCCGCCTGCCCGGAATGGCGTCGTTTGATACAGGCGATTCGGCTGACGCGGTCAGCGCCTTCTACCAGACGGCTCTGCCTCAGGAGGGCTGGACAGAGAAGGACCCTCCCGCGCAGGCCGATGGGCTGATTGTATTGAGCTACTGGCGCAGTGCTGAAGCCGTGGAAGTGCATATCGAAACCCTCACTGGGGGCAGCCGGGTAAAACTGCTTTTCATGCCGGTCGAATAAGCGCAAATGTTTCGCTGCTGATGTCACATAGTCTCTTTTTTATTTTCGGGGTTTGGGGCAGCCGGTTGGTGCTTTACACCAACTGGCTGCCCCAAATAACTTTTTCTCCCCTCCCAACGCCGCTCTTTGCCGTTGGGAGGGGTTGGGGGAGGGCTCTTGCAGCACGGTTTTCACAAAGCATTTTGTGAAAACCGTGGGTTCAACGTGTTTTAACCTCGGCAGGATAACCGGTGAAAGGTATAATTCCAGCGTTCAAACCCTCCTCAGGAGTTTATCGTTATGGAATCCAATAAATCCCTTACCGGTCGTTCTGCTGTGTCTGCCGGGGATAAGGCGCGAAATGCGCAGGCTGCCCGCGGTAGTTTTGTTTCGGCGTTTGGCGTTATTGCCGCTACGCTGGGGTCCGCTGTGGGCCTTGGCAACATCTGGAAGTTTCCCGCGCTCACCGGGGCCAATGGCGGCGCGACGTTCCTGCTGATCTACTTGCTGAGTACGCTGATGGTCGGCCTGCCTGTGATGATCGCAGAGCTCACCATTGGCCGTCGCTCACGGGCTAACGCCATCACCGCGCTGCAAAAGGTGGCGCCTGGCGGGTTGCCCTGGTGGCTGATTGGCGCATCGGGCGTGCTGGCGGCGTTCCTGATCCTCGCATTTTATACGGAAGTGGCCGGATGGGTGTTTGCCTACATCTTCAAATCGGTATCCGGCAGCATTCTCTCTACTGACCCGCAAGTGACCTCGCAAGCCTTCACCACACTGATCACTAGCCCGGTACAATCGCTGCTGTGGCAGTGGGTGGTACTGGTTTTTGTTGGCTTTATCATTATTCTCGGCGTCACCAAGGGCATTGAGCAGACGACCAAAAGGCTGATGCCGGTGCTGTTCTTGCTGCTGGTCATTTTGGTGATCCGCAGCCTGACCCTGCCTGGCGCTGGAGAGGGGCTGGCCTTCCTCTTCAGCCCGGATTTCTCAAAACTAAACGGTGACGTGCTGCTGGCGGCAATGGGCCTGTCGTTCTTCAAGCTCTCGGTAGGCATGGGCACGATGATTACCTACGGCAGCTACTTCCGCGCTGACCAGAATACCCCCAAGACCGCCGCGACCGTAATGCTGGCTGACCTGAGCGTTTCTATCCTGGCGGGCATGGCGATTTTCCCGGCGGTGTTCACCTTTGGCTTCGAGCCGGAAGCCGGGCCGTCGCTGCTGTTCATCACCATCCCGTCGATCTTTGCCTCGCTGCCGTTTGGCAACGTCTTTGTGGTGATGTTCTTCGTGCTGGCAGCCATTGCCGCCACCGGAGCGATGCTCTCGATTCTCGAAGTGCCGGTGGCCTTCCTCAACGAGCGGTTTGGCATTGCGCGCTCCGTGGCGACGATTGCCACCGTGGTGCTGCTGGGGCTGGTCGGCTCTACCGCGGCGCTTTCGAACAGTCTGATGGCGGATTTCAAGCTGTTTGGCAAAACGATGTTCGACCTGTTTGATTTCTCCACCTCGAACGTGCTGCTGCCAATTGGCGGGCTGTTCCTGGCGATTTTTGCCGGGTGGGTGTGGAGCCGCAAAGAACTGTTCGACGAGCTGACCAACCATGGCGCGCTGAACAATACCGGCATTGTGCGCGGCTTCTTCTTCGTCATCCGCTTTGTCACCCCGCTGCTGGTGCTGCTGATTTTGCTGCGCGGGCTTGGAGTAATCTGATCTGATGGGCAAGCAGCGCATCCTCATCTGGGTTGTCATTTTAACCTTACTGGAGGGGATGCTGCTGCTTGCCATTACAACCACTGCCCGGGCCAGTGAGCAAACAGGACTGCTGGCTGCTGGCGCGCCGCCCAGGGTACCCCTGGCGTGGCTGCTGCTTGCGGGTGCATTGTGCTGTTTTGCGCTGGGGCTGATTTTGCTGCGGTCTCGCCGTTATAACCCCAGTGTTCAGCGCTTGCTTACTGTCAGTTTTTTGCTCATTCTCACCGGACTGCTGCTGACGGTGGGGCGTGGTCGGTTCTACGTACGCTTTGCGCCGCTGGCGGGCTGGCTGGCGCTTGCGGGAATACAGGCTGTGGCTGGCTTTGTGCTTGCCTACCGCTCCGAGTTTGGCAAGCGCGGCTGGCTGTCTCGCGCGGCGTGCGAACTGTATGCCGCGGTGATCTTGCCCAGCCGGGGCGTGTGGATCGGCGCGGGGCTGATCGCGGCAGTGTACTTCACGCTCAGCGCGGCATCTTCGATCAGCAGCAGCCGCCCGACCGGACACGACTCGGGCATCTTCCTGTACTTTGGACAGCAGATCCTGCGGGGGGCTGTGCCGTTTCGAGATCTCTGGGATCACAAACCGCCGCTAATCTTCTATCTCGACGCGCTAGGGCTGCTGATCACCCAGCGGTCGCTGTGGGGCGTTTGGCTGCTGGAGTTTGCATCATTGGGGCTGGCGAGTATTTTTGGCTACCTGGCGCTCCGGCAGGTATTTCCGCGCTGGGTGGCGTTCCTTGCCGCCACAGCGGCCGTGGTTCACACCGTGTTTTTCCTCGAAGGCGGTAACCTGACCGAAGAATTTGCGCTGCCGCTGCAAATGGCGGCACTGTACCTGGCGTTCCGCGGCGCGGATGCGCCTGGCGCAAACCGGCGGATGTTTATCAACGGGGTGCTGTTTGGGCTGGCGCTCAGCCTGAAGCAGACCATGGTGGGCGTTTGGGCAGCCCTGGCGGTGGCGTATCTGCTAAGCATTCTTGTGGGGCAAACTGTGGGGCTATGGCGGCGGCTGGCCTGGGCCGCCGTGGGAGCGTTTGTCGCGGTCGCCGGGTGGGTAGCGTTTTTTGCCGCGCACGGCGCGCTGGCCGAATTTTGGAGCGTCGCTTATCTGTTCAACTTCCTCTATTCCGACGTTGATCCCGACCGGCGTCTCTGGGCGTTCGGCGATATTTTTACGTTCCTGTTCCAATCTTCGCCGTTTTTTATCTTTGCAATCGTCGCGTGGTTTGCAGGGCTGGTGTATGCGGCCAGAGTCTGGCGCAAAGCCGGGCCAGCGGCGTTGTTTGGAATCCGCGCTGCGCACTTTCCGCTGGTCGTTGCATTGATAAACCTGCCGGTAGAGATTTTGCTGGTTGGCACGTCGGGGAAGAACTACCGCCACTACTTTCTCACCCTGCTGCCAGGGATGATGATCCTGGCGGGGTGGGCAATGACGATTCTGTGGCGGCTGGGTCGTGGAAGCGGGCGCGGGGCGGCGCTGCTGCGGATTGCGGGGCTGACGCTGCTGGCTGTGCTGCTGTTTGGGAAGCCGCTGTTCGAGATCGACCGGCAGCGCAGAGCGCCCGGTACGGAAGAAACGATTTCCACTGCTGTGTGGTACATCCGTGCAACGACCAAACCGGGCGAGCCAGTGCTGATGTGGGGCTCACAGACCACGGTAAACTTTCTCTCCAACCGGCCTTCGCCTACCCGCTTCGTGCACCAGAAGCCGCTGTTCCGCGAGGGTTATGCCCGCGCGGAATATTCGCAAGAGCTTCTCGCCGATCTGCGCGAAAACCCGCCCGCGCTGGTAATTAACACCTTCTTGCCCTCCACGCCGTTTATCACCACCACTGCGGAAGGGCAGTGCATTTTGCCAGAAGGTCCGCTGCCAGATGGGATGGATGAGGTGTTCACCCACCTGTGTGAAAATTACGCTTTGCAAGCGCATATAACAAATGACCGGTGGGAAGTGTACCGGCGTAGTAAGTAATCGAAGAAGCGGGTAGAATTCACCGGCAAGGAGGATGCAAACATGGAGCAGTATTCACCATCCGATTTTCCGGCCAACCCGATTGAAAAGCCCGGCTACCGGCTCGACTTTCACGACGAATTCGATGGACCGGTGCTCGATACGCAAAAGTGGCTGCCGTTCTACCTGCCACACTGGAGCACTCGTGAAAGATCCGCGCCGCGGTATGCGTTGGAAAATGGTAACCTGATCCTGCAAATTACCGAAGATCAGCAGCCGTGGTGTCCTGAGTTTGACGGCGAGGTAAAGTGCTCCTCGATTCAGACCGGGCAGTTCTCGGGGCCGGTGGGGAGCAGAATCGGGCAGCACCGTTTCAGCCCTGCCTGCACCGTGCGTGAGGCACAGAAAAACGTTGAATTGTACGTGCCCCAATACGGCTACTTTGAGATGCGGGCAAAAGGCGTACGGAACCCGCGCAATCACGTGGCTCTATGGATGATTGGTTATGAAGATACGCCCGAACGCTCGGGGGAGATCGCTATTTTTGAGATCATGGGCGCGCATATCAGTGAAGGATCTTCGCGAGTAGGGCACGGTGTGCGAAAATGGGGCGACCCGGCGCTGTCGGATGCGTTCTATGAGGAGTTTTTCCCCGTTGACGCGACTCGGTACCACATCTACGCGATGGAGTGGGCTCCGCGCGGGCTGGACTTCTACATCGATAACGTGAAGATCAAAACTTTGGCCCAGTCTCCGAGTTATCCAATGCAATTCATGCTCAACATCTATGAGCTGCAGGGTAGTGCTTCTGCAGAGGATCGCTACCCAAAAACCTTCGCTGTCGATTATTTTCGAGCGTACCAGCCTATTGGCGGGTATCCGGCGTAGAGATTGTTTGACCGATCCGGAACCGCA
This sequence comes from Chloroflexota bacterium, assembly GCA_023434145.1. Classification (GTDB taxonomy): domain Bacteria; phylum Chloroflexota; class Anaerolineae; order Anaerolineales; family Anaerolineaceae; genus DSYU01. The sequence continues at coordinate 3,195 of JAEYTI010000053.1, read as the reverse complement.
AATTATCCTGATCACCGGCAACAAGGCTTCTGGCAAATCGACTGTAGCATAGGCGCTGGCGGAGCTGTCTCATAATGTTTTATCGGGTATTGAACCGGCTTGCCGGTTCAATACCCGATAAAACATTTTCCTCATTGTTACCGCAGCACCTGGAACAAGTTCCCAAAGTCATCGGTCCACATACGGACGCCCGGCTTTTTCTGTAAGTCTCGCTTGATTTCGTCGACTTCGGGTGAGTGGAGCAGCGCCTGGTTGCGTGTGAGCAAAACCCAGGTTGATGAGCTGCTGAGAGGCCCGATTGGTGTATCCTGCATAATGATCGCTCCGGGGATATTCAACTGCTCGGCAGCCAGCGCAAGCACCGGTTCTAAATCAATGTGGCGGTTGGTAATATGGAATGCCAGAACACCATCCGGCTTGAGATGATCAAGGTAAAGCTGGATGGCCTCGATGCTGATCAGGTGCGAGGGGACTGAGTCGCCGGAGAAGGCGTCGATGACGAAAATATCAAAATCTTGCGGTTGGTTTTGCGCCATCTCGCGCTCCAGGGAGAGGCGACCGTCGCCAAGGACGATTGCTAGTTCCGATCTACTTTCGGCAAGATAGGTGAAGTAGCGGGTATCCGCTGCGTATTGAATCACTGCCGGGTCAATTTCGTAGAATTTGATTAGATCGCCTTGCCGTCCATAACTGGTAATGGTCCCAACGCCTAAACCAATCCCGCCGATCTTCACCGGCTGCCCGTTAAGATACGGTGGGTAATTCGTGATCGCGTAATATACTCCGCTCGACTTACCGTAGTACAAATTGGGCAGGCTTTTTTCCGGCTCGCGGGATGCCTGCTGCCCATGGGTAATGGCGCCGTGGATCATTTCATAGCCGGGGATATCCCCCTGCATCTGGCGGATCTTCACAACACCGTAAAAATTACGCGCAATCTCCACAGAGTTCTGCAACCAGGCAATGGGAAGGGCAAAAATGAACACGGATAAGGCCAGGGCAAGCACAGCGACGGGAACACGCAGCCGGTAGAGCAGGGTTCCACGGCTCTGATAGGCGATCACAATGACGATGATCGCGCAGTAGATCAGGCCCAGGTTATATTCCCAGAAGTCGGGGAAGATCAGCGGGGCGACCAGGTTGACGAAAATGCCGCCTAGCGCGCCACCCACGGAGAGCATCAGGTAGAAGGAGGTGAGGTAGCGTGGCGCAGGCCGGTGCAGGTAGAGCTCGCTGTGACACAGCAGGCTGATGGAAAAGAGCATCAACGAGTTTGATCCGATCTGAAAGAAGATACTCATCCGCGTTCCCATTGCCAGATTCCACAACCCGAGGACAATTGCGGCGAGCGTGAGGACGGCGTACAGGTTGCGCAAGCGTTTCTGGTGATCATGGAAGGTGATGACAAATGAGAGCAAGTAGAGACTCAGCGGAAGCACCCACAGGAATGGCACCGACGCGACATCCCGGCACATATAATTGGTCGAAGCGAGCAGCATAACGGATGCGCAGGCCGAAAGGCTGATCCAGAAAGCATAGCTTCTCCGCCCCGGCGCGGCGACTTTCGCCGCCGGTTCAGCTTCTTCCTCGCCGGTGATTGTTTGCGTCTCACGGGCAGCGGATGCGGTGCGGGTGATCCACATGCATGTACCAAGAACCAGGAGGTACAGTCCAAAACCCACGGACCAGAATGTCGCCTGCTGCTTTACCGTCAGGTTGGGTTCAAACAAAATGGGGTAGCTAAGCAGGGCCAGGAGCGAGGCCCCATTCGAAAGTGCATAGAACGAATAGGGCGAGGAATGGCGGCGCACCTGACTGAACCAGGATTGTATTAGCGAGCTGGTTGTGGAAAGCAGAAAGAACGGCAGACCAACGCTCACCAACAGCACTAAAAGCACCTGACCGACCGGAGTTGCGGTTGGAACCGGCTTCCATTGGACACCAGGTGTAACGGGTGTATCCCAACGGAAGGCCATCAAAACCATCCAGATCAACACGATCAGGCTTACGATCAAGTGTATCGAGCGTTGACGGGCGATATCCCACCGGCTCAACAGGTGGGCATAGGCATACCCTACCAAAAGGATCAGTTGAAAAAACTGCATTGCTGAGGTCCATACCGCTGGGCCGCCGCCGAACCAGGGTAGGATAAATTTGCTAATCAGCGGCTCGATCTGAAATAACAAAAAAGCCGATAGAAAAATAGTCAGCCCAAAGACCAGGTTTGCGGTTTGGATCGGCAGGGCATTCGACTCAATGGATTCTGGCTTCGCAAGTTCCACAAGACCATCCTGTATAATCAATAGATAAACTGTTGAAAAGGTGAAGGGATATCATAATTTCCACAGGGTTTGTTTAGGCTTTATAACTATAATATGAAACCGGCTTGACAGAATTAACAAGCGACAAACAAAATGAGAATGGCAGTCACACCACAAATCATCCTGATCACCGGCAATATGGCCTCCGGTAAATCGACTGTGGCGCAGGCGCTGGCTGAGCGGCTGCCGCGGAGTGTGCATCTGCGCGGAGATGTGTTCCGGCGCATGATCGTAAACGGGCAAGCGGAGATGGGTTTTGCGCTGTCCGAAGAGGCGCAGCGTCAGCTCGAATTGCGCTATGAACTGGCGATCATCGCCGCAAAACGCTATGCGGACGCCGGATTAGCGGTGGTTTACCAGGATGTCATCATCGGGCCATGGTTGAGCAAGATCGCCGCCGCGTTTTCAGGGTATCGGTTAGCCGTGGTGGTGTTGTGCCCCAGCGCGGAAGTGATCGCTGAACGCGAGCGCACCCGCGCAAAGACCGGCTACCCAGACGGTGAGGCGGTTTTTGCGTTCGATCGCATTCTGCGGGAGGAGACTTCGCGAATTGGGTTTTGGTTGGATAATTCGAGCCTGAGCGTGGAGGAGACGGTAGAAAAAATACTGAATCATTTGCGTCTTTCAACAAACAAGAAGAAGTGGCCGTAACATACGCGATTGAGGGCACCGATATGGTCTATAATTGACCTGCCATTCAAGACAAGATAAACCATGTGCGACGGAGAGGGCAGACTGCCTGAACAGGGAATCGGTGGATATGTTCGGTCGAGTTTCGAATCTGTCGATTCCGCTCCCTGATTATACAGGTCGAAGGGTACTTCCCAGTTTGTTGGTGTGTTGGGACAGGGGTACTTCGTTCCCCTGTCCCAAC
>JAEYTI010000003.1 GCA_023434145.1 Chloroflexota bacterium | reverse complement strand
GCAAATTCCTCTGCAACCACGACAGTTCCCAAAGAACCCGAAGATTTTAATGCTGCAATAATTATTTAGATGATAAAATATATGCACTTCGTACTATTTGTGCGGCTGTACGACCAGACACACAAATCGTGCAAGTATCATCATGGGAGGAGAAGAAGCATGAGCAAACGCAACCCATCCAAAGCACGCCAGAGGGCGCGTCAGAAATCGTCTGCGCCTGGAATGGGCATTTGGATCATCGGCGCGGTGGTGCTGGTCGCAATCGCGGCGGTGCTGATTCTGATTGCGCAGGGCAACCCGGCGACGGCGACGGGAAGTTTTATTACACCTGAGACGCGAGAATGGCCAATGGAAGAGGGCAAGGCGCTGGGAGCCGCGGACGCTCCGGTCGTGATCCGCGAGTTTTCAGACTTTCAGTGTCCTTTCTGCCGCAACTTTAGCAACGGCACGCAGAAGCAGATCATCGACCAGTATATTGAGACGGGGCAGGTGCGCTTTGAGTATCACCACTTTATCGTGATCGATGGCAACGTGGGCGGGAACGAGTCGCGACGGGCAGCGGAGGCCAGTGAATGCGCCGCCGAGCAGAACGCCTTTTGGGATTATCACGAAATCCTGTTCGCCAACCAGATTGGTGAGGGTGTGGGTGGGTACAACGATGCGCGGTTGCGCCAATTTGCTCAGGCGCTTGGGCTGAATACAGAGCAGTTCAACCAGTGCTTCAACTCGGGCAAGTACGCGAGCGCCGTGAGCGCGGATGAGGCAATGGCCCGCTCGCTGCGTGTAACCGGCACGCCCAGCGTCTTCGTCAATGACACGAAGATTGAGAATCCCATGGATTTGGCTGCCATCCAGGCAGCGATCCAGGCGGAATTGGTTACCAACCAGTAAACGGAAGCGTCAGCGATGTTTACCGATCAGAATCTTCGCCGCGTGGCCCTGGTGCTCTCGATCATTGGGCTGGTCGTATCGCTGTACCTTGTCTACATCAAGTTCTACCCATCATCAACGCTGTGCGTAGGGGTGGGGGACTGTGAGGCAGTCAACAACAGCATCTACTCCGAGGTGCGTGGAATTCCGGTGGCGGTGCTAGGCGCGCTGGCATATGCCGGCCTGCTGGCAATTCTGCTCCTGGAGCCGCGCTGGAATCTCGCGGAACTGTGGGGGCCGATTGCTGCGTTTGGGCTGGCGCTTGCCGGAACGCTCTACTCGGCGTATCTCACGTATATCGAGGTCGCCGTGATCCACAAGATCTGCCCCTACTGCGTCACCTCGGCGGTGGTCATTACGCTAATCCTCGTCGCGGCGTCAATCCGCCTGCGGCGGTACGTGTAAAGGGTTTCTTTTCCCCTCAATACTGAATGGGATTTTGAAAACGCTTCGCGTTTTCAAAACCCCATTCAGTATTGAGGGGAAACCTTAAACTGTCTGAGAGACGTACTCCACCGGGGAGAGGATGACGCTGGTCAGCTTCTCCACCAGCGAACCACCCTTCTCACTTTCGGCTTTTCCGGTGATCCACTCAGGGTCTGCGCGGAAGGCGGCCCAGGCGGCGTCCTTGGCTGCCGCATCGGCAAACGCGAGGATGTACACCAGGCTGCCCGTCTCCGGCGCAGCGGGTTGCGGCGTCCAAAAGCCGACCACGCGCATATTGTGGCGCTGGAATAGCCCCAGGGTAAGGGTTTGGAAGCGGTGGTGCAGGGCATCGATCTTGCCCGGCGCGGCCCAGTACGTGCGCAGTTCGTAAATCATGGTTACTGCTCCTGATTAGGTTTGCTCTTTCGAATCTTAAGGTGCGTCTGCTGCCAGCGCCGGCTCTCCACTCACCGATTTCTTCTTCGCCTCACCCTTGCGCACGCCGATCATCATCAGGAAGGCCAGGGCCATGAAGATCGGGCCGACGACCATGACGTAGCCGTAGTTGTCGCCGGTGAGGTGGATGATCCAGCCGTTGATGTTAGGACCGGTGATGGCTGCCAGGGTGGAGAACATATAGTACAGCCCGGTGTAGGTTCCGATGCGCGCGTCGTCGGTCATATCCACCACCATGGGCAGCGAATTGACGTTGATCAGCGCCCAGGATGCGCCCGCCATCATCAACAGAAAACTGATGGAGTACAACTGCCCCAACCCGGGAAGGCGGCCCTGAGGGTTGACGAGCCACTCCGTGGGCAACACGTACATGGAAAACATTAGCCCGGCCATGAGCACGATGCCGGCCATGATCGTCCGGCGCCGCCCGATCCGCGCGCCAATGTAGCCCGCCGGCAGCGCAAACAGGACGAAGATCACCGACAGATGGCCCAGCAGCCGTGCGCCGTCCTCACCGGGCAGGCCCAGGTGCTCCTGTGCGTAGAGGGTGAAGAAGGCCTCGATGGCGTTGTATGCCACAAACCAGAAGAAGATCGCCAGCAGGATGCGTAGGGCGCTCTTTTCGTTCGCGCGAACAACATCAACCAGTGCTTTCCACAGGTTCGGTCGCTCTTTGCTGGTGCTTTCAAATTCCTTCGGCTCTTTAATGAATACAAATACCAGGATGGCCGAAATGATGACCAGTGCAGAGCCGAGCCAGAAGGGGTAGGCCTGATTCATGGCATACAGCGCAGAGCCGCCCAGAGTGGCAATGATCGATCCCAAACCGCCCATCAGGTTGATGATGCCGTTGGCTTGCGAGCGGAAGGGGGAGGGGGTGATGTCGGGCATCAGCGCAACGACGGGGGTGCGCCAGAAGGCCATGCTGAGCAGCAGCGTGCTGGTGCAGGCGACGAACAGCGGTAGCACACCCGCCAGTGGGATGATGCCAAACGCCACCGCGCCAATCGGCGCGCCGATGAGGATGAAGGGCATGCGCCGCCCGATGGGCGTTCGCAGCCGGTCGGACCACGCGCCAACGGTTGGCTGGATCAGCAGCGCGGCGATGTTGTCGAGCGTCATAAAGAACCCGATCCAGCGCGGGTCGAGGCCGAACCGGTTGGCAAGGAACAACGGGACGAAGGTGTTGTACACCATCCAAATAACACTGACACCAAAAAAGCCAAAGCCGAGCAGGAAGGTCTTGCCGTAGTTCAGGCGCATGGAATTTTCCCCTCAAACGGTGAGATGTTGATGTAATTGTAGATCCAAGGCTGAAAACTGTAAACGGATTCTGCTGTTGAACTACGGCTGGCTTATAATCGTCCTATGAGCCAGCGAACGTCACAACATGAATCTTATAACCGCGATATCCGCCAATGGATCATTGTCGCTGTTCTGGCACTGATGATTCTGGCGTGCCTAGCGGCGGTGACCATTGGCATGGGAACCGGATTTACCGTTGATGGCGAGCTAATGCGTATTCGCTTTGCAAGCGCGGTAACCAACTACCCCTTCTGCCCGCCTGAGATTCCCTGTCCGATCAGCATGGTGCTTGATGAAGATCACTGGGTGGTGTGGGTCCTGCGCGATCGCTACACCCCGCAAGGTGTGGAGACGACGTTTCAAAAGATGATCGATATCCCGCTGTGGTAAAAGCAGTGTTTTTGGATACAATCATATAGCGCACAACTGCACAATCAAGACCAGGAGGGAACAAATGGAAGAATCGAATCCAATGGGCGAAAATGAGATGCCCGAGTATGACGAAGAATTCACCAGTTTTGCCAGCGAGGTGGAAGGGCAAAACATCATGTTCCGTGATGGCTTTGCCGTAAACGTCAATGCCAGACAGGATATCACCGTCAATGATGCGGGAGCGATGAGCCTGGTTGCCGGGCGCGACGCGGAACTTTCCGACGGCGGCGCGATGGTGATTGTGGCCGGCCATGATATGGAAGTGATGAACGGCGGCGCGTTGAGCATGACCATCGGCGGCAGCACTGAGATCACCAACGGCGGTGCGCTGCTGATGATTGGCAATGACACCACCGTCAACAACGGCACCATCGGTATCAATCTCGCCAGCAACACCACGTTGGGCGAGAATACGAAAGTGGTGCTGGATACACAGCAGGCCATCGCGTTCGGCGCGGCCTTTGGGGCCGCCTTCGCGGTGATATTTGGGCTGCTGCGCGCGCTGTTCGGTCGCCGACGCTAGACTTTTTGCATTTTGATCCGGAATATTGGTATGATGCGCGACACAGTCGCGCATCATACCAATATTTTAAATATCCTCAATCCGGTGTTCTTCGGGGATGTCGCCGTTCTGCACGCGGTCGAGGAACTTTCGGTCCTTGGGGGTGAGTTCGAAGCGCTCCAGCAGGTCCGGGCGGCGGCGGAGCGTGCGCAGCAGGCTTTGCTCGCGCCGCCACTTGGCGATTGCCGCGTGATTGCCGGAGACCAGCACATCCGGCACTTTCCAGCCGCGGAACTCGGGCGGGCGGGTGTAGTGCGGGTATTCCAGCAGGCCTGAGGCATGCGAGTCATCTGTCGCGCCGTCGGGGTCACCCAGCACGCCGGGAATCAGGCGGCTGACGGCGTCGATCACCATCAGCGCGGGCAGCTCGCCGCCGGTGAGCACAAAATCGCCGATGGAAATCTGGTCGGTGACAAGGTGCGCCCGCACCCGCTCATCGATGCCTTCGTAGCGCCCGCACAGCAGAGCGATGCGCTCGTGCTGCACCAGCTCCGCGGCGACCTTTTGCGTGAACGGGCGGCCCTGTGGTGTCATCAAGATCACCGGGCAGGCGGGCGGCGCTCCGAGCACGCCCTCCACCGCCGCGAAGATCGGCTGCACCTTCATCACCATGCCGCCTCCGCCGCCGTAGGGGGGCTCATCAGTCACATGGTGCTTGTCGCTGGTCCATGCGCGGATGTCGTGCACGTCCACGCGCAGCAGATCGCGTGCCAGCGCTCGCTGGAGGATGCTTTCCTCCAGGTAGGGGCTGATCAAGCCGGGGAACAAGGTGAACACATCGAAGCGCATGGGCCGATTGTACTATATTATTGGGTGCTGTTCTCGCCGGGGAAAGGGGATTGTTCCCGGCAAGAACACACCCTAACGATGAAGATAAAGTATGCCTTAAAATACGAAGCTGTAAAGCATTCAGTCTTGACGCGCGTGTTTCTAGGCGGTAAGATGAAATTATGTACCTAAGAGGCAGTAAATGGAGCATGCAGCGTCGGCGTAAAACGGTCAATCCGTTCCGGATTATCGTGTTGGTGGTTCTGGTTGCTGGCGCGCTGTACTTCAACCAGATGGTAGTCCCCGCGATACCGCCCCTATTCATTCCGACTCCCACGCCCACCCGTGCCCCCGAGACATATCTTACGGAGGCGCAGACGCTTATTAATGATGGCAAGGTCAACCAGGCCATTGCCATGTATGAAGATGCGATCAAGGCCGACCCACGCAACCCAGCCACCTACATCACGCTGGCACGCTGGCAGGTGCTGTACGGGTATTACGACAAGGCAATGGAGAACATCGACAACGCCTTGCTGCTCAACCCCGATAACCCCCTGGCAAGGGCGGTGAAGGGCTGGATACTGGCGAAGATGGGCGAATTCGAGCTTGCACAGGTTCAGCTCGACGATGCGCTGAAGATGGATCCCAATAGCGCACTGGCCTACGCTTACCGCGCGGAACTGGGCATCGAGCGCATTCGCAATAACCGCGATGATCCCACCACACAGCAGAAGGCCATCGAGGACTCGCAGGAGGCCAAGCGCCTGGGCTCGAATATACTGGAAGTACACCGCGTGCGCGGTCTGATTCTGGAGTTCACCGTTCAGCCGGAAGAAGCGATCAAAGAGTACGAGGCTGCGGTCGCGCTCAACAAAAACCTGGCTGACCTTCACATTGCCCTGGGACGCAACTATCGCCTCGCGGGTTTGACGGATCAATCGGTGAATGCGCTGATGACCGCGATCTCGCTGCGCCCTGAAGACGCCGAGCCATACGCCGAGCTTTCTACTACCTATCTGAATATCGGTGAGCACTCCAAAGGCTTGCAGATTGCCGAACAGGCCGTGCAGCGCGACCCGGCAGACCCCTACCTGCATGGCATGCTGGGAACGATGTACTTCAGAAACTATCGGTACGGCGAAGCCGTGCCGCCGCTGCGCCTGGCGGTGAAAGGTGGAATGACCTCAGAGGGCGTGCCTGTAGAGCCTATTCCACTGAACCCCACCAACAATCCCACCTCCAGCGTGTATTATGCCCGCTACGGTATCGCCCTTGCGAATATCGGCCAGTGCGGCGAGGCGGTGACGATAGCGCAGCAATTGATCCAGGCTGCGCCGGGCGACGAGAACGCCGCGTACAATGCTCAGGTAGTCTTCGACACCTGCAAAGAGCAGATCAACAATCCGCTGCCCGAAGCAACCCCAGAGGCAACCGAGGCTCCGTAAATAGGCGCTGAAACAGCACTTTGTAATGTTATGAGCCCACAACGATACATATTTCGCCGCAGGCGACTGTGGTTTACCAGCCCGCTGCACGTGCTTGTGCTAGCCACGCTGATTTGGGGCGGCTTGATGGTTACCCAGGGCTTTAAACGCGGCGATGTCAAGCCGCTGTTCGAGCCCACCCCCACACCCACGCGCATCCCGCAGTCTTTCGCGCTGGAAGCTGAGACGCACTTCCAGGCGGGCAACCTGGATGCCGCGATCGCTTCGTACCAGGAAGCGATCGTCGTCAACCCCGATAACGGCCGGCTGTACGCGGAAATGGCGCGTATTCTCACCTATTCCACCGAGACCCAGACCACCACGCCGGCCAAGCAAGCGCGTTTCAACCAGGCGATGGAGGCATCGCAGAAGGCAATAGAGCTTTCACCGGATGACAGCACCGCCTACGCAGTGCGCGCCTTTGTGCTCGACTGGTACTATGGCTTCACACGTTATATTATCGGCGATGCGGAAGGCGCGGAGCGTCTGCTGCTCGAAGCCGAGCAGACAGTCAACAAAGCGCTGCTGCTGGATGAAACCAACGTGATGGCACTGGTGTATTACGCGGAAGTGATGATCGACCACCAGCGTTGGGACCTTGCGAAAGGAGCAATCGACCGTGCAATAGACCGCGCACCCGATCTGTGGGAGGCGCACCGTGTGAATGGCCAGTATCTGGAAAATATGGCCGAGTACTTGCCGTCGATCGAAGAATATAAGCGCGCTTCGGAACTTGCGCCCAACATCACCTTCTTGCAGATCAAGCTGGGACAGTCCTACCGTACCATGGGTATGAAGACAAACAGTGAGGCGTACTACAACCTGGCGATTGAATATTTCAACAATGTGGCGCTCAAGAACGAGTCCCTGGGGATCAACGATCCGCTGCCGTACCTGGGTATTGGCCGCGCCTATGGGCAGTTAGGGCAGTTCTACGCCGCCTCGCGCAACATGAACAAGGCACTGCAGTACGACCCAAGCAACGAGGACGTGTACGCGCAGTTGGGCATGGTATACCGGCAGGCGCGCAACTACGAAGATGCAATTGTCGCGCTGGGCTGCGCGGTGCAGGGCTGCGATGAAGAACAAACCTGCTACCTGCGTAACTGCAATCCAGAAATAGACCAGCCAATTAAAATTGAGCCAATGGAATTGAACGGTTCTACCATCGTTTACTACTATACTTACGCCTCCCTCCTGGCGGGCATGCATTTAAAGAATCATCCTGTGCGCTCGGAGTACTGCCCCGAGGCGATCGAGATGATTTCGGAAATTAGCCAGTCTTCGTTTGCCGATCAGTCGATTAAGGATATTCTTTCCCCTAGTGAAAATATCTGCCGGACTGCGATGGGCGGGCCAACGCTGACCCCAATGCCCGAGCCGACTGTCACGCCAGCCCCAGAAGATTGAGAGGGGGGAGTGAGGTTTTGCGTGCCCAACGAAGAGTTGATCTCGTGGAATATCAGAAGAATATAAGAATACCAATTTCCCCCCTTGACTTTCGCTTCAAACAAAGTTAAGATTGGTTCGGTTTTAGCACTCTCGCTTAACGAGTGCTAAAAATAAACAAAAATTCATCCGAACCCTTGCAGGAGGAATTCAAATGGCATTCAACCTCAAACCCTTAGGCAGTCGTGTCGTGGTTGAGCCGATCGAGCAGGAAGATGTTACCGCCAGCGGTATCGTGCTCCCTGAGACGGCGAAGGAAAAGCCCCAGAAGGGCAAAGTTCTGTCCATTGGCCCCGGAGACCGGGACGAGAAAGGCGCTCGCATCGCCATGGATGTTCAGGTTGGCGACACGGTGTTGTTTGCCAAGTACGCGGGTACTGAGATCAAGATGGACGGACGCAAGATCTTGATTCTGCGCGAGAGCGACCTGCTTGCAATCGTTGAAGGATAATTCCCCCCGTTTTTCAAAGGAGAAACCCAAAAATGGCAGCTAAACAATTAGTTTTTGCTGAAGATGCACGCCGCCGCCTGAAGGCCGGTGTTGATATCGTTGCGAACGCGGTTGCGACCACGCTTGGCCCCAAGGGCCGCAACGTTGCCCTCGATCGCAAGTTCGGCTCCCCCACCATCACCCACGACGGCGTGACGGTTGCGAAGGAAATCGAACTGGAAGATCCGTTTGAGAACATGGGCGCCCAGCTTCTGAAAGAAGCCGCCACCAAGACTAACGACATCGCCGGCGACGGCACCACCACCTCCACGGTGCTGGCGCACGCCATCGTGACCGAAGGTCTGAAGAACCTGGCTGCCGGCGCGAACGCCATGCTGCTCAAGCGCGGCATTGAATTCGCTGCCAAGGCTGTTGCCAAGGGCATCACCGAGCAGGCTACCGAAGTGACCACCAAGGAAGAGATTGCCAACGTTGCGACCATCTCCGCCCAGGACAGCACCATCGGCCAGCTCATCGCCGACGTGATGGACAAAGTTGGTAAAGACGGCGTCATCACTGTGGAAGAATCGCGCGGTTTGGAATTTGAGACCGAGTACGTCGAAGGTATGCAGTTTGACCGCGGCTACATCTCGGCCTACTTTATCACCGACGCCGACCACATGGAATCGGTCATCAGCGAGCCCTACATCCTGATCTACGACAAGAAGGTCTCCGCCGCCCAGGACATCGTCCCGCTGCTGGAGAAACTCGTCCAGATTGGCAAGCGCGAGCTCGTGATCATCGCTGAAGATGTTGACGGCGAAGCCCTCGCCACCCTGGTGCTCAACAAGCTCCGTGGCATGCTCAACGTTCTCGCCATCAAGGCCCCTGGCTTTGGTGATCGCCGCAAGGCTATGCTGCAGGACCTCGCCACCCTCACTGGCGCTCAGGTTATCTCGGAAGAGACCGGCCGCAAGCTCGAGACCACCGTCATCTCCGACCTCGGCCGCGCCGAGAAGGTTGTTGCCGATAAAGACAACACCACCGTCATTGGTGGCGCTGGCGAAGAAGGCGCGATCAAGGGCCGCATCGACCAGATCCGCGTAGAAATCGAGAAGACCACTTCCGATTACGACCGTGAGAAGCTCCAGGAACGCCTGGCCAAGCTCTCCGGCGGCGTTGCCATCATTCGTGTTGGCGCCGCAACCGAGACCGAGCTGAAGGAAAAGAAGCACCGCGTTGAGGATGCCCTCTCCGCGACCCGCGCCGCTGTGGAAGAAGGTATCGTGCCTGGTGGTGGTGTTGCCCTGGTGAATGCCATGACTGCCCTGGACGGCATGAAGCTGGATGACGAAGACTCCCAGATCGGCATCAATATCGTCCGCCGCGCCCTGGAAGTGCCCATGCGCAAGATCGCCGAGAACGCCGGTATGGATGGCTCGGTGGTGGTGCAGAACGTCCGCCAGGCGCAGAAGAACGATGGTAGCCTCAACATCGGCTACGATGTGATGGACGGCAGCTACAAGGATATGGTCAAGGGCGGCGTGATTGATCCCGCCAAGGTGACCCGCGGCGCGCTCGAAAACGCGGCCTCGATCGCCTCGATGATCCTGACCACCGAAGCCCTGGTGACCGAGCTCCCCGAGAAGGAAGGGCCCAAGGCCCCTCCGATGCCGGAGTACTAAGCCAGAAGATAGCGTGAAATAAAAATTTGCCCCAGGCGCAGCCTGGGGCAAATTTTTATTTCACGCTATCTTCTTATCACTTTCGTAAACCCTTTCCGCTTTTCTTTTGGGGCATGGAAGCGGGTATAATCAAATTCAATGTTTTCCAAAAATGCCTTTTTGATCTTCTGCATCCTCGGGGCAGTGCTGCTGGCCGGATGTGGTTCGCGCGCGACCATCACGGCACCCACAACCGCGCCCGCTAACGCTACCCCTACCTTCACCGCGGCTCCGCCAACCGATACGCCCACGCCCACCGCCACACCCGAGCCGCTGGCGGCAACGGTGAACGGGGAAGGGATTGCCCT
>JAEYTI010000269.1 GCA_023434145.1 Chloroflexota bacterium | reverse complement strand
CACGCGGGTGATTGCCAAGATGACAGCCCATTTACTGCGCCATCTGCTGCGTATCGATTTCGGTATTAATGTTCAAACCTTTGAAGTCGCTTCGGCTTCTTAGGAGTATTTCACATCAGACGTTCTTCGTAATCTGATATAACTCCACCAGCACGCCGCCGGATGCCTTGGGGTGCACAAAAGCCACCTTACGACCTTCGAGCTGCATAGCGGTCTCGTTGATCAGGCGGATGCCCTTGGCCTTCAGGTCGGCCAGCATACCGTCGATGTCATCCGTCTCGAAGCACAGGTGATGCATGCCACCGCCGCGCTCCGCGAGAAACTTCGCCACGCCCGAGTCGTCGCTGGTGGGTTTCACCAGCTCCACTTCGCTCTCACCGAGTGGCAGGAAGGCCACCTGCGACTTCTGGCTCGGTACGTCCTCGATGTGATGCAGTTCCAGGCCCAGGCCATCGCGCCAGAAGGTCAGCGCATTATCGACATCCGGCACAACAATCGCTACGTGATTAATTTTGGTTATCTTCGCCATCATTCCTCCAAGGTAGATTAAGTATTACCAAAACAGTGGCAAAGCCACTGTTTTGGTAATACTTAAATTATTAAATCAATGACGTGGAGTGGTACTCGCCCCAGACACGGCGTAAGACGTTGCAAACCTCACCCAGAGTGATGTTCGCATCCACGCACTCGATTAGCACCGGCATCAGGTTCTCCGAACCGCGCGCAGCGGTCTCCAGGTGAGCCATCATCTCGCTGACCTTTGCCGCATCGCGGCGCTGGCGCAGTTCGGCCAGCCGATTGCGCTGATTCTGCTCGATGCTCGGGTCTACCTTCAGGCGTTCGAGCTGCATGGTCTCTTCTACCTGGAAGGCGTTGACGCCCACCACCACCTGCTGCTTGCTTTCAACGGACTTCTGATACGCATACGCGGCTTCCTGGATCTCATTCTGCAGATAGCCGCGGTCGATTGCCGCCATCGCGCCGCCCATATCGTCGATCTTGCAGATGTATTCGTTCGCCTGGCGCTCGATCTCGTCAGTGAGCTGTTCCACCACATACGCGCCGCCCAACGGGTCGATGGTATCGGCTACGCCCGACTCGTACGCGATCACCTGCTGGGTGCGCAGCGCCACCCGCACCGATTTCTCGGTCGGCAGCCACAAGGCTTCGTCCATGCTGTTGGTGTGCAGCGACTGCGTGCCGCCCATCACCGCCGCCAGCGCTTGCAGAGTCACCCGCACGATGTTGTTCTCGGGCTGCTGCGCGGTGAGCGTGCTGCCCGCCGTCTGCGTGTGGAAGCGCAGCATCCAGCTCTTGGGATCTTGCGCCTTGAAGCGCTCGCGCATGATACGTGCCCAAAGGCGGCGCGCGGCGCGGAACTTCGCGATCTCTTCGAGGAAGTTGTTGTGCGCGTTAAAGAAGAACGATAGCTGCGGTGCAAATTCATCCACCTTCTGCCCGGCCTTGAGGGCGCCTTCCACGTAAGCAATGGCGTTCGCCAGGGTGAAGGCCACTTCCTGCACGGCAGTGGAGCCTGCCTCGCGGATGTGGTAACCCGAGATGCTGATGGTGTTCCAGTACGGTACATTCTGCGCGCAGTAGCCGAAGATATCCGTAATCAGCCGCATGGAGGGAGCCGGCGGGAAGATGTACGTGCCGCGCGCGATGTATTCTTTGAGAATGTCGTTCTGGATCGTGCCGCGCAGCTTGCGCTCCTCTACGCCCTGTCGCTTGGCAACCGCGATGTACATCGCAAGCAGCACCGATGCCGGGGCGTTGATGGTCATCGAGGTCGAAACCTTATCCAGCGGGATGCCGTGGAAGAGAATCTCCATATCCTCCAGCGAGCAGATGGAAACGCCCACCTTACCCACCTCACCGCTCGAAAGCGGGTCGTCGGCATCGTAGCCGATCTGCGTAGGCAGGTCAAACGCCACCGAGAGGCCCGTCTGGCCCTGATCAAGCAGGAAGCGGTAGCGGCGGTTGGAATCTTCAGCGGTGGCAAACCCGGCGTACTGGCGCATCGTCCAGAAGCGTCCGCGGTACATCGAGGGCTGCACGCCGCGGGTGAAGGGATACTCGCCGGGGAAACCAAGTTGTTCCATATAATCCGCTTCGCCCGGCTCGCCCACACGCGGCATAACAATGCCCGATGGCGTTTGGAACTCGGGCCTGCGTTCGGGGAATTTGGTAACAACCGGTTTCAGTACCTTCTGTTCCCAACGGTTTCGTTCGTCTTCGAAGCTCATAACACTCCCTTTGGATCAATTTATTTATCCGATCCTGCTGCCGGATAGCTATTGTCGCACCTGATACAAGCAGAATCGTATACGAAAATTTCTATGGGTGGCATTCGCACAAAGTATAACGGAAAGCCCCCCCGGCAAGTAGTGAAGAAATCTATGGTAAACTTTAGACAAATTTCCTGTTAAGACAGGACATCCACCCAAAACCAGGCAGGCAACTAAGAAATCACGGTAAAAGGAGGGGAAGCATCCGTTGACCTCGTTTTTACAGCTTTTAGCATTGCTGGCGGTCATCATTTTAGCAGCCAAAACAGCCGGATTCCTGAGTACAAGAGTTGGGCAGCCATCCGTTTTTGGGGAACTGCTGGTTGGCGTACTGCTTGGTCCTTCCTTGCTCAATATCACGCATCTGCCATTTATTACCAACACGCACCTGGCCGAAACCATTCACGAGTTTGGCGAAATTGGCGTCCTGCTGCTCATGTTCCTTGCGGGGCTCGAACTACACCTCTCGGAGCTGGCGAAGAACACGGCAGTGTCCGCGTATGGCGGCGTACTGGGCGTGCTGATGCCCGTATCCCTCGGCGCGCTCACCGGGAGCTTGTTTGGCATGGATCTCGAACATTCCCTGTTCCTCGGCCTCACGCTCGGCGCAACCTCCGTCAGCATCTCCGCGCAGACGTTGATCGAGCTGGGCCGCTTGCGCAGCCGGGTGGGGTTGGGGCTGCTTGGCGCAGCAGTGTTTGATGATATTCTCGTCATTTTGCTGCTTTCTACTTTCACCGCCCTGCTCTCGGGCTCTGATGCCGGTTTTGCGCAAATCCTGATGATCATCGTGCGTATGGTGGTCTTCCTGGTTGCAGGCGCGCTGATTGGTCTCTATCTCTTCCCACGCATGTATCGCCGCGTCTCGCGCCTGCCCATTAGCCAGGGGCTTGTCGCGCTAACACTGATCGTGCTGTTCGTCTATGGTCTCACATCCGAGCTGATCGGTGGCATGGCAGCCATCACCGGTGCGTTCTTAGCCGGGTTGATGGTAGGCCGCACCACCGAAAAGGACCGCTTAGAGAACGGTTTAAGCGCCATTGCCTACGGCCTGTTTGTCCCAATCTTCTTCGTCAACATCGGATTGCAAATCAACGTGCGCGAAATGCCGGCCAGTGCTATCTGGCTGATCCTCGCCATTTCCGCCGTTGGAATCCTTGGAAAGATCATCGGTTCGGGGATCGGCGCAAAACTGGGAAAGTTCTCCTGGGTCGAATCCCTCCAACTTGGCATCGGCATGGTCTCGCGCGGTGAAGTTGGCCTGATTGTTGCCTCAGTCGGTCTTACAAACGGCCTGCTGTCCGAAGAAGTATTCTCCGCCATAGTCGCAATGGTGCTCATCACCACGCTGGTTACACCGCCGCTTCTGCGCGCTTCATTCTCAGATCGTTTAACGCATAGGAATGCGAAACCCACTGTGTCACAGGAGGCGAAATGAGTTCCTACTACTTTGTCATGCTGGTTCTCCATGATGTGAGCCGCTTGCATGAGGTGATGCTGGCCTGGGAAGATGCTGGCGTTGGCGGTGTGACGGTAATCGCCACCAGCGGACTCGGGCGCATCCGTCACAGTGCGGCTTTGCGCGAAGATCTGCCACTGATCCCCAATCTGAGCGATCTGCTAAACGGTCAGCACGAAGAGATGTTTAACCGCACGATGTTCAGCATTGTTGAAAGTGAAGCGCTCGTGGATAAAATCGTTGCGGCAACCGAACGCGTTTTGGGCGACCTGAATAAGCCACGCAACGGCATCCTGGCAGTACTTCCAATTGCCAGGGTTCATGGCCTGCGCCCTCCGTGGCGGCCAGAAGATGATGAGGTTTTGGATTAACACGGGCACGCGATGGTGAGCGGAGCGAGAGCGGATGAGTAAAATTCTTGCGGTTGATGTTGGCACCGGCACGCAGGATATTCTGCTGCTGGACCCAAGCCTGGATGTAGAAAATGCGTATAAACTGGTGCTGCCTGCGCCGACGATGATCGTGCGGCGGCGGCTCCAGCAGGCCACGCGCGAGCGGAGGCCTGTGCTGCTCACCGGCGTAATGATGGGCGGCGGGCCTTGCCAATGGGCCGCGGAGGATCACGTCCGCGCCGGTCTGCCCGTTTACGCCACGCCAGAGGCAGCCCGCACCTTCAATGATGATCTCCCCGCCGTGGAACAGATGGGCATCCGCATCGTCTCAGAGAACGAAGCCCGCAGCTTGCCCAAAGACGTACTGCGGCTGGCAATGGCCGATTTCGACTTCGCTGCCATCCGCACGGCTCTGGAAACATTTGGAGTAACGCTAGACGACCTCGCAGCGGTGGCAGTTGCCGTGTTCGACCACGGCGCCGCTCCGCCCGACGTTTCCGACCGGCAATTCCGCTTCGACTACCTGGACGAGCGCATCCGCGCCTACAACCGCCTGAGCGCGTTTGCCTTTCTGGCCGAGGAAATCCCGCCGATCATGACGCGGCTTCAGGCGGTGGCGCAGTCGGCCGGTGATCTCAGCGCGCCGCTGGTGGTAATGGACACCGCCCCTGCCGCTGTTCTAGGCGCGACCTTCGACCCACAGGTTATCCAACAGCAGCGGGCGCTGATTGCCAACGTGGGTAACTTCCACACCCTGGCATTTCGCCTGGGGCCGCGCGGCATCGAGGGCGTTTTCGAACACCATACCGGCCTGCTCGACCTGCCAAAACTGGAAGATCTCCTGCACAAGCTGGCCGATGGCAGCCTGAAGCACGCGGATGTATTCGGCGACCACGGCCACGGCGCGCTGGTGTACACCAATGAACCCTTTGATCTCCCCCCTGGGCGGCTGGTAGTCACCGGACCCCGCAGAGCCATGCTGCGCGAGTCGGCGCTGCGTCCGTATTACGCCGTGCCCTTTGGCGACATGATGATCGCCGGGTGCTTTGGCCTGCTCTCCGCCACCGCCGATCTGCTGCCCGACCTACGCGAAGATGTGCAGCGCGCGCTCCGCGGCACAACGGGTGTTGGAAAACCGCCGTGGGAAGAATAGGTGAATTGTCAAAATGATACGGCGTATCATTTTGACAATTCACAACAAAGCTGCAATCTGTGGTAAAATTTTGCCGCTCGCCGCGTTGTACCCTTCGCGCGAGCGGAACACTCGTGTTTCTCGTAACGAGAAACAAAAAATCATTTTCTCCGAAAGGGCTTGAATTCCCAATGAAAGTTTTGCTGCTGAAAGATGTGTATAAGCTGGGTCGCGCTGGCGACGTGAAGCGTGTTGCCGATGGTTATGGCCGCAACTACCTGCTGCCACAGGGTCTGGCCGTTCTTGCCACCGCTGGCGCTATCAAACAGGCCGAGAGCATCGCCAAGGTCGCGACCGAACAGCGTGACGCGCTCAACCAGGAAATGGGCGGCGTTGCTCAGAAGCTGGAAGGGCTTGTCATCGGCTTCCCCACCAAGGCTGGCGAGACTGGCAAGCTGTATGGCTCGATCACCCACCAGATGATCGCCGATGAGATCACCAAGCGCGCCGGTGTGACCGTTGAGCGCCGCCAGATCGAGTGCCAGCCGATCCGCGTGCTGGGCGAGCATAAGTGCTCCGTCCGCCTGACGGTTGACCTGAACCCCGAAGTGCGCGTCATCGTCCACCGCGAGGGTGAAGTTCCCGCCGCGCTGGCCCCCAAGGCTCCCGAGGCTGTCGCTGAGGCCCCTGTTGAGGCTCCCGCCGAAACAGCCGCTCCAGAAGAGACCGCCGAAGAAGCTCCCGAAGCATAGTTTTTCTCAACTTCACAAGGAAGTTTCCATTGGGGCGATCCAAGAAGATCACTTGGACCGCCCCTTTCCATTCAAAAAGGTGTTTGTAACGCATCAGCCCTACAGGCTGATACGCGGGAAGTGCTCCCTGCGGGAGCCGAAAAAGGGGTTTTTTCCTCGTGTTGAAAACGCTTCGCGTTTTCAACACGAGGAAAAAACCCCTTTTTTACAGGTATAATGGGCAGGTGTCGGTTCAAGATATGCAGACGATTGGTGAACAGCTCAAACAGGCGCGCATCGCCAAGGGGCTGACGCTTCAACAGGCCTCCGAGGCCACGCGGGTACGCCCGCACTATCTGGAGGCGCTGGAAAACGATCAGCGCAGCGCCCTGCCCTCAACGGTGCAGGGACGTGGTTTTTTGCGCCTGTATGCCGGGTTCTTAGACTTGCCCGTAGCGCCCTTGCTCGCCATCTGGGAGGGCCGAGCGCCTGAACGAGAAGCCCCACCGCCACCCGCTGGTGTTGACGCGCTAGAACCGGCCGAGGACGAATCGCAGGTTGAGCCACCTGTTGTGGAAGAAGAACCAGATCCTCCCCAGCCCGAGCCGCAGCCGGTCTTTCAGCCCGCTGCCGAGGTTGCGGAGGCCCTGGAAGTTGAGTCTGGATCGCCGGCCATCTTCGCAGAGATCGGGCAGCAGCTCAAGCGCCAGCGTGAAACACTCGGCCTCTCTATGGGTGAGGTAGAGCATTACACCCGCTTGCGCCAGCACTATATCGAAGCGCTGGAGGCGGGCAAGCTCGAAGAACTCCCCTCCCCGGTACAAGGCCGCGGGATGCTCGCCAACTACGCCTCCTTCCTCAATATGGATGAAGAAGGTCTCCTGCTGCGCTTTGCTGAGGGCTTGCAGCAGCGGCGGATCGAGCGCCTGCCCGCGCCGAAACCGCAGCCAATCCTGAACCCCAAAAAACGCCCGGCCCGCCAGGCCCCCATCTGGCGGCGCTTCCTCACACCCGACCTGATCTTTGGCGTCGGTGTGGCAGTGATCATCTTGTTCTTTGCCTTGTGGACTGCCGCGCGGATCAGCAATATGCGGTCAGCAGAAACAGAACCAGAGGCAACCATGCCGGCCATCTCTGAAATTCTGCTAACGCCCAATGCCCCAACCGCCAGCCCTACCGGCGAGCAGGCCACCACCGTGGCGGGCGAAGAAAGCGGGGCACCGTCCGCGACACAAGTAACACCCGACCCTGTGAACATCGAAGCGCCCTACGTTCCACCCGGCCCCGAGGATATTCCCGCAACCGTTGCTCCGATCAACAGCGACCCGCTGCAGGTCTACATCGTTGCCCGCGGACGCGCCTGGCTGCGCGTGGTCGCCGATGACCAGGAGAAGTTTTTGGGGCGCGTGGTGCCGGGCAACGCATACGCCTACTCGGGCAATAAAAAGATCGAGATCAGCACCGGCAATGCAGCCGCATTGCAGGTGTTCTACAATCAGAACGATTTGGGCACGCTGGGACTTACCGGCCAAGTGGTCAACATGATCTTTTCGCAGGAGGGCATGATGACCCCCACGCCCGCGTTCACTGCCACCCCGCAGCCCACAAAACCCGCCACAATCACACCGCTGCCATCCGCGACACCCCAGGCGAGCCCCACCATCACACCCTTCGTACCGACTCCGTCCTCATAAACCGTTTGTTATTTGTATCGCTGCTTCATGGTCGATGAAGTCGACCATGAAGCAGCGATACAAAAAGAACCAATAAAGCAATTACCATTTGTGTGGCTGCGGCAGGAAGCAACCATGCAAACCTTCAACGTTATGCTGCTCATCCACTTTCGCAGGATCAGCAGATTGAAAGACCGAGATATGAACCGAAAGAAATTTTATCTGGTATCGCTTGGCTGTGCGAAAAACACGGTTGATTCCGAATCGATGGCTTCGCTGCTGCAAGTGGCTGGCTTTTCCGCCACTGAGAAGGCATCCGAGGCCGGCTTGCTGATCGTGAACACCTGCGGGTTTATCGGCCCGGCGCGCGAGGAATCGTTTGAGGTGCTGAACGAGCTGGCAAGCAGGAAAAAGCGCGGGCAGATGCTCATCGCCGCCGGGTGCCTCACCCAGCGCTACGGGCAAATGGTGATCGAGAAGGTGCCGGGTATCGACGGTATCATCGGTACGCGCCGCTGGATGGATATCGTCGATCTCGTGCAGCAGCTCAACGGGCGCCAGCGCACCGAGCAAGGTTACCCCGCGCCCGTCTATCACATTCCAGACGCGCCCACGGTGGGTAGTGACGAAAAAGGCGTTCTGCGCGTGGCGCGCCAGGGCGGCAGCGCCTATATCAAGATCGCCGACGGATGCCGCCGCCCATGCGCCTTCTGCGCCATCCCGCTGATCAAAGGCACGGCTGTCAGCCGCCCGCCAGACGCCATCATCGCGGAAGCACGCGCCCTGGCCAAAAACGGCGTGCAAGAGGCGCTGCTGATCGCGCAGGACACCACCGACTACGGCCACGACCTGGGCATCAAAGACGGTCTGGCCCATCTGCTGGAGCGTATGACAGACGAAGTGCCCGACCTGCCGTGGATCCGCGTGCTGTATGCCTACCCCGGCTACGTCACCGACCGGCTGATGCAGGTGATGGCCGAGAAGCCGCAGATTGTCCCCTACCTGGATATGCCGCTCCAGCACGCCCACCCGATGACCCTGCGACGCATGCGCCGTCCGGCCAATATGGAGTGGGTCTACAACACGCTTGGCAAGATTCGCAGCACCATCCCCAACGTGGCCCTGCGCACCACCTTCATCGTCGGCTACCCCGGCGAAACCGAGGAAGAGTTCCAGGCGCTGATGGACTTTGTGCAGGAGATCAAGTTCGACCACGTGGGTGTATTCACCTTCTCCTTCGAGCCGGGCACCACCAGCGAGCCGCTGGGCGACCCGATCCCGCAAGAAGTGAAAGAGGAACGCTTGCAGCGCCTCGTCACCGTGCAGGAGCAGATCTCGCTGGCCCGCAACCAGAGCTTTGTGGGGCAGGTGCAGCAAGTGCTGGTAGAAGGATCTAATGACGGTATATCCGTCGGGCGGGCTTACCATGATGCGCCAGAAATCGACGGCATGGTATTCATCGAAGGCGAAGCCGAAGTTGGCTCGCTGGCAACCGTGCAGATCACCGGCGCAATGGTCCACGATCTTACGGGAAGGCTGGTTATTTAACGCCTCACCCCCGCCCCTCTCCAATTTCGCCAAAGCCCGAAATTGGAGAGGGGTGCCTTGTTCCGCAATTTGGGCTGGTTTGCGAGGCACCCCTCTCCATTTTGCCGTACTTACAAAATGGAGAGGGGCCAGGGGTGAGGCGTTTCTCTGCAAAACCAAAAAGCACCCATGACTCGTTTAGACAAATTCGCCCTGCTGCTTTCCATCCTCATCTTTGCTGCCGCCGCGTTCGTTTCGCTGCGCGTGTACGAGGGCATGGCACACATCGAAGATGAGATGGCCTATGTGTGGCAGGCGCAGGTGATCGCCCGCGGGCAGCTTGTCACAGAGACACCCGGGCCCTGCCCCAAGTGCTTCCTGGTGCCATTTGTGGTCGATTACAACGGGCTGCGCTTTGGCAAATACCCGCCCGGCTGGCCGGCCCTGCTGGCGTTCGGTGAGTCCGCCGGCCTTCGCGCCTGGGTCAACCCGCTGATCACCGGCCTGAGCGCGTGGCTGCTTTACCGGTTGGTCAAAAAATTGCTCGACGAGCGCACGGCCCTGCTGGCGCAGTTCCTGTTTACCCTTTCGCCGTTTGTGCTGCTGAATGCCGGTTCGCTGCTCTCGCACCCCTGGTCGCTGCTGCTGGCGCTAACTTTTATCCTCGGCTGGCTGGATGCATTTACAGCGCCAAACCCGGCCTTGCCTGCCCGCTGGGCGCGGACTCTGCCTGCCGTGGTTGCTGCACTGGCGTTGGGGCTGCTGGCGCTCACCCGCCCACTGACGGCGGTGGGCTTGGCGCTGCCCTTTGCCCTGCACGGGCTGTACCTGCTGCAGTGCGGCGACCGCACTGCCCGGCTCCGGTTGGTGCTGTTCGCGCTGCTGGCGGGCGGAGTCTCTGCAATATATTTCCTGTGGCAGTACGTGCTCACCGGCGATCCGCTGCTGAACCCCTACACGCTCTGGTGGCCGTACGATCAAATTGGGTTTGGCCCAGGAGTCGGGTTGCAGCCGGGAGGCTACCGGCCCATTCACGGGCTGCTGCACACGCGCTTTACCCTGCGTAACGGCCTGAGCGATCTGTTCGGCTGGCCCATGCTGTCGTGGATCTTTCTGCCCTTTGGCCTGTGGCACGCGCGAAAGAACGGGCGCGCGATGCTGGTTTCGTCCGTTCTGGTCAGTTTGGTGTTGGCATACGGACTGTACTGGATCGGCTCGTGGGTATACGGTCCACGATACTATTACGAGGCGGTTTTCGTGCCGGTTTTCCTCACGGCTGCCGGAATCCGCTGGCTGGCAGGGATGGCAGCCGGTCCGCGCCCGCTGATCGGGTGGGCACGCGCGCGGTTTGTGGTCACAGGCGTGCTGGTTGGCGTGCTCGCGGCTGGCAGCCTGTTGTTTTACACGCCCATGCGGGTGGGCGCGATGCAGGGTTATGCCCGCATTTCTTCCTCGTGCCTGGAGCCCTTTCATTCGCTGGAAGCGGACCGCCCGCTGTTAATTTTCGTCCACATACAAGATAAATACAACGAGTACGGCTGCCTGCTCGATCTGACCAACCCATTTTACGATACCGAAATCATCACCGCGATCAGCTACGGCGAGAATACGGAGGAAGCGCTCCGGCGGCAGTTCCCGGGGCGCGTTGAGATGCACTATTACGCGGATATGGGAGTTTTGCTGGATGCGCCGCGATTAAAAACTCCCTCCTCCGGCTTTCCTTGACGCACTGGTGACTTTCCTCTAAGATAGGAGAGGATCTTATCCGTATTCAAAACTGCTCAATAGGGAGTGGTTTTTGTGTGTTTGAGAGGGAGTTGCTGCGCAATTCCCTCTCAAACACACAAAAACCACGAACGAAGGCTGGGCAGTAATCTTTCCGTGGGGTAATCATGAGACCATCGGCCTCCTGGCAGTTCCAAATTTTCAACTTTCCGGTGCGCGTGCACGTGACCTTCCTGTTGTTCGCCGTTCTGTTTGGGGTGGCGTTCATAGGGTTTGAGCCGGTCCGGCTGGCGCTGTGGATTTTGATCGTATTCTTCTCCATCCTGGTGCATGAGTTGGGACACGCGTTCGCCAATCAGATGCTCGGGCGCTCCTCCTATATCGAGATGCACGGCATGGGCGGCCTGACGTTTAGCAACAAATTTGGCCGCACCTCCTATCTACAGGAGATTTTCGTCACCTTCGCCGGTCCGCTGGCGGGCTTTCTCCTTGCCGGGCTGGTTTTCCTGCTGCTGCGATTCGCAGGGCCCATTGGCAACAGCTACGTTTCCTTCCTCGTAGCCCAGCTTTTGTGGGTCAACATCGCCTGGGGCATTTTTAACCTGATCCCGATCCTTCCGCTGGATGGCGGAAACATCATGCGCAACATCGTCCACTGGATCCGCGGGCCGTACGACGACCGCACGCCGCTGATCATCTCGATCGTCTTTGGCGTGCTGACGATGATCGCTGTGCTGGTGCTGTTCCGTTCCATGTATATGCTGCTGCTGATCGGAATGCTTACGCTCTCAAACTGGCAAAAACTACGCCAGGGTTTTTATACTGATACCATTTACTAGGAGACCACTCGAATGACCACCACCGAAGCCGTACCCGCCTTCCGAGATCCCGCGCTGCCCATCGAAGACCGGGTCAGAGACCTGCTGTCTCGCATGACACTGGATGAGAAAATCAGCCAGATGCGCAATGGGGCTGACGCCATCCCGCGCCTGGGCATCCCTGCCTACGATTTCTGGAGCGAAGCCCTGCACGGCGTAGCCCGCAACGGCAAAGCGACCGTATTCCCACAGGCAATTGGCATGGCCGCCACCTGGGACCCGGACCTGATCAAGCGGATCGCCGAAGTGATTTCGGATGAGGGCCGCGCCAAGTATCACGCCGCGCTGCGCAAGAACGGGCGTAATATGATCTACCAGGGCCTGACCTTCTGGTCGCCCAACGTGAATATCTTCCGCGATCCACGCTGGGGCCGCGGGCAAGAGACCTGGGGCGAGGACCCCTATCTCACCGGCGAGATGGGCAGCGCCTTTGTGCGCGGCTTACAGGGCGACCACCCGCAGTACATGAAGGCGGCAGCGTGCGCAAAGCACTACGCGGTGCACTCCGGCCCCGAGGCGCTGCGTCACGAGTTCAACGTGGATCCCTCAAAGCGCGACCTGTACGATACCTACCTCCCGGCCTTCAAAAAGCTGGTACAGGAAGCCAAGGTAGAGGCGGTGATGGGCGCATACAACGCTGTGTTCGGCGTACCTGCCAACGCCAGCGAGTTTCTGCTCAAACAGACCCTACGCGAAGAATGGGGCTTCGAAGGGCACGTGGTCTCTGACTGCGGTGCGATCACCGATATCCATCATAACCACAAGTACACCCAGGACCCGGCGGAATCGGCGGCGGTGGCAATCAAGGCCGGCTGCGACAATTCCTGCGATCATGTGTACTACGAGGCCATCGGCGAGGCGATCGAGCGCGGGCTGCTGACCGAAGCTGAGGTAGACGAAGCGCTGGCCCGAACCATGCGCACGCGCTTCAAGCTGGGCATGTTCGACCCGGACGAGGTCGTTCCGTTCGCCTCCATCCCCATGAGCGTCGTCGATAGCCCCGAGCACCGCAAGCTGGCCTACGATACAGCCGTCAAATCGGTGGTGCTGCTGAAGAACAACAAAAACATCCTGCCGATCGCCCCGCAAACACGCAAAATCATGGTCTGCGGTCCGAATGCGGCTGCGGTGAACGTGCTGCTGGGCAACTATTACGGCTTCAACGGGCACATGGTGACGCTGCTGGAAGGCATCACCGAGTCGCTGCCCGAAGGCATGGGCATGGAATATCACCAGGGCATGATGCTGACCGACTTCGGTACCACGCCTAATAACTGGTCGATCCCCATGGCTGCCGCTTCTGGGCTGACCATCGCGTGCATGGGCATCTCTCCGCTGATGGAAGGCGAAGAGGGCGAGGCGCTGTTGGTGGATCACGGCGGCGACCGCGGCTCGATCGAGATGCCCAAGGCACAGATCGAATACCTGCGCAAGCTCAACATCGCCGGGGCAAAGACGGTTCTGGTGCTGTTTGGCGGCAGCCCAATAGCCTTGGGCGAAGCGGAAGAACTGGTGGAGGCGATCATTCACGTGTGGTACCCCGGCGAGGAAGGCGGGCGTGCAGTCGCCGATATTCTGTTCGGCAATGCGGCCCCCTCCGGCAAGCTGCCCATCACCTTCCCCAAGGCCACCAGCCAGCTCCCGCCTTTTGAAGACTACAGCATGAAGGACCGCACTTATCGCTACGCTACCTGGGAGCCGCTCTACCCCTTCGGCTTCGGGCTTGGCTACACGACATTTGCTTACGCTGACCTGAAGCTCGCCCAAGAGACAGTCAATGCCGGTGATTCGCTGGCGTTCAGCGTGACGCTCTCCAACACCGGCGATCAGGCGGGTGAGGAAGTGGTGCAAGTGTATCTTTCGGACCTGGAAGCATCCACCGTGGTGCCGTTCCACAAACTGGTGGCATTCCAGCGCGTTGCATTGGCGGCGGGCGAATGCCGCGAACTGCACTTCACTATTGACGCAGAAGCAATGAAGTTCATCAACGACGACGGCGAAGCCGTGCTGGAGCCCGGCAAATTCCGCGTGACGGTGGGCGGATGTGCCCCCGGCAAGCGCGGCGTAGATCTGGGCGCTCCGGCCCCGGTAAGCAGAGAATTCAAGGTAGAATGAAAAAAATCCCCCGGCGATCGCCGGGGGATTTTTTTCATTCTACCTTCACATACATGGTAAACAGCACATTCGGGCGAGCGCAGGGCGGGTCGTTCTGCAAGCAGCGCGGGCTGCCGATGGCTTTCACCGTGGCCTTGCCTTTTTCGCGCGCGATGTAGACTCCCTGCTCGCCTGCCAGTGAAACGTACTGCTGGTTGATCGTCAGCACTTCTGGCGGGTCTACCTTGATCTCCCAGTCAAAAGAGTTGCCGAGCGAGAACAGGAAGCCTTGCCCTGGCTTCATCAAGATCGTCTGGCCTACGTAGTCGAGGGTAATCACCAGCCCGCCGTAGTAGTCGGGCAAATCCCCAGACTCCAATTCATTGAATCCCAACTCACTCGTTGCCGTGATTTCGACCGCAGGGGCGGGCGGAATGGTCGCGGCTGGCTGTGACGTAACGCGAGGGGGCACCGAGGTGTGTTCTGGCAGCAGGGTGGCGATGATAAGCGGAGTCGCCAGCGGCGCTTGCGGGCTGGCAGGGCTGCACGCAGCGCTGATCAGTAGAACCAGCGCGACGAGCAGCCCTGCCCGGGCGTTTGCGAGCGCAGCGGTGTTTCCTACCAAACGTTATTCCTTCGTCATTTTGCCTTTATCGGCTGCATCCGCGTTGGCGCGAGCCGCCGCCTTATTTGCCGCCATCTCTTCCACCGTCTTCACGTGCAGGCGCGCCGCGCCCTCCCATGCCTGGGTCTTCACTCGCTTGCCGGTGCGCTCCGCCTCAGCCAGCCGCTCACACGCCGCGGGGATCTCACTGGCAAAATTGGGCAGCCACTGCGCCTGCGCCACCAGCATCTCGTCAGTCATCTGCCAGACTTCTTCGGGATTGCAGACCGCGCCGACCAGCGGGTCGTGCAGCATGGCCTGTTTGAGCAGGGCCACGTCGCCGCGCACCGCCGCTTCCATGCCCATCTCCTGCACGCGAGCAGAAACAGAGCACGTTGTTGCGCACGCCAGCGATAGATCGCCGACCACCGGCATGTGGATGCCCGTGCGGTCCACGTAGCCGGGGATCTCCACAATGCAGCCGTCGGGCAGGTTGGTGATGTTGCCCCGGTTGGGCACGTTGAAGTGCCCGCGGTAGGTGCGCCCAGTCTCCAGCGCCTCGATGATAAACGAGCCGTGCTCCTCGCTGCGTTTATACGTGGCGAGATCCAGTGGGGCTTCCGCCAGCCACTGCGGGAATTCAGTCTCGAACCAGTTGCGGCCCTCGGTGCAGACGCGCAGATAGCCGCCCGTCTCGCCATTGATCCAACTGGAAAGGTCGATCCACTGGTTAATCTCTTCCGGGCGCTTGCGATACCACGGCAAGTACTCGCTCAGGTGACCGTTCGATTCGGTGCTGTAGTAGCCAAAGCGGCGCAGCACATCGATGCGTACCTTCTCGGTCTCGCGGTAGGTAGGATGCTGTTCGAACAGTTCCAGCAGCATGGGCACAAAGTCGATCCCGCGCCACTCCACCTTGATGAACCACGTCTGGTGGTTGAGCCCGGCGGCAATGACGTTCACCTCGTCACGGTGTAACGTGGTTTCCTCGGCGATCATACCCTGCTGCTTGGCCCACATTTCAATACAGCGGGTGATCTGCCAGTGCGCGCCTTGCACGCCGTGGCACAGGCCCACCGTCTGCACGCCGCCGTACTTAATGCATGCCCAGGTGTTCATCGCCATCGGGTTCGAGTAGTTGAGGAACAGCGCGCCCGGTTTTGCCACCTCGCGGATATCTTTGCAGAAATCCAGCAGCGCGGGGATGGTGCGCTGGGCATACATGATGCCGCCCGCGCAGATCGTATCGCCCACGCACTGATCGACGCCGTACTTCAGTGGAATGTCTACATCAAGCTGAAAGGCCTCCAGCCCGCCCTGTCGGATCATCGAGACCACATAGTCGCTGCCCTCCACCGCGGATCGGCGGTCGAGCGTGGCGGTGATCTTTGCGCCTGTGTTGATCGCGGCAACATCGCGCTGGCAAAGCTGGGTAACCATATCCAAGTTGCGCTCGGATATATCGGTAAAGGCAAACTCGGTGTCTGCCAACTCGGGCACGGCCAGAATATCGCGCATCAACCGGCGCGTAAATCCGATCGACCCGGCGCCAATCATGGCAACTTTAATCGCCATCTCTTCCTCCTATCCGATTGTTTCTCTATAGAATGATAAAAGTGGAGTAATATCTGCACTGCGTATTGTAACCCAATTCACGCTGCGGCGAGGTCGGGTGGTGATAGAAGGTGTGTTTTCGTTGATTGAGGGGTGACGGAAAGGAAACATCGTCACCCCTCAATCAACGAAAACACGAGACTCCTTGCGCTGCGACAAAGAAGCGGTACAAGAAATGCGGTAAACTAAGCTCCGGAGGGAAAACCGGATGGAGACTATGCATCCTCGCATTGCACGCGAGCACGAGACAATCGTAAAGATGACGCATCTGTTCTGTCGCCGGGTGCATAACAGCCCGCGCGGCGCGCTTTGTCCCGATTGCCAGGAACTGATGAACTACGCATTAGATCGGCTGCACAAATGCCCCTTCCAGGAGCGGAAATCCACCTGCGCCAAGTGCACGGTCCACTGCTATAAGCCGGTGATGCGCGAGCGCGTGCGGCAGATGATGCGCTATTCTGGCCCGCGGATGCTGCTGCACCACCCGGTGCTGGCCGTGCTGCACCTGCTCGACGGACGCCGTTCCCCTCCCGTGCTCAACCGGAGCGCGAAAAAGTAGAAAAAGCTGCTTTGTTGTTTGTTTGCGGTGTTCGACAGCGCAAACAAACAACAAAGCAGCATCATTCAAAAAATCAACCTAAGGAGTCTTATTCATGCATCACGAACCAAAATGCCTGTACTGCGGCACATCCGATCAACAAGTGCCCCTCGTCAATATTAGCTATAAGGGCCAGCAATTGTACATCTGCACCGAGCATCTTCCAATTGCAATCCATCATCGCGATCAGATGATGGGTCACCTGGAACAGGCCATCGCTGAAAAGAAGCAGGGATAGTGTGTTTAACAAAAAATTAGCCGATTTCATCGGCTAATTTTTTGTTGCCGTTATTCAATCCGCTACGATGTAGTACGAGGCCACCTCTTCATTGCTGTTGAGAAACCAATCCTGCACGTAGTTGGTATCGTCTGCACTGGCGAGATCGATGATGATTACCCCTGCGGCGAACGAAACGATCGACTGGCCTTCTTCGTAGGGAAAGTCGCCTACAATGTCGTCTGGCTCGCCAAATACCCCGGGCTTGATCTGAATGTGAAGTTCCGCGCTCATTCAGCTATTTTACCCGGTTTCCCGCTTCTCGCTGGTAGCGAATGTAATCCTGAAGCTGGCTGCGCGTCATCCGTACGGTTACCTTGCGATCACCGGCGCGATAGGCTGCCAGCCCGCCGCCACCCAGTGCCACAACGCCGGTCAGCACTGCCAGCAGCGATCCGCTGCCTTGCATCACCGCCGCGCGGGTAACCAGGCACAGCGGGCCGGTCATCTGGGGCGAAGCCCCTTCACCTGTGACGGGGATCTGCGGCGACTGCTGCACCTGAGCGACTGCTAAATCATCCTGCAAGCCAACGATGATGGCGTTCAGCTCGCGCACGTGCGCGTCCAGCGCGTTGTACCTGTCCTGCAACTGCGCGATCTGCGCATCCCGTTCGACCACTGCCGACTTCAGGCTGGCAACCTCACGAACGGCAGCGTCGCGCAGTTCCTGGGCAGCCCTCAAGTCCTGCTCTATCCGGGCAATCTGCGCGCTGGCCTGTTCATTGATATCCGCTGCCCCGGCTGTCACCGCCATCAACACCACGAGCAAAATTCCCAAGATTACGAGTAACGGTGTGTTCATCGCAATTGCTCCTTCCCCTTACATATGGATACGGAAACCAGGCCGGTGATAGATTAAGGCTGCGCTGCTCCGGTACGTTTTACCTATTGATAGGATAGAAGAAATCCGGCGGTGCCGCTTGACCGCCGGATGACATTTCGCGAACAAATTGTTGACAAAACTTGTAGATTACCGGACGCTTCTGCCCAACGCTTCTATGCCTCGCTCCTCGCCAGGGACAAATTTCTGATGTGCTGCCAGCAGGACGATCATATAGAGCACTTCCACGCCGGAACCAAGCACTCTCCGGATCGCATCGACCGGGATTCCCTCTGCCACAAACACCAGCAAGACAACCGGCCACAACCAAACCCAGCCGGTCTTGCGCCACAGCAGGTAGCCCATTACGCCGGTAAAGCCCACACCGACGATACTGACGATGGGCGGGCCTTTCGTGCCTACCGCCGCGTAGCGCAGCACGCCGTCTACAAACTCCGGTTCCAGGTGTAAATTGACGAGCCGCGTGAGGATGCCAAGCGCCATCACGACCAGCGCGCCTAACCACACGCCGGTTTGAGAAGACCGCTTCTGCGCCCACGGATGGCCGGCGCTGCGCACAATTTCAAACGCGGAAACCATCACCCAAGGCAGAGCAAGCTGGTGCAGCACAAAGCGCGGCACGCTAAGCGCGTGAAGCAGCTCGCCTTCGCCGACCAGGTTGCCGAGAGAGAGGATCAGGTTATCGTACAGCAAGCCAAAGGTCACCAGGGCGAGAAAGGCCGAACCAGCCGTCCGAGTCTGGATCGCGCGGCGCACAGCCCACACGATGATAAACAGGTACGCTGCCGTGTAGAGGATAAATAACCACAATGACATCAGGATTCTCCGGTGGAAAATGTCTAGAAATAAGATTGAGGGAAACGTTTGACAATTGTATCAAATCCACCCTGGCATGGTACTGTCCAAACAAATTCGCAAAGCTGAAGATATGGTTTTTTGAGTTTGAAAACGCTCCGCGTTTTCAAACTCAAAAAAAGATTTTTTCAGGCGGGCGAAGTTCGCGTTTCATACAAAAAGCCGCTGCGACTGGCAGTCACCTTTTTCCTTATAATAGAGATCAGCGAGATAGGAGGCAGAATATGGCGCAAATGGATCTTTCCCCCGATCAGCGTGAAGCGTTTTTTCCATCCGTTTGGAAGATTGTGCGGCTGGTACCGCCCGGCAAGGTGATCGCCTACGGGCAGGTCGCAGGATATATACCCGCTCCGCCCGGTGTGCCGCCAGAAGATTACGCCGCGTTCAGGGCGCGCTGGGTGGGGAATGCCATGGCAGCCTGCCCCAAAGACGTGCCCTGGCAGCGGGTGATCAACGCGCAGGGGAAAATCAGCCTGCGCGATGGCAGCAACACGCAGCGCACCCTGCTAGAAGCCGAGGGCGTGGAATTCGACTCGCGCGACCGGGTCGACTTTAAACGCTATGGTTGGGAAGGTCCGCCCGCCGATTGGCTGCGCGGAAATGGCCTGATCGCGCCAGACGCGGAGCAGCCCAGCCTCTTTTAACGTACTTTCAGCCCAATAGTCAGTGTGTGGGGCGCGAATTGGTCGCGCCCCACACACTGACTATTGGGCTGATTCTTAAATAACGCACGTTGCGTTAAATATTCAAGTCGCCAATCTCGCCTTCCGAGATCAGACGCAGCGGCTTGCCCTGCGCCCAGGCCGCAGCCCGGTCAGTAAATGCCCCGCCGGAGATCAGATAGCCGCCGCTGCTTCCCTGCGATTGCACCAGCGCGTAGAGCGCCCGCACATCGGCAGCGTCCACGTCATCCGGGTCCTCCAGAATCATCGCTGTAAACACTTCGCCCACTGGAGAGGATACTCGCAAAATGCAGCGATCCTCACGCAAAGTCTCGACCATCACCTGCGCGCCTTGCTGGCGGAAGATGCGCGTCACCCGGCCTGCCAGCGGCGGCAAGGAGCCGGCGGAGGCATACGACGGGCGCTGCTTGGACGCCTGGCGAGTTGGACGAGCGCGCGTTACTGGCGATTCGTACCCCGGCTCTTCAGAAGATCCCGCGTCATCCGCCGGTTGGCTCCGGCGTGCTCGTACAATAATCGCCAGCCCGCCAAAGGTCACCAGCGTGCTGGCAATCATCCACAGCACCTGCTCCCCAAACAGCAGGCGGCTCAGGAAGAAGCCGCCTACACCCGCCACCATCAACAGCAATCCGATAGCGCGCGGCCCGCGGGGCAGCGCAAAAGGGGGAAGACTGGATTTTTCTCGATAGCGGCGAAGGCGCATATGGATATTCCTTTCGCAATTTCGTGAGGCTCTTTTCGGGGTTTCAGGCGGTTTGGTTTGTTGGGTGCACGCCAACAAACCAAAACGCCTGAAACCATATGGTGCGCTACTTTATTCTAGCACAAGTGTTCCCATAAACCCAATTGGCTTGCGGTACAATGAATTGTACGCAATTTCCACCCTGGAGGATGTCGTGAAGCAGACCCAAATCCAGCAAAATATTTCGCTCAATGAGCGCGGAAAGCCCTACAACCGTTACTTTCTCGAAGGCATCGGATCATGCCATGCCTATCTGACCCTGCGCGAAGACTGGCGCGACCATGTCCGTATGGTGCAGCAGGAGATCGGTTTTCGCTCGGTACGCTGCCACGGGATCTTTCACGACCTGGTCGGCATCTATCACGTGCCCTGGGGGCCTAGCCAGGGCAAGCCGAGCTACAACTTCCAAAACCTGGACAAAATTTACGACTTTTGGCTCTCCATCGGCCTGAAACCCTACATCGAGCTGGGCTTCATGCCCACCGGGATGGCAAGTGGCAAGGAGACGGTTTTCCAATACCAGGCTAACATAACCATGCCGAAGGATATGGACGCCTGGAGCGCGCTGATCCACGCCTTTGTGGAACACCTGATCGACCGCTATGGCATTAGTGAGGTACTGACCTGGTATTTTGAAGTGTGGAACGAGCCCGATCTGAAGCCCTGGTTCTTCACCGCCGAGCAGGCGGATTATTTCAAATTGTACGCTGCCACTGCGCGCACCATCAAGGCCGTTGATCCGCGGCTCAAGGTGGGCGGGCCTGCCACCTCGGCCAACAAGTGGGTGCAAGACACGCTCGATTTCTGCGCTGCCGAGAATGTGCCGATCGACTTCCTCTCCACGCACCATTACTGCGCCGATGCCGCCCTGGTGCTCGGCACCGCCGATTGGCGGGTGCAGTGGCGCGGGCAAAAGGCCATGCAGTCCGACGTGCGGAAGACGCGCGAGACCGTACAGGCCTCGAAATTCCCCGACATCGAAGTGCACTATACCGAGTGGAACGTTTCTCCTGCCCACGAGGACCGCTTTGGCAAAGACAGCGAATTCACCGCTGCGTTCGTCTGTCAGACCATCCGCGACGTTGCCGGGCTGGCAGATCGCTACATGCTGTGGGCCATCTCGGATATCTTCGAGGAATCTGGTCCAGGCGAAACGCCGTTCAGCGGCAAATATGGGCTGGTGAACATGCACGGAATCAAAAAGCCGGTCTACCACGCCTTCCGCTTCATGGCGCGGATGCATGACGAGCTGCTCGATTCAAACGATTCCGGCTTTGTTACACGTTCGGCGGCAGGCAACCTGCGCGTGCTGAGCTGGAATTTCTGCGAGGTGGCGGAGGAGAACTTCAACGGTGGAGATTACAAGCTGCACGAAGAGGAGAAAGAGGAAACCTTGCGTCTTTCGCCGCTAGATGGGCGGGTGCGCGTGCGTGCCTGGCGAGTCGACCGCAAACATGGCTCCGTCCTCCGCGCCTGGCAGGCGATGGAATCGCCGCAGTATCCTACCACGGCCCAGTTGCAGGCATTACAAGCGGCTGCAGAACCGGAACTATGCCAGGACGAGGTCATCGATTGCGCAGGCGAGCTTACCCTGCGGCACGTCCTGCCGCCCAGTGGGATGATCTATTACGAGATTGAGGGGGTATGAGGGGAATGTAATGAATGCCGGTTTCAATCGGCAGGCACGCATATAAAAAGCGTGCCCGGTTCATCGCCGGGCACGCTGCTTTTGCACACCAAAATCCTACAAATATTCTTTCAGGTTATGCTCCACCGCGTATGCTGCCGCTTCGGCGCGGTTGCTAACGCCCAGCTTCGAGAGGATGCTGGACACGTAGTTGCGCACCGTACCCTCGCCCAGGAACAACGCCTTGGCGATCTCGCGGTTGGTCTTGCCCTCCGAAACCAGCAGCAGCACATGGCGTTCTTGCTGGCTGAGGTTAGCAAAAGCCGAAGCTTCTTCCTCTTTCACCGCGCGGCGCACTTCCTGGAAGACGCGCTGGGTCACCGCCGGGTCGAGCAGGGCTTCGCCGCGGCCCACCGATTCGAGCGCGCGCACCAGGTCTTCGCCGCCGATTTGCTTGAGGATGTAGCCCGAAGCGCCCGCGCGGATCGCTGAGAACAGCATTTCGTCCTCCGCGTACGAAGTGAGCATCACCACCCTTGTATCGGGGTACTGCCGGACAACTTCCTCACAGGCTTCGATACCCGAGGTGCCCGGCAGGCGAATATCCATTAGCACAATATCAGGGTGCAGTCGCCCCACCTGCTCCAGCGCTTCCTTGGCGTTAGAAGCCTCACCCACCACTTCAAACTGCGCGTGGTGCTCTAGCAGCGAGCGCAGGCCCAAACGCACAACTTCGTGGTCATCCACCAACAGGATTCTCTGCTTTGTCATGAAAACCTGGATCCTCTAGATACTTCCTGGCGTTGCCGGTCGGACCGCGCCAACCAGATCAACAATGATCGAATATGGAGTTATTATAACCGATTATTTACCGTGCATCTCAACAATGGCTGGAGGCTCTTTGGGAAGTGCCGTGGTTGTAGGGGAAAGTTGCTTCTCAACATTCCCCTACAACCACGGCAAAACCCAGAGACCCTGGCTGGACGGGAGTGTTTCAGTTTGTTGGTGCGTTGGGACAGGGGAACTTCGTTCCCC
>JAEYTI010000230.1 GCA_023434145.1 Chloroflexota bacterium | reverse complement strand
CCGTGGTTTTAGGGAAACTTTGCTAAGAAAAGTTGCCCTACAACCACGGCAAAACCAGAGACCCTTCAAATATCAGAGAAATATAAACATTTTCACCCCCTGCTTGACGCGTATTTTCCGGCATGTTATTATTTAACACAGTATTTTAGCACTCTCGGCCCGAGAGTGCTAAAAAGTGAGCAGCGAGGGACACAAACGTGGTTGAATTGACCGAACGGCAAAAACTGATCCTGGCACTGGTGGTGCATGAATATGCGCGCGCCGCTGCGCCGGTTGGTTCGCGCAACCTGGTCGATCAATACCACCTGGACATGAGCGCGGCGACTGTGCGCAACGAGCTGGCGGCACTCACCGAGATGGGCTATCTACGCCAGCCGCACACTTCCGCCGGGCGTGTTCCCACCGATGAAGGCTACCGCTACTTTGTCGGCCGCCTGCTGCAAGAGACGGTGCTGCCTGAGACGATGCGGCACACCATCTCGCATCAGTTCTACCAGATGCGTCACGACGTGGAGCAGTGGATGCGCCTGGCGGCATCGGTGCTGGCGCACCAATCACGCGCAGCTTCGCTCGTCACCGCCCCCCACCCCGAGACGCTGCGCTTCAAGCACATGGAACTGATCGCTACACGCGGGCGACAGGTGTTGATGGTGCTGGTGCTGTTTGGCGGCGAGGTTCGCCAGCGGGTGCTTACCCTCCCCGAGCCCGTCTCGCAGGATCAGCTTTCGGCCACCGCCGCGCGGCTCACCCAGGCGCTGCAAGATAAGACAATCAGCGACGCGCGCTCCCTGCGCAGCACTTTTTCTGGACTAGATCAGGATATCATCCAATTTGTCATCCAGGATATCGATCAGGCCAGTGGATCGATGGTTGGCGACGTGTATCTGGAC
The DNA here is from genome assembly GCA_023434145.1 of Chloroflexota bacterium. Lineage (GTDB taxonomy): Bacteria > Chloroflexota > Anaerolineae > Anaerolineales > Anaerolineaceae > DSYU01. The sequence goes on along the minus strand of JAEYTI010000230.1, from coordinate 2,630 downwards.
GGGCTGACCAACGTGCTGGCAGAACCCGAATTTTCCGGTTCGGATGATGCCCGCCGTGCCCTTCGCCTTTTGGAAGAGCGCTCCATGCTGCAAGATCTCCTGGGGCGCACCGTCCTCAACCGCAATACGCAGGTGATGGATCTTAAATCACCCGCAAACAGCGTTCAGGTGCTGATCGGCGGTGAAGGCACGTGGGATGAGCTACGCCAGTCCGCAGTGATCCTTACCCGCTACGGTGCGCCCGGCCTGGCTACTGGTACGTTAGGCGTGCTCGGCCCAATGCGATTGCCTTACGGGCGCACAATTTCCACCATGCGCTTCCTCTCCGGCCTGCTCAGCGATCTGGTGACCGAAACGCTGGTGGAAGATACGGATGACCGGGACTCCGAAGCGGATGAAGCCGCGGAGGCCAATGAATAAGCAATTTTCAGGCGCCAGAATATGAAACTGCGCGCTTTATTTCAATCCCTGACAAGGAAAGGACTTATGACCCAGGAAAACAATAATCGAACGAACGAACCAGTCGAGAAACGCATGGATGAGGCCATCGAAGGTGAGATCGTAGAGGAAGACGGCCAGGCAGCCAAAGCTCCTACGATTTCGCAGGCCGAATACGATCAGTTGGCACAAGAATTGGAACAGGCACAGCAGCAAATCAAGACCAGCTTTGAGGGCTGGCAGCGCGAGCGAGCCGACTTTGCCAACTATAAGCGCCGTATCGAGCGCGATCAGCAAATGCTCTCGCAGAACATTACGGGCGAGGTGGTCAAAAAGTACATCACCGTGGTGGATGATCTGGAGCGCGCGCTGAAAGCTCGCCCCACCGAGGGCCCAGTGGCAGCCTGGGCAGAAGGTATTGAGCTGATCATGCGCAAGCTGCAGAACATTCTCGAGTCGGAAGGCGTCAAGCGTATTCCCGCCGAAACGGAGGAGTTCGACCCCAACCGTCATGAGGCCATCAGCCACGAAGAGAGCCCCGATCACGAAAGCGGGCAGATCATTGAAGTCGTTCAACAGGGATACACACTCGGCGACCGGGTGCTGCGCCCTGCTATGGTACGAGTAGCGCGCTAGCAGGTTTACTGCGTCGAGTGCGAACCCCTCAGGAGAACAGCAAAAATGGCAAAAATCATCGGTATCGATCTTGGCACGACCAACTCTGTTGCGGCGGTGATGATCGGTGGCGAACCGGTTGTTATTCCCTCCGCCGAAGGCGAGCGGCTTGTGCCCTCCGTTGTAGCGGTCAATAAAAACCACGAACGGATCGTTGGACGCCCGGCTCGCAACCAGGCAATTATCAACCCCGAGAACACAATTTTCTCGATCAAGCGCTTTATGGGCCGCCGCCAGGATGACGCGGAAGTACAGCGCACCAAAGAGCGTGTGCCCTACGTGATCTCCGGCGCTCCCAACGGCGACGTGCGCGTGACCCTGGACGGTCGCGAATATTCCCCGCCGGAAGTTTCGGCGATGATCCTTTCCAAGCTGCGCGCGGATGCTGAAGCCTACCTGGGCGAGCCGGTTACGCAGGCAGTCATCACCGTTCCGGCGTACTTCAACGACGCCCAGCGCAACGCCACCAAAGATGCTGGCAAGATCGCCGGTTTGGAAGTGCTGCGCATCATTAACGAGCCGACAGCCTCTTCCCTGGCCTATGGACTGGACAAGAAGAAGAACGAAGTGATCGCCGTGTACGATCTGGGCGGCGGCACCTTTGATATCTCGATCCTCGACGTAGGCGATGGCGTCTTCCAGGTGCGCTCCACCTCGGGCGATACCTTCCTTGGCGGCGATGACTTCGACATCCGTGTGATGGATTATCTGATCGCCGAGTTCAAGAAGCAGACCGGCATCGATCTGCACAATGACCGCCAGGCCCTCCAGCGCCTGCGCGAAGCCGCCGAGAAGGCCAAGATCGAGCTTTCCTCGATGATGCAGACCGAACTCAACCTGCCCTATATCACCGCCGACGCCACCGGACCCAAGCATCTGGTCATGACGATGACCCGCGCCAAGCTCGAACAGCTCACCGCCGACCTGGTGGAACGCTCGCTCGAGCCGGTGCGCCGCGCGCTGAAAGACGCCGGATTGCAACCATCCGACGTGAACGAAGTGGTTTTGGTGGGAGGCATGACCCGCATGCCCGCGGTGCAGGAAGCCGTCCGACGCCTGTTCGGTAAGGACCCGCACAAAGGTGTGAACCCTGATGAAGTGGTGGCGGTTGGCGCAGCCATTCAGGCGGGCGTGCTGGGCGGTGAGGTGAAGGACATCCTCCTGCTCGACGTGACCCCGCTCTCGCTCTCGGTGGAAACCCTGGGCGGCGTGGCGACCAAGCTCATCGAACGCAATACCACCATCCCCACCCGCAAGAGCCAGGTCTTCTCCACTGCCTCCGACAGCCAGACCCAGGTGGAAATCCACGTGGTGCAAGGCGAGCGCCCCATGGCTGCCGACAACAAGTCGCTGGGCAAGTTCATCCTCGATGGCATTCCGCCCGCTCCGCGCGGCCTGCCGCAGATCGAAGTGACCTTCGACATCGACGCGAACGGCATCCTGAAAGTCACCGCCGCCGATAAGGCCACCGGGCGCAGCCAGCACATCACCATCGCGGCTTCCTCAGGCCTCAACGA
>JAEYTI010000226.1 GCA_023434145.1 Chloroflexota bacterium | reverse complement strand
TTTGGTTAATTTTGCTGCTTAAATTACCCAAAAAACCACGGCAATTCCCAAAGAGCCCCGGTCAAAAAGTTGCGATAGAATCCCCTCCAACGTGAACAAACAACAAACCACCCTCCTCCGCCTCCTCGCCTCAATTGGCACAATACTGTTGTCTGGCTGGTTTTTTGCCCGCTTGCTGCGCCGCAGACAAGGTGCAGCATCTTCCAACGGACGTCTCGCAGAAGCGTACGCGCGTGAGATCAATACACTGAAGAACCTGGCGGAGATCCTCAACCAGACCCTGCCGCCCGAAAAAGCGCTCGAGGCTGGGCTGGCAATGGTTGCCCAAACTGTAGGCGCATCTGCCGGTTGGATTCTCACCCTTACGCCCGATCAAAAGTCGGTACTATCTGCCGGATATAACCTTCCCCCAACCATGGAGTTAGTGCAAGAGCGCGATCAGGCATGGGAGCTATGCGCCTGCATGCTCACAACGCTGCAAGGAAAGTTAAACGAGCCGGTACAGGTCTATAACTGTGAACGGTTGAAGCGTACGCCCGACTTCCCCCGGAACGAGAAACACCACGTCAGCATCCCCATTCGCTCGGGTGGCAAACCGGTGGGCATCCTCAACCTGGTGATCGCAGAAGACCGGCTGTACAAAGAGGCCGAGGTGCGGCTGCTCTCCGCGATGGGCGATCAGTTTGGTGGGGCCATCGAACGTGTCCGCCTGTTTGATGAGGTGCGAAAGCTTGCCATTACCGACTCGCTAACCGGACTATCGAACCGGCGGCATTTTTTTGAATTGGCCGAAATGGAACTCATCCGCTCGCGGCGCTATTTACACCCACTCGCACTGGCGATGATCGACATAGACCATTTCAAAAAGGTTAACGATACGTACGGGCACATGGCCGGGGATATCGTTCTGCGCGAGGTGGCGCGTGCGTGCCAGGCTAGCCTGCGGAAAGTGGATGCCATCGGGCGCTATGGCGGCGAAGAGATTGTGATCTTAATGCCGGAAACCACGCTCGATCAGGCGCAGCCGGCGCTCGAGCGCCTGCGCAAGCGGGTAGAAGCTATGCGAATTGAAACCGCGCGAGGGGCGATGCAGTTTACCATCAGCATCGGGCTTGCAGATCTGCGCATTGGCGAAGACATTACAATAGACCAACTGCTGGACCGCGCAGATCAAGCGATGTATAAAGCAAAGCGCAGCGGGCGCAATCAGGTATACACATGGTCCTCTTGAATCGCTTTTATCGTTTGAAAAACGTTCCCTACCGTTAAATGAACTCGCTCGTGACAGGAGTTTCCTGTCACGAGTTTTCGAAACAGAACCATCCTTAAGATATAATTTCTGGAAACCCCTAAGGGAGATTGGTATGTCGAACGTATATGTATCTGAGCATCCCCTGGTGCGCCATAAGCTAAGTATCCTGCGCGATGTGAACACTGAGCCAAAGAAGTTCCGCCAGCTGGTGAAGGAAATCACCGCGCTGATTGCTTATGAGGCAACGAGCGATCTTGCGACCAAGCAGATCGAGGTACAGACCCCACTGACGATGACCCAGTGCGACGAGCTGGTGGAAAAGATCGGTCTGGTGCCGATTTTACGCTCTGGGTTGGGCATGGTGGAGGGGATTTGGGAGCTGATGCCGTCCTCCGAAGTGTGGCACATTGGCCTGTACCGCGATGAGCAGACACTCCGGCCTGTTGAGTATTACAACAAGCTGCCCCTCGAGCCAACGGTATCCGTCTGCCTGATCCTGGACCCCATGCTGGCAACCGGCGGATCAGCGACCGCTACCGCGGACGTGCTGAAGAAGTGGGGTGTAAAGAAGATAAAATTCCTGGGGTTGATCGCCGCGCCGGAGGGGATTGCGAACATGCAGGCCCACCACCCCGATATCCCGATTCACCTGGCCTGTGTCGACGATCACTTGAACGAGAAGGGTTACATTGTTCCCGGCCTGGGCGACGCCGGCGACCGGCAGTTCGGAACGGGCTAAACGGTTTATTCAACACAACCGGCTGACCATGGTCAGCCGGTTGTGTTGAATAAACTACCCTCCAATTTGAAGCATGCAGCGATTGGATGGCAGGTGGTTGAGCGATATCTCGTGGCCCGAGGGCTTGCTCTGCACCGCCTGTTGCAGCAGCGGAAGGATCGGCTGGCCTTCACGCAGGGCCTGCAAAAATGGCACTTCGATATCGTGCAGCAGGCACGGGCGGAAGACACCGTCCGCGGTGAGGCGCAGCCGGTTGCACGTCTGGCAGAAGTGTTCGCTGAGCGGCGAGATAAAGCCAACGCGCCCTTCCCCGGCCCCTTCCAGCCGGTATTCGCTGGCCGGCCCGTCGTGTGAATGCCCTTCTACCAGGGCTAAGCCCAGCGGTTCCAGCAGCTTCTTGATCTCGGAGATAGAAAGGTAGGCATCCATTGGGCTGGGGAAGCCTGGCCCCCACGGCTGCTGGTTGCTGACCGGCATCAGCTCAATGAAGCGCACATGCCAGCCGCGCGTGATGCTCAAGCGCGCCATATCAACAATCTCATCGTCGTTGATACCACGCATGGCTACCGCGTTGATCTTTACCGGCGTCATTCCCAGGCGCTCGGCCAGTTCCAGGCCGCGCAGCACCGTCTCTAGCGAGCCACCGCGCGTGATGCGGGCAAACTTCTCCGGCTGAAGCGTATCCAGGCTAACATTGATACGTGTGAGCCCGGCCTTTTTTAGCGCCACTGCCATGCGTTCCAGCAATAGTCCATTGGTCGTCAGGCTGATATCTTCAATGCCAGGGGTCTTCGCGATCATTTCGATCAGATGCGGCAGGCCGGCGCGCACCAGGGGCTCCCCACCCGTCAAACGCACCTTGCGAACACCGTGTTCCGCCGCCACCTGAACCACCTGCATGATCTCTTCGAAACGCATGATCTCGTCGTGCGTTTTGCGCTCCACGCCTTCCGGCGGCATGCAGTACACACAGCGCAGGTTACAGCGATCCGTCACCGATACCCGCAGATAGGTGACCTGACGGCCCCATTGATCCAGCAGCATGAAAAACCTCTTTCTCTGCTCCCAACCAGGCAGAAATACACCGTGCTGGTTCAGAAAAAAATGACCGATACGACTGATTCGGCTTTTTTTGGTGATATTGGTATTCTACCACAGCCGGGTGAGATCAGACCCCGCGCGCGATCCGCTGCCCGGTGAGCGTCAGAATCATCTCTCGCAGCACGCGCAGCGGCAGCAGGATGGCAATTTGCAGCGCCAGACTGACGCCAAACACGGTTGCAATCGCTCGCAGCGCCCGGTTGAGCCACGGCGCCAGGTTTTCCAGCATCCACGGGCCGGCCCCTGCCACTAGCGCCAGCGCTGCCAGAACAACCAGCACCAGTGCAATCGGCAGCCATGCCCGGCGGTCAGAGGCAGAGGGCATCATGGTGCTACTGATGGCAAACGCCAGATAAAACCACAGCCAGAAATCCGCCTGCTCCGGCAGCGCCCAGAACCCCTGCCAGAACCCGCCCCAATCCCCCTGCCCGATAAAGACCGCCAGCGGAACCAGCCCCAACCGGCTGACACCCAGGTAGGCCACCGCCGCCCCGCCGGTAATTAAAGGCGCAGCCCCGATCAGCGCGTTGCGCAAAATATCGGCATCAGAGGTTTCCACTTCAACGTAGCCCAGGCGCAGCTTGCCATCCGACATTAGGGCGGGCAGCAGCGAAAAACCGCCCGTCCGCACGCCCAGCAGGCGCGCCATAACAAAGTGGCTTAGCTCGTGCAGCATCACGCCGGGGAAGAACAGCAGTGCAAACAGACCCATCGCCATCGCCGCCGAGCGTGTGATCAGGAAGAAGATCAACTGCACTTCGCGGTGCAGCCAGCGCTGAACGAACAGGAGTGGCCCCAGCATGAGCAGAAGCCACCCCAATCCATCCAGGTACGGTAAAAACAGATCCACGTTCTTTGTGTGGATATTATTGCTGTGTGTAGACCGGCGGCGCGGGCGGCAGGTCAGAAGGCGGCAGGTTACTGCCCTTCGACTGCTTCCACAGCAGCGCTCCGGCGGCGCCCAGGCCTGCCATCAGGCCAATGTTCAGCAGGCCGATGCAAAGCGCTCCGCCGAGTTGGAAGATCCACAGCGATTCCTGTGTTAGCCCGGTTGACTGGCCCAGCAGTTCCTCGATGGTGGCAATATCAACGCTCGAGGCATTGATAAATGCGCCAATGAACTGCCCCACGATTGCGACTGCCCCGGCAATTGCCCCGGCAATTGCGCCGCGCTGAACAACGCCCTGCGCGGTCATGGGTTTTTCAAACACGTTTGCCAGAAAACCTGCCAGCAGGCCCGCGAAAATAGCGCCGCAGATGGTGCACAACGGCGAGATCAAGCTGAGTGCCAGCGCGCCGACCAGCATTCCCACACCTACAATCAAACCAGCTTTTACCATTGCATTCTCCTTGCGATGTTAAAGCGTCGCGCTATTAAAACGCCTGCTATTTCGCGGCGCGGTCGGAGGCGGCCTTAATGATTGCGCCAAAGTCAGCCGTCTTGAGGCTTGCACCGCCAACCAGCGCGCCGTCAATATCGGGCATGGCAAACAGTTCCGCCGCGTTCTTAGCGTTCACCGAGCCGCCATACTGGATGCGAACGGTCTGGGCAATTTCGTCGTTGAAGATAGCGCGCAGAACAGGGCGGATCACATCTGCATGCACGGAGTTAGCAACCTCAGAAGTTGCCGCACGGCCGGTGCCAATGGCCCAAACGGGCTCGTATGCGATGACCAGCTTCGCCGCCTGGGCTAGATCAAGACCCTTCAATCCCTCGCGGACCTGGCGTTCCACCACTTCGGTGGTGCGCCCTGCTTCGTTCTCTTCCAGCGTTTCCCCTACGCAGACGATGGGGGTCAGGCCGTGGGCAAAGGCAGCCTTCACCTTGCGGTTCACGGTCTCATCCGTCTCGCCAAAGTACGTGCGGCGCTCAGAGTGACCCAGGATCACGTACTGGCAGAATTCGGCGACCATTGACGGCGCAACTTCACCGGTATAGGCGCCCGACTCTTCCCAGTACATGTTCTGCGCGCCCAAGCCAACGCCAGTGCCTACTAGCATCGCCGAGAGGGGCATCAGATAGGGGAACGGCGGACAGATGGCCCGATCCATGTTGGAGGCCTCTTGCAGCATGGGCAGCATCTCGGCTACCAGCGCGCGTGCCTCTTCACCCGTCTTGTTCATCTTCCAATTTCCAGCCACAAATGGTTTTCGCATACGGTTCCTCACGATAAAAAGGGGATTATTTTTATGCGTTGCGATAGCATCGCATAAAGATTTTCTGGATATGGTGCTGAGGGTTAAGTATAAACCCAAACAACGCCAGCAGCACCGCCAACCACGGGATTTTTCCAGGAAAAATTGACATCACCTTCCCTTAAGTGTATGATATAGGCCCTCAGGCTGGTCGGATGATCGCGTCCCGGCGCAGGTCGGGTCGAGGAAAGTCCGCACTCCTTAGAGCGAGATGCCGGGTAACCCCCGGGGTGGAGCAATCTGCCGGATCGGGCCACAGAAACATACCGCCGAAGGATGGCGCAAGCCGTCCTGGGAAGGGTGAAACGGTGGTGTAAGAGACCACCGGCGACGGCAGTAATGCCGCGGCCAGGCAACCCCCATCTGGAGCAAGGCCAAGCAGAGGTTAAGGCTAGGGCACTTCGGTGTTCTAACCGGGAGGCGGCTCGTCTCCCTTGAGCTTCGGGTAGGCTGCAAGAGCGTACCGGTAACGGTTCGCCGAGAGAGATGATCATCGCGCCAGTTTGGTGCACAGAATGCGGCTTATAGACTGACCTGAGGGACACACGATTTTCGAGGGTCGATTGGGAAGCGATGCTTCCCAATCGACCCTCGAAAAAATTAAAATAGAACAGCGGCTGGCGGATTATAATGAATGGAGCGCCCTTTCTAAACTCGGCTGAAAGGAACTCTCCATGTCTACCCCGCAAAAGAACCACGATCTGCGCCTGCCCGATTGGGGGCCGTACACCAAGAAGTACACTGGCACCTCGCACATCCCCGATATCCGCCGGGGCCTACGGTTTGATCTTGCGGTGCTGCCAGGCCACTACCGCCGCTCGGTGATGGTTCCCAACGAGAAATGGGAATCGGGACATTACGCATGGGAGGCCGCCGCCGATCTAAGCTTCTACAGCTTCCGCTACGAGTTGGAGTGGAAGGATCAGGTCTACGCGGATGTGTCCTTTTCGGCCCTCTCTGAAACGGCCCAACTGGTGCGCTGCGCCTTCGTCAACAACACCGCCATGCCCCAAAACCTGATGCTGCACTTCATGGCGCTGATGAACTTTCCGCCCGTGAGGCCCTACTCGGATGAACCGGTGCAGCCCGCCCGCGTGCACCTGCCGGAAGGCGCGGTGTGGATCGAGGCGCTGGATTACGACGATCTCCGCTTTGCCAATCCGCGCCCCCAGGATACGCTGGTCTACGATGCCATGCTGCGCGGCGAGATCCGCGCGCACGGCTTTGTCAATGGCAGCGGGATCGGGCAGGGCTTTGGCGGTGACGCCGGCGACATGGTGGAGTACACGATCCGGCTGGCGCAGGCCGTGCCCGGCGCAGCGCTGCTGCTGCGCTACCGCATAGAGCAAAACGCCACTGCCAGCTTCCATGCCGAAGGAATTACCAATCAGTCACTGACACTTCGTGGCGGCGACGGTTTCTCCACAACGCTGCTGCCGCTTGGAATGCTAGAGACGGGCGAGCACCGGCTGCGCCTCACCGCGCAGGGCGGCGCCCCTGTGGAGTTAGACGGGTTCGCGGTGCTCCCCGAAATCCAGGGTGGCGCTGTATCCTTCTCGCTCCACCAATGGGCGCACGCGCCTGAGATGCACCCCGGCCCCAACCCGCAGTCGCTGGTGCTGAAATATGCCGATGCCGAGCCGCACTACGGTATCGCGTGGAGCTGCTCCGACTTCGTCCTGCGCGAGTTTTACACCGCCGAGTTGGACCGCTACTTCCGCCACATGGTGCACGAGCACGTACAGCGCACGCTGGTCGGTCCGGGCGAAGGGCACTTCACCAACATCTTCATGCGCCCCATTCCTGTGGCGCCGCATGAGACGGTTGTGATCTACGGCCTTGCCTGCTCTGGTGAGCGTTTGGACGTAGAGCGCGAACTGGCGGGGTTCGACTTTGAGCCCGCCGCAATGGAATCGATCTACCAGAGCGCCCGCGCGAAGGCCGTGCGGATGGAAGGAGCGCCCTCCGGAGAACCTTACCGCTTCAGCCAGGAACGCATGGCGGCCACGACCCTGCTCAATGTGGTTTACCCGGTCTACACCCGGCGCACCCACATCCGCCATTCCACGCCCGGCAAATGGTGGGACTGCCTCTACACCTGGGACTCCGGCTTTATTGGCCTGGGCCTGCTGGAGATTGACCTGGAACGGGCCATCGACAACCTGGATGCCTACCTCACCGACCCTGATGACCCGCAGGCGGCGTTTGTCCACCACGGCAGCTTTGTGCCGGTGCAGTTCTACCTGTTCCACGAACTGTGGAACCGTACCCAAGACCGCACCCTATTGGAATATTTCTACCCGCGCTTGCGGCAATACTATCTGTTCCTGGCGGGGCGTTCGGGCAGCTCGACCACCCGCGTGCTCAAGTCAAACCTGCTCAAGACCTGGGACTACTTTTACAACTCCGGCGGCTGGGATGACTACCCGCCCCAGGTGCACGTGCGGCTGAACGGCTTGCAGAAGACTGTTTCACCCGCCGTCACTTCCGCGCACGCCATCCGCTGTGCAAAGATCCTGCGCGCCGCCGCCGAAGAACTGGGCGCGTCTGCGGACCTGCCGCTGTATGATGAGGACATCGCCGCGTTCACCGACGCACTACAAACCCACGCCTGGGATGGTGAGTCGGGCTACTTCAGCTACGTGGTGCACGACGAAGCAGGAATGCCAAGCGCGTTCCTGCGCCATGAGAGCGGCGCAAACTTCGACATGGGCCTGGACGGCGCAGCCCCGCTCTACGCCGGGATCTGCACTCCCGAGCAGGAGCGCCTGCTAATGGAGCGCCTGTTCAGCCCAAAACGCATGTGGACGCCCATCGGCATCTCCACCGTCGACCAGTCCGCGCCCTACTATCGTAAGGATGGCTACTGGAACGGAGCGGTCTGGTTCCCGCATCAGTGGTTTGTCTGGAAATCCATGTTCGACCTGAGCCACCCTGAGCACGCCCGTAAGATCGCCGGCACTGCCCTGGACTTGTGGAAGCAGGAAGTGGAGGCCTCGTACTACTGCTTTGAACACTTCATCGTCGAATCGGGCCGGGGCGCGGGCTGGCACCAGTTCAGCGGACTCTCTACGCCGGTGCTATCGTGGTACAGCGCGTATCACCGACCCGGCAGGCTGACCACCGGCATGGATACCTGGGTGCGGCATCACGACTTCACCGGCGGATTCCGCCGCCTGGAAGCGGATCTGTGGTTCGCCGGAGCGGCAGGCACCACTTCTGTTCTGGCTGCGATGCAGCCAGGTCTGCGCTATGCAGCCACGTGGAACGGCGCGCCCGCGCCCTACGAGGAAACGCTCCCCGGCGTGCTGGAAATCGCCCTGAACGGGCGAGAGGGAAGGTTGGTCGTTTCACCCGCTTTGGAGTGATCGATGGATGAGATTACCTGGGCTCCCAAAATCAAGCAGACCCTCATCTGGCAGCTCTATCAAAATGACGCTGCCGGAACCGTGGAGGATGAACTGCTAGAAGACGTTGGCTACAAGCTCTATCACCGCTGCCATAGCATTTGGCTGGTGACGCGTCGCGAGGTGCAGTGTCCCCGCTGCGGCGCGATCTTCCCGGTCAGCTACCCGGATCGTTGGGACATGCTGCCCGGCGAGCTTCATTGCCCTATCCCCGGCTGCGGCTGGACTACCACCGCTGAGGTATGGCACAACTCATGGAAGCACCGCGATCTACTCGGCACCGCTGCCATACAAGCAGTGGAAGCCTACCTGCGCGATTACATGAAGGCTAGCACGCCCGAAGCGAAGATGGTCTGTATCGACCTGCTGATCCACGCATTCCACGTCAGCCTGAAAACAGGCAAGAACAACCGGTTGCTTGCCAACAATCTGATCGAGGGCTCGCACGAGCAGGTGGTGGAACTGCTGGATAAACTGTTCGCGAAGCCCGATGGAGTGGATAAAGATCGCTGGCGTGAGAACGTCGACGCAATGTGGAGAAACCGCCGGGGAAATGAATGAATACTCCCACTTCATAGCGATGAAGTTGCTGTGAAGTGGGAGCATAAGAAAACCCGAACTACTCAGCTCTGCCGGGTAGTTGCGCCCGAATCGCTCCCTACGGGAGCCCAAGTATTGATTTTTGGAGTTTTGAAAACGCTTCGCGTTTTCAAAACTCCAAAAAAAGATTTTTAGGCGGGCGAAGCCCGCGATTCGCGAATAACAGCCCCTGCGGCTGAGCAGTTACGAAAATTCTAAGCGTAGCGCGGCAGCCAGTCGCCGTGCGCCTCGATCAGATCATCCACCATGTTCCAGATCTGGTCGAGATCCAGTTCGGCGGCGGTGTGCGGATCGAGCATGGCGGCGTGGTAGATATGCTCGCGCTTGCAGGTCAGCGCAGCTTCCACCGTCAGCGCCTGCACGTTAATATTGGTCTGCATCAGCGCGGAAAGGTGCGGCGGCAGCGCGCCGATCTTGGTCGGCTGCACGCCGTTACGGTCCACCAGGCACGGCACCTCCACGCAGCAGCCCTGCGGCAGGTTGTCGATCAGGCCATTATTCGGCACGTTGCCATACACAACACGCGGAATGCCCGTCTCCAGGCTGTGGATGATAAAAGAGCCATACTCGTGCGACTGCTGAACGTTGTCGAAGTTGGCCGCCGCTTCAGATGCCCACCAGGCTTCGCGTTCGGTGCCGCCCGCTGCCAGAATCTTCTTTGACACAGCATCGCGGTCCACTGACACATTGGGGTTCTCAATGGTATCTTTGGTCAGTTCCCATCCGGCGATCTGCACTTCGCAGCGGCGGATATACTCATCGATCGGGATGTTGAACTTCTCAATCAGGTCGGGGCGGTCGCGCTTGATAAACCAGGGCGTGTACTCGCTGAAATGCTCGCTCGACTCGGTCACAAAGTATCCCAGGCGCTTGAACATCTCGTAACGCACGCGGTTCCAATCCGGCACGCGGCCCTCTTCAATCACCTGGCGCACGCGCGGGTAGAGGTTTTCCACATCGCCATTCTGCTTGCGCTCGAAGCGCAGGTAGAAGGCCATGTGATTGATCCCGGCGGCGATATAGTTGATCTCTTCGATTGGCACGTTGATATCGCGCGCAATCTGCTCCGCGGTTCCCTGCACGCTGTGACACAGGCCCACGGTCTTAATCTTGCTGGCCCGGCTGATGGCCCAGCAGTTCATCGCCATTGGGTTTACGTAGTTGAGGAAGGTGACCTCTGGGCACAGTTCTTCCATATCACGGCAGGTGTCCAGCAGCACGGGGATGGTACGCAGCCCGCGCATAATCCCGCCAATGCCCAGCGTGTCGGCGATGGTCTGGCTCAGACCATATTTCTTGGGGATTTCAAAATCGGTCACCGTGCCCGGCTTGTACCCGGCGATCTGGAACATGCAAATGGCATAATCCGCCCCATCCAGCGCGGCGCGGCGGTCTTTGGTCATCTCGATCTTCGGATGCGCGCCCAATGCCCCCGCCAAACGCTTTGCGACCTTCTCGGTCGTACCCAGGCGTTCATCGTCGATGTCGAACAGCGTAATGGTTGACTCTGCCAGCTCTGGAAAGCTCAGGATATCGCCCAGCAGATTGCGAGCGAAAATCGTGCTCCCCGCGCCAATAAAGGTAATCTTCGGCATAACTGCTCCTTCATGATATCGTTCGGATACCTCGATTATAAGCCAGGTTTGGCGCATCGATGTTGGAGGAAAATTGGCTCTTTGGGAACTGCCGTGATTGTAGGGAGCGGTTGCAGTACAACCGCTCCCTACAATCACGGTAAAACCCAGAGACCCGGAAAATTCGCAAATGTCCGTATGCTATAATGCTGGTATGGTTCCTATGCGCAAGCTCCTCATTACCGGTGGGTGCGGTAAGATCGGCTCGTACTTTGCCAGGTTTGCCCAGGACCGGTATGCGATTCGCGTGGCCGACCGAGAGGAATGGGATTCTAACCGGCTAGGGAAAATCAACGGCGAGAGCATGCTCTTCGACCTACGAGATCTAGAAAGCTGCCGAAAGGCCTGCGCGGGCATGGATCTGGTCGTCCACCTTGCCGCAGACCCTGACCCTGAGGCGGATTTCCTCGGCTCGCTGCTTGGAAACAACATTCTGGGCACGTACCATCTGTTCCGAGCGGCGAAAGAGGCGGGCTGCCGTCGGGTAATCTACGCCAGCAGCGTCCATGCGGTAGCAAGCCACCCTGCCGACGTGCAGATAAACGATCACATGCCTGTGCGCCCCACCAGCCTCTATGGTGTCTCCAAGTGCTTTGGCGAGGCGTTGGCTTCACACTACGCCTACAACGAGGGCTTACCCAGCGTTGCCATCCGCATCGGGGCATATTTATTTCCAGAAGAAATTTCGCAGCTTGAGCCGCGCTACGCGGACGCTTACCTGCACCCGGATGATTTCAATCACCTGTTGATCCAATGCCTGGAAACACCGGATGTGACCTTCGCCATCATCCCTGCCATTTCGGATAATCGCTACAAGCGCTTAGACCTTACCGTAGCGCGAGAACAGTTCGGCTATCAGCCAGCAGCAGACGGTTTTGACCTATTGAACGTCCTCTCCAAAGAGGAATAACCACCAGCGAATGTGAAAATCCCCAGCGAGACGGGGATTTTCGTGTTAAACTCTTACGAATGGCTGTACGTATTTTGTACCGTTTGTGCATGGCCTACTTCGTAGGCCATGCACAAACGGTACAAAATACCAACGCTCAATATGGTTGAAACCCGATAATAGCCAATACTGATGATAGATGTGGCAGAGCTTAGAAAGGAGTAGCCTTGTGGTCCGTATTGAACGGGTAGAGGAAATCCGACCGAAACTTGCCAACGAGTTTGAACCGGCGGCCTTCAGCGCCCGAACCGATTGCATCGCCGAGGCATATGCGTGGGGCAAGAAGCTCCACGGCGGGCAGAAGCGGCTGGACGGCACACCGTATTTTGAAACGCACTGTGCCTGGGTTGGCGCATTCCTCGACCAGCTTGTGCAGAACGAATCCTGGACCATCGCCGGGCTGCTGCATGACGCGATCGAAGACCAGGGGGAGAGCATCGACCAGATCCGTGAAAAGTTCCCCGGCGCGCTGGGTGAAGAAGTGGCACAGATCGTCGACGGGGTCACCAAGATCAGCGCCCCGCGCGACGGCCGATCGCGTGAAATCGAGACGCTGCGCAAGATCGCCATGTTCCGCGATCCGGGCGTTTTTATTGTGAAGCTAGCCGACAAGAGCCATAACCTGCTCACTCTGGAACATATGGATGAACCGAAGCGGCGAATGAAGGCATCCGAGGCCATTCGCGCGTACGGCAAGCTGGCTGGCATTATGAACTGCTACAAGTGGCGGCGCTGGCTGGAGGATATGGCCTTCCCCTATGCCGAACCGGAGACGTACAATTTCGTGCGCCCGAAAATCGATGAAGACCCGCGCTTGCAAATTGGCTTCATCAACCCGCTTTTGGAGAAACTGGCTGACATCATGGAAAAGGCCGGGGTTGATGGCAGCGTTTCTATCATCGTCAACGGCTACTGGCGTGCATGGCAGAAACTGCGCCAGTTCGCACGGGCCCGCAAAGCATCATTGAGCAACTTTTCCGCGGTCAGCGACATGGTTTCTTTCCGCATGGTGGTAGACAAGAACGACGAAAAGCTGTGCTACCAGCTCTTAGCGGAAGTAAATCGCTACTTTGGCCCTTACTTGCAGCCCAACCAGTTTATCGATTACATTGCCTTCCCGCAAAACCGATACCGCGCGCTGCACACCGCCGCCTGGATGCCCCACCAGGGCATGATAGAAATTGCCATCGCCACAGCAGAAATGGAAGGCGAGAACCTGTGGGGTGTCGTGTATGCCTTGAAAAACGGCAAAGATATCAGCATGTACCGCCCGGTCGAGATCCTCACCCCTTCCGGCTCAGCACGGTTTGTGCCCGAAGGCTCCACCGTTCTGGACGCCGTCGCTTCGATCCAGCAGGAGTATTTGTTCGATAAAATCAGCGCGGTGCAGGTAAACGGCGTGCTGGCGCGGCTCTCGGATCTCGTCCGCCCGGGCGATGTGGTGGAGGTGATCACCAGCGGCAAGCGGCTCAGCCCCAGCGAGGATTGGTTGAGCTTCGCCAATGCTTCTACTGCCCCCTTGTTGCGCGGTGTGCTGGCAACCGAATCACTGCGGCGCTCGGCGGAAGAAGGCCGCAAGCTGATTCACGGCATTCTGGTGAAAAAAGGTCTCCTCGCGCTCGAAGACGTGCGCGCCCTTGAACCCGATCGCTGGGATAACCTGCTGGAGCGGCTTGCTTCCGCGAACCTGGAAGATCTGTACGCGGCTGCTGGTGGTGGCGCGATCCGATTGGAAGAGATCGAGCAGGCGCTAGACGACGTTGGGATCACCAAAAATGCGCTAACCTGGACCACGATCAGCATCGTGGGTACTGGCGACGCCCACCGCCCCGGGGTTCTCGCCCAACTGGCCGGGCTGGTCTCGCAGCACGGGGGCAACATTTTGCGCTCGGTCAACAACACCCTACCCAGCGGCGGATTTGACCTGCGGTTGGTGATCTATCACCTCTCCTGCGAACAGGAAGAGGAACTGCGAAAAGCCTACATCGATAGCGGAATCCCATTCACAAGCATGGAAATTGTATGAAAATCGGCATCCTCTCCGACACGCACAATAATCTGATAAACCTTCGGGCGGCCCTGGAAATTTTTGAGCGCGAAGGCATCGAGACCATCATCCACTGCGGCGACATGACAGAGACAAAGGTGGCGCGGGCTATGCAGGGCTTCCGTGTGATCTACACCTTTGGCAACGGCGACATCGCTTCTGGCGAGATCCGACAGGCACTTCTAGAAATGAATCCAGAGAATTTTGCAGGGCTGGTGTTCAGCGGCAAAATCGGTGATTCCATGATCGCGGTGACGCACGGGCATATCCCGGGTAAGGTGGAAGAGCTGGTGGAATCGGGCGAATATGACTACGTCTTCAAAGGCCACTCGCACCGCCATCAAGATTCGCCATTTGGCGATACGCGCCTCGCCCGCCTGACACGGCTGATTAACCCCGGCGCGCTGGGCGGATTGCACCCAGAGCCACGCTCTGTGTGCGTGCTAGAACTTACCACTGGAGAGGCGCGCTTTGTGGAAATCCCCAATGCGCCTGCCGCCTCGTCCTGATCCCTATCCATTTGACCAGGAAAAGATCTCCCCAAGCAACCAATGGGGTACTCACCATCCTGCCGGTGCATCGAAGTATGCCCGGCGCTATTCTCTATGCATAAACTTGTTGTTTCTCCCCTCTTTTGGACGGTAGCTTCTCCCTACCGTCCAAATAATATAGAACCTTATCTGAAAATTGTTTTTTGTGTTGTTTGTGCGACGTTGTCGCACAAACAACACAAAAAATTATTGGATGGGTTATAAGCAAAAAAACCGATGTGGATCCTTGGGAAATGATACGCTCCCTACGAACAGGGAGCGTATCACGTTAATCGCATGGGCCAGTGACCGAGAATGCTAAAACAATACGCCTGCGAGCCACTCAAACACGCCCAATAGATACAGCGCCGAAATCACCACCACCACAATCAGCAGACGGTGAACCCATAGAGCACCCTTCTCCACTGCCAGGCGGGCGGCGAACCACGCGCCAATGGTCGTGCCACCGGCGAGCACCAGTCCCAGCAGCCAGTTTACGTTGCCGGTAGCACCAAGCACCAGCAGCGAGGCCACAGTGAACATGAAGTTGATCGCCACCTTTACGGCATTGGCACGCACCAGGTTGTAATGAAGACCCAAAACCAGGCCGGAGAGCAGGAAAATTCCCGCGCCCATTTGAATGAATCCGCCGTACAGGCCAATGGCAAAGAATGTCAGGTAGTTGTACCAGGCAGGCCAGCCTTCCAGAGATTGGGTCTTCCCGTGCAGCCAACGCTCGGGTTTGGTGAGGATCAGGATGGCCATGATCACCATAACCACGCCGATAACGCGCTCCATCACCTTTTCGTTCAAGTCCGCCGCGATCCCAGCCCCCAACACCGATCCAATCACCGCCGGTATGCTCAAGATCAACGCACCGCGAACGTCGAGCACGCCGCGCTTGTGGAAGCTAGCTGTGCCCACCATGTTTTGCAGCAATATCCCCACCCGGTTGGTGCCATTCGCAATATCTGCAGGCAGCCCGGCGAAGATCAGTAGGGGCAGCGAGATCACCGATCCGTTACCAGACAGGGTATTAATAAACCCAACCAGAATCCCACCGGCCAGGATCAATACATACATATACCATTCCATGAACCATTTCTCCCTGAGAATTTTCAGGTACTTTGGGTTTTGCCGTGGTTTAGGGGAGAGGTGGTGTCGCAACCTCTCCCCTCAACCACGGCAAAACCCAGAGACCCAATTTTTGAACTATTCTGGGTATCCTACCGTGTAAGCCAGCCAGAACAAACCAAAAATCCGCCGAGCCAAAGCAGTTACAAGTAGCTTTGAGATTTCAAACAGGTACTATTCTATCGGCAATCGTCCGTTCTGTGAACGGGCGAAAAAGGCTCTTTGGAAGTTGCTATGTTGCAGGGGGAGGTTGCTTCGCAACGTTCCCCTGCAACCATAGCAACCCCTAGAGACGCTAAATTCCAGCGTATTCCCATACAAGGCTGTATGATATACTAAATAAATCATCAAAAAGGATGTTTTACCGCCTTTTTTTGAACACACGGGTAACCATCGTTTCTGGTGATCATGCTCTTTAGCAGTTTCACCGGGTCAGACCGGACCTGCTAGCCCTTGGGTTGTATCATACAGGCCCCAGGTGATTATCCCAAACGCCAAAACTGCCGAATTTCGCATCCTTTCGCCACCCGTCCTCTCATCGTGTGGTGAATTGTTACACACAGAAAGGCCAAAACATGGACGCGAACAAGATCCTGGAAAATATCACCAAGTACCAGGAAAATCACAAACAGGAAGATGTTGAGGCGTTTATCGAAGAAACGGCTGCTGCCATTGTGCTGCTTGAAAACATTCTGGCGCACGCACCGGTTGGAATAGCACTCGTCACCGGCCCACAGTTCGTTTTCCGGTTGGCTTCCCCCGCCTACCTGAATATCCTCCCCGATCCCCAAACCGAAATTATTGGCTTGCCCTACACAACGGTTTGGCCGCCAGAACAGGGCTTCATCGGGGGTCAGTTGCTCGAACAACTGATGGAAAGCGGCAGGGATCTGCAGTTCGATCGAATCGAGCACCGCTTTGCGGATGGTCAGACACGCAGTTTTTCCATGCGGCTGCGGCGGATGGATTGGAAAGGCGAACCGGGTGTGCTGTTACTGGTACAGGACACGACACGCGCCGATCACGCCAACCGCCTGGCACTGGAAATAGCTGAGGAGGCCAATCGCCAGGCCGAAGAAATGAACGCCGTTATTACCGCCATGGCAGAAGCGGTAATCCTGTTCGATGCAGGCGGGCGGGCCATTCGCGCCAATCCGGCAGCCCTTACGCTATTCGGGTTGGATCTTGTCGGCATGGAGCAGGAAGAGATCGTGTCGCTTTTGGGCATCCGTAGAAAAGACGGCAGCCCCATTCCTCCAGAGCAGCTGCCCGTCCGGCACGCGCTCCTCGGCCAGATGCTCATTGGCGAACGACTGCTGATGACCGGACCAGACAATGAAGAGCACGTGCTGTATGTTTCTGCTTCTCCGCTCATGGATGAAAGCGCGATTTACGGCGTCATCACCATCTGGCACGATATGACCGACCGCGAGCGGCTGCTCGATCAATTGGAAATCGAACAGTCGCGCCTAAAAACGATCATCGAGAATGCGCCCGAAGCCATTGTTGTAGCAGATGAAGAAGGCCGAATCGTATTGAGCAACCCAGCCGCAGAGCAATTGTTCGCCGTACCGCTGCCCTACGGCGAGGATATTTCCTCGCACGTCGCGCTCCATTTGTGCTACCCAAACGGCAAACCTTATGATCCGCGCAATCTGCCGCTTACCTCCTCGGCAATCGATGGCGGGCGTCTGCTCAACGTTGAGTTACTGGCTATGCCAGAGAACCAGCCCGCGCGGCACATTCTAACCAGCACCGCCCCAATCATCGACCGCAAGGGCAACCTGAACGGCGCGGTTGGTATTATGCAGGATATTACCGCGCGCAAACAGGCGGAAGAAATCTTGCGCTGGCATACAATCCGCCTGCAGCTTTTAACCAGTCTATCCAAGGCATTTGGCGAAGCCGGTTTGAATTATCGTGACCTGCTGCATACCATTGTGGAGCAGGTAGGCCGCAAGTTTGGTGATTTCTGCTGCCTGAACATCTTTGAGGAAGAGAGCGAAAGTTACCAGGTGGCGGCTGTGCATGCGGAAGGACTGCTCCCTGAGGATCTGCACCGGCGGGCTGGCAGCAAGCTCGTCTTCTCCATTCGCGAGGGGATCGCCGGCCGGGTCTATCAAACAGCGCAGCCTGCGCTCATGGTGGATGTCACGCCCAATGCCTTTCTCAACCTGTTCCCTAAAGCCATTTGGAATTTGTTTGCAGAAGAACCTACCCGGCTGCATTTGGTTAGCGTTCTGCTGCGGGCGCACGGGCGCAAAGTGGGTGTGCTCACTGTGATGCGCACACGCGATTTGAACCCGTACAGCGAAAGCGATCTGGCCTTCCTTCAAGATCTGGCGGACCGCGCTGCGCTGGCGGTAGAAGATGCCCGCCTGTACGAACGTGAAGCACAGCGGGCGCGCGAGCTAGAAGGCCTGAACCACGCCACCACCCGGCTGCTCTCAACCATCGATCTGGAAGCTCTCATCGCCCAGGGCATCGAATCGTCTCAGGAGATTTTTCCAACCGTATTGCACGGGCTGCTCTTCCTGATGGAGCAAGAAACACAGCAGCTAGAATTACGCGTTTCATACGGGCGGATTACCGACCCCGAACACCGCGGATCAATTCTATCCGCGATACGACCAATGATTGATCAGATCATTGGCGAGAAAACCAATCAGGCACAGCATTCCTTCGCGACGAACGACGGCGCCCGCTATTTGGCAGCAATTGCCCCCCTCACAGCTCCTGGCAGCGTACTGGGCGTTCTCGTGCTGATTAAGCCAGAAGATGATGGTTTCGAAAAGAATGATCTGACTCTGCTCGACAGTTTTGCGGCGCTGGCAAGCGCGGCGCTGCAAAACGCTTTGCTGTACTCAGAAGTGCAGCGGTTGGCAACCACCGATCCACTGACGGGACTGTACAACCGCCGTAAGTTCTTCGAATTGGGTGCGTTGGAAATTCACCGTTATAAGCGCTTCCAGGCACCGCTGTCAGCAATTATGTTCGATCTGGATAATTTAAAGCAGATCAACGATAGGTATGGCCACGCCGCGGGGGATATGGTGCTGCGCGCGGTCGCCGTCAGAAGTAAGAGCAGCGTTCGTGTAATCGACATCCTCGGACGTTATGGCGGCGATGAGTTCGCCATTCTACTGCCCAACGCAGAAATCCATGAAGCGATGGAGATTGCTGATCGCATCCGCCGGGCAGTATGCGAAGAAACCGTGCGGGGACCGGATGGCGACATCGCAATCGCGATCAGCCTGGGCGTTACCCAGGCCGACGCTGCCACCGACAGCCTCTCTACCCTGCTGGCACGGGCCGATGCCGCGTTGTACAGCGCCAAAGAAAAGGGCAAGAACCGCATCGAGATGCGCTAAGTTCCACCCTTTTATTCTGATTCGAGAAAGGCGAAAGGTAACTCCTCAGTCGCATTGTCTGCTATCCGCGAATCGTGGGCTTTGCCCACCTGCCCGAAGGGAGCGATTCCCACGTAACTACCCGGCAGGGCTAAGCAGGTACGCCAATATTTATTTTGTGTAGTGGTGGCGCGCGACTGCATAGAGCGCCATCACTATGCAAAATGTGGCATAATAGAAGGCCGAAAGCCTTCACTGCCCCAATGCTGTACTGATTCCACCCATCCGATGCCGCGCGGCATGAGAGTGAGTTAACGTACCGATGAACACATACCGCATTCCTATGGTTCCTGGACCAGTAAAGGTTCCCCAGCAGATTCTGCAAGCCTATCTGACCGATTTTGGCTCTGCCGATTTAGAATCCGAGTACCTCGAACTATACAAAAAGACCCAAGCCGGCCTCCAGCAAATTTTTGGGACGAAAAACCGCATGGCGCTGATGAGCGGCGAAGGAATGCTGGCGCTGTGGGGAGCAATGAAAAGCTGCCTGCTGCCCGGTGACCGGGTGCTGGCGGTGGCAACCGGCGTTTTTGGGTATGGCATTGGCGATATGGCCCGTTCAATCGGCGCGGATGTGCGCACGGTAGGCTTCGGCTACGATGAAACGCTCCACGATTGGGATACCATTGAGCAGGCGATCGTCGAGTTTAAACCCAAGATGATCACCGTCGTTCACTGCGAGACGCCTTCCGGCACGCTCAACCCGGTGGCGCAGCTCGGCGCGCTGAAAAAGAAACACAGCGTGCCCCTGCTCTACGTGGATGCCGTCGCCAGCGCGGGCGGCGCGCCGGTGCTGACCGATGCATGGAACGTCGACTTGATGCTAGGTGGCACGCAAAAAGCCCTTTCGGTTCCCCCCAGTATGTCGATCGTGGCGATTAGCGAGGCTGCCTGGGAAATCATCGATCAGGTCAACTACCCCGGCTACGATGCACTCAAACCGTGGAAGGATGTAGAGCAGACGGCGTACTTCCCGTACACCCCCTACTGGCAAGGGCTTGCAGCGCTCTATGCCGGCACGCAACTGCTGCTGAACGAGGGCCTGGAGAACAGCTTTGCCCGGCATGAGGCGGTCGCGGCGCTCTGCCGGGAAGGCTTGTGCGAGCTTGGCATCCGGCTCTACCCGGCGCAGGGCGCTGTACCTGCCCCTACCGTTACCGCTGCATACGTGCCCGACGGCATGACGTGGGAGCAGTTCGACCATCGCCTTCGCGAGCACGGCATGGTCGTCGGTGGCAGCTACGGACCGCTGGCAGGCAAGGTCTTCCGCATGGGACACATGGGCTCGCAAGCAGATCGCGCGCTTGTGGAGCAGGCGCTCGATGTGATAAAAAAGGTTGGATCGTAATTTTCGATACGACTGCATCGTATCGAAAATTACGATCCACTTGAAAGAGAAAGATAGATGGTGCTGCAAAAAATCTACCGCATACTGCTGGCGATGATCCTGGCATCTGCTGTGCTGTCGGGAGTGGTGCAGCCAGCGCGCGCGCAGACTGGTTCCGTGCGCTTCGAGACGCTCTCGGTTGAACACGGGCTATCGCAGAGCACGGTACGCGCCATCTTGCAGGATTCGCTCGGTTTTATGTGGTTCGGCACCGAGGATGGGCTGAACAAGTACGATGGGTACACCTTCACCCTCTACAAGCACGATCCAGAAAACCCAAGCACGCTTTCGAACAGCACAATCACTGCCATTTTCGAAGATTCCAACGGCGAATTGTGGTTTGGCACTGCCGATGGCTTGAACTACTTTAACCGCCAGGACGAAACGTTCAATCATTACCTGCACGATCCGGCGAATGCCAGCAGCCTGCTCGGCAGTTCTGTTAGCGCCATCGCCGAAGATTCGCAGGGAAACCTGTGGGTTACTACCACCGAAGGCGGGCTGAACCTGCTCGACCGCGAAGAAGGCAGCTTCACCCATTACCGCCACGCTTCTGGCAATTCCAACACGTTGATCAACGACCAGGTAAACGATATGGTCGCCGACAACAGCGGCGGATTGTGGATTGGCACTGCCGCCGGGCTGGACCACTACAACGCGCTAACCGGCAGGTTCACCCATTATCAGAAGATCGAAGGCGCACCCAACAGCCTTTCCGATAACCATGTCCTCTCGCTGTTCCTCGACCGCGCGAACAATCTGTGGGTAGGAACCGAAGAGGGTGGCCTCAACCGGTTGAATACAATTTCCGGCACGTTCACCCGCTATCGCAACAGCCCGCCGAACCCATACACCATTTCGGGCAACTTTGTTGCCACCGTATATGAAGACCGCGCCGGGAAGATTTGGGCCGGCAGCCGCAGCGGATTGAACCTGCTCGTCCGCCCAGACGATTATTTTATCCGCTACCAGCATGATCCCACCGTGCCACACAGCCTGAGCAACGACTACGTTCTCTCAATCTACGAGGACCGCTCGGGTGTTTTGTGGATTGGTACGCTAGGCGGCGGGCTGAGCAAATACATCCAAACGACTACGGACCGGTTCACGCTTTACCAGCACCGCCCCGGCATGGCCAACACCCTCAATAATGACATCGTGCATGCTGTTACCGAAGATGACGAAGGCAACGTATGGGTTGGTACGATGGACGGCGGGCTGAACCGCCTGGATCATGAAGCCCGCACCTTCTCCGCCTATATGCACAACCCGGTCGACCAATCGAGCCTCAGCAGCAATGATGTGCGCGCGGTGTTTCAGGATCACCTGGGCATCCTGTGGCTAGGAACCAATGGGGGTGGCCTCAACCGCTTTCAGCCCGAGTTAGGCCGCTTCCGCCGCTACCAGCACGAATCCCGCAGCCAGACCAGCATCTCCGACAACCGCGTAACGGTGATCTACGAGGACAGCCGTGCCAACTTGTGGGTCGGCACACGCAGCGGGCTAAATCTAATGGATCGCGAGAAAGGAGTTTTCACCCGCTACCTGCACGATCCGCAAAATACCAACACCATCGCCGATGATTTTGTGCGTGCCATCTACGAGACCAGCGACGGTAGGCTGTGGATCGGCACAAACAATGGAATTAGCGTGATGTCACCCGACTGGCGCACGTTTACCCACTACCGCAACGAGCTGGGCAACCCGCTTAGCCTCGGCAGCAACCGGGTGCTATCCATTTTAGAAACATCCGATGGAACGGTGTGGATAGGCACAATGCTAGGGGGACTCAACCGCTTTGACCGCGAAACCGGCACATTCCACCACTACACGCAGCGCCAGGGCCTGCCCAGCAACGTTGTGTATGGCATTCTGGCAGATCGCAGCGGCTTCCTGTGGGTCAGCACCAACCGCGGACTTTCGCGCTTCGATCCACAAACCGAAACCTTCCGCAACTACGACCGCCGCGATGGCTTGCAAAGCTACGAGTTCAATGCCGGGGCATACTTCCAGAACAGCCGCGGCTACATGTACTTCGGCGGAGTGCAGGGATTCAACTCCTTTGACCCGCAGAACGTGTTGGATAATCCGGTTGCGCCGCCGGTGGTGATTACCGCGTTCAAAAAGTTCAACCAGACCGAGGCCAAAGACCTGCTGGGCGGGGAGAAAATCCGGCTTTCGTACCAAGATAGTTTTGTTTCCTTTGAATTTGCCGCCCTCGATTACTCTGCGCCCGAGAAAAATCAATACGCCTATAAATTGGAAGGCTTCGACAAAGATTGGGTTTACGCGGGCACCCGCCGCTACGTAAGCTACACCAACCTGCGCGGCGGCACGTACATCTTCCGCGTTATCGGGTCGAACCAGGATGGTGTATGGAATGAGACCGGCGCGACGGTAGAGATCAGTGTGACCCCGCCCATTTGGGAGCGCTGGTGGTTTATCGGCACGCTGGGGCTGCTCATCGCGGGCAGCGCGGTGGGCGGATACCGCCTGCGCGAGATGCGCATCCAGGCACAGACAATGGCACTGGAAAAGCAGGTGCGCGAGCGCACGCAAGAGATCGAGCGCCGCCGGCAGGTGGCTGAAGGACTGCGCGAGATTCTTTCTATCCTTAACACCAACCGCTCGCTGAATGAATCGCTCGATTCGATCATCCACCAGATCGTGCGGCTAATGGGCGCTGGCGGAGTGGTCATTTTCCGCTGCGGTGAAGAGGGCTTCCCGATGATCGTGGCGACCAACGTAATTGGCCAGGAGCGGTCGCCGGCCGGCGATCGACTGCCGCTGGTGCTGCCCGGTTGGGTCACGATGCCGATTTTGCAAGGCCAGCCCCTCCTGATCCCGAACCTGCAAGAACGCCTGGAAAACGCCCAGTCCCCGGCTTCGGCAGCAGCATTTCGCGCATTCGAACGACTGCTGGCAGTTCCGCTAATGGTCAGTGACAAAGTGGATGGCGGTGTAGTGATTTTGTATGAAGACGGGCATTTCATCACCGATGAAGACGTGAAGATCGCGACCAACTTTGCCGATCATGCCGCGCTGGCTGTGGCAAATGCTATGCTGCGCAGCCAGGCGGAAGAGATCGCCGTTTCTGCAGAGCGTAACCGCCTGGCCCGCGACCTGCACGACGCTGTGACACAGACGCTTTTTGCCACCAGCCTGATCGCAGAAGTACTGCCAAAGCTGTGGGAGCGCAACCCCGAGGCCGGCAAGCAGAAGATTAATGAGATCCGCGAGCTGACGCGCGGCGCGCTGGCAGAGATGCGGACGCTGCTGATGGAACTGCGCCCTACCGCCCTTGAAGACGTGCCCCTGCACGATCTGCTCCAGCAGCTTTGCGAAGCCTTCCAGGGGCGAGCGCGCGTTCCTGTGACTCTCGAAGCGGACCGCTCGCTGGTGCTACCGTCGAACGTCAAACTCGGTTTCTACCGAATCGCCCAGGAATCGCTGAACAACATCCAGAAGCATGCCCGAGCTAGCCAGGTATCGATCGATCTGCGGGCGAGCAGCCCGGATGGTGAAAATCACGCGGGGGCCGGCGCGGTGCTTACGATCTGTGACAATGGCATTGGTTTCCAGCCGGGCCTTGCATCCCCAGACCACTTTGGCTTGGGGATTATGGAAGAGCGGGCGCAGAATATCGGCGCGCAGTTCCTGCTGAATACAGAACCGGGCTCAGGCACCTGCATCGCTGTGAAATGGGATGAGACAGGCGGTTCGTAACCGTTTTTTGGCCCTCACGCTTCTTTTTTTGGTACAATGCTGAGAATCCCCTTATGCGTGGCCGGAGGTTTGGCCACGCATAACCATACCTCAGGTAAAAACGCTATTGGTACAGGAGCACGGCATGGAAGATCGCCCTTCGCGGAAAACATTGGTGATGAAATTTGGCGGTACATCTGTTGGGTCAGTAGAAGCGATGACCCAGGTGATACAAATCGTTGGTAAAGCGCACCGGGAGCAAGCCCGGCTGGTGGTGATTGTCTCAGCCCTCAACGGCGTTACCAACTTACTGCTCGATACTGCCACGCGCGCTGCTCTGGGCGACCGAGAGGCTTACCTGCCAGCCGCCGCGGAACTGACTACCCGCCACAACGCGCAGATTGATGCGCTTGTGTCCGATCCGGAACGCGCAGCGCCGTTGAAGCAAGAGATTCTCGCGCTTGTGGATGATTTCTCCGCCCGCTGTCAGGCGATCGCCGTACTGGGCGAGGCCACTCCCCGCGCACTCGATGCGATCAGCGGGATGGGAGAGCGCATGTGCGTTCGGGTGCTGGCAGCCGCGCTGGAATCGACCGGCGTGCCCGCCACTGCCGTCGACTCTACCCAAATCATTATTACCGATGACCATTTCCAATCCGCGCACCCCGATTTTGAAGCCACTACACAGCGCACGAACCAGTGGCTGGTGCCAGAGCTGGAGCAGGGCCGCGTGGCAGTCGTCACCGGTTTTATCGGCGCGACTCCAGCGGGCATTACCACTACGCTAGGGCGCGGCGGCTCAGATTACTCGGCTGCGATCCTGGGCGTTGTGCTGCAAGCGGATGAAGTGTGGATCTGGACGGATGTAGATGGGGTGATGACCGCCGACCCGCGCCTGGTGCCCGAGGCCCGCACCATCCCGGTGCTTTCCTACCGCGAAGTCTCTGAGTTGGCTTACTTTGGGGCCAAAGTTCTGCACCCCAAAACGATCCGCCCGGTGATTGAGGCTGGTATTGGCCTGCTGGTGCTTAACACCTTCAACCCCAGTCATCCTGGCACGCGGTTGGTGGCAGAACTTCCCGCCCCCGCCACCGGTGTGATGAAAGCCGTCACCGCCATCCGCGGGTTGCAGCTCATCACCCTGGAAGGGCGCGGCATGATGGGCGTGCCAGGCGTCGCCGCGCGCACGTTCAGCGCCGTGGCGGCTACCGGAACAAGCGTCCCGCTGATCTCGCAGGCATCTTCCGAGCAGAGCATCTGTTTTGCCGTGCCGGTCGAGTCGACGCGCAGTGTACTCGCCACGCTGCAAAACACCTTTGCCAACGAGATCGCCAGCCGAGACATCGACCGGGTGGTGGCATCCGACGAGGTGGTGATTATTACGGTCGTTGGCGCGGGCATGCGCAGTACACCCGGCGTCGCCGGGCGCGTCTTTATGACCCTGGGCGAGCATCACGTCAACGTAATCGCCATCGCGCAGGGGTCCTCCGAAGTTTCCATCAGCATGATTGTCGACGCTGCCGACACGCGCACCGCCGTACAATCACTGCACCGTTTGATTGCATAGTACAGGCCTCTGGGTTTTGTTGTTGTAGAGAGAGGCTGCGTCGCAGCCTCTCTCTACAACAACAAAACCCGAACACCTGAAACCAGTGCCTTATAGGAGCGAACGATGTCTGAAAAAATTAACGTTTCTGTTCTGGCTGCCACGGGCAGCGTGGGCCAGCGCTTTGTCCAACTGCTCGATAACCATCCCTGGTTTAATGTCGTCGCGCTGACCGGGTCTGACCGCAGCATCGGCCAGAAATACGGCGAAGCTTGCCATTGGCTGCTGCCCGAGCCTATGCCCGCATGGGCACGCGATATGACGGTTGTGCCAACCACCGCAGAAGCCGCCAACGCAGCAATCGCCTTCTCTGCCCTGCCCGCCAGTGTGGCAAAGGACGTGGAACCGGAATTTGCACGCGCCGGGGTGAAGGTTTGCTCTAATGCCTCCGCGTACCGCGCCGAGCCCGATGTGCCGATCCTGCTGCCCGAGGTCAACCCCAGCCACACTCGCCTGGTAGAGATCCAGCGCTGCAAGCGTGGTTGGAGCGGCGCGATCGTAACCAATTCCAACTGCACCAGCACCGGCATGACAGTTGCCCTCAAGGCGCTGCAAGACAGCTTCGGACTTTCTGTGGTATTCGCCGTATCGCTCCAGGCGCTCTCGGGCGCGGGGTACCCCGGTGTACCGTCGATGGACATCATCGATAACGTAATCCCCTACATTGGCGGAGAGGAAGACAAAGTGGAATGGGAGCCGCGCAAAATGCTTGGCACCGTGGGCGAAGAAGAGATCGATCTGGCGGATTTTGCCATCAGCGCGCACACCAACCGCGTAGCAGTCAGCGATGGACACACCGTTTGCCTCTCCGTAGAGTTGCGCAAGAACGCCGACGTGAAGCGCGTGGCCCAGGCTCTGCGCGATTACCAGCCGCCCGCCGAATCCGCCGACCTGCCATCCACGCCTCGCCCGGTGATCGTGCTCCGCGACGAGAACGACCGTCCGCAGCCGCGCCTGGATCGCAACACCGGCGCGGGCATGACCACTGTCGTTGGGCGGCTGCGCAGCGACCCGGTCTTCCACGTGAAACTGGTTGTGCTTTCGCACAACACGGTGCGCGGCGCGGCAGGCGGTTCGATCTACAACGCAGAATTATTGGTCAAACAGGGGTTATAACAACTACAGTACCCACGGCATCTGCTCTGGTGACTGCCCTTCCACAATCCGGCGGTAGAAAGCCGCCAGGGTGAGGCCGATGCGCGCGGTATCACCGAGCACCCAACTGCCGTCATCCAGATCGCCGTCGAGCTTGCGCTGCACGCCTACCAGCCAGGATGCGATTCGCACCAGGGGCGACAGTGAATCATGCCGCTGCGTCTCGGGTAGCTGGAGCAAGGTTTCCAGGGTGAGGGTAGCATTTTCGTAATCAGCAGGGGTATATGCCACTGCCCAGCCCTCGCCCTGGGCCTCTGGGCTGAGGATGCGCTTTTCCTGCCGGTGCAGCCAGCCGAGCGCCTGATCCAGGCAGCCCGGATACGCCGCGAGTGAGACCCCCAACCGCTCAGCAGCCAGCAGGCCCTGCACGGCGTCGGCGGTCTTTGCCACTGAGGGCTGTCCGGTTAGCTGATTAACCGCCAGCAGCGGGTGACAGCTTCCATCATTCCAACTGCCCTCCGGGTTTTGGGTAGCTGCCAGCCATCGCACGCCCCGGTTCACCACGGTCAAAAAGCGCTCGTCATTCGTCTCTGCCAGCGCCGTGATGGCCGAGCCGGTTGCCCCGGCTTCACTCCACACACGGGTAACCGTGGTGGTCTCATAACTCCAGATGTTTGCATCCCAGCCACCGTCCGCGTTCTGTGTGTGGTATAGGCGGTCGAGGCTGCGATACACACGCTGCATGGTTTCGCGGCGCAAAAAGAAGGTCCGCCCGAGTCGGAAAAAGCAGCGCACCATCAGTCCCACGTTGTAGACGGAAATGCTCGGCGAAGTAGCCAGCGCGTCGACCGCCCAGTTTTCATACCCCTGCTCAATCCATGCCACCCCGCGCTGTAACAGTTCATCCAGCTCGCCCGACCAGCTCACCCCCGGCAGATCCTGCGCATCGTGGAGGAACAGCACCGTGTGCGCGGTATGCCAGAAGCTGCTTTGCTCCATCTCTTTGCCCCATCCACCATCTACGTGGCAGCTTGCCTGCATCCGCCGCAGCGTGCGGCGCAGGCTGTCAGCGGTCCGCTGAACCAGGTTTGGATGGGCTCCCAAAGGAATGGGCAGCGGTGCGGATCGCGCCGCCTGTCCCATGCCGGGCTCACGGTTCTCGCTAAGCTTCTTACAGAACGCCAGCAGCCGCTGGAATTTCTCCTCGTCGGAACAGTCCTGGCGCAGTAAATCCAAGAAGAAAGCGCGGAAGTTGGGATCGGAGAAGCAATCGTGCAGCATCATCCTACTTTCGCGCATCCTTCACGTACTGAAGCACATTGGCAACAGCCTCAGTAATCGGCCGATAATCACCCGAAGCCAGCGCTTCCTTCTTCACCAGATTGCTGCCCATGCCCAGGCACGCCGCGCCAGCTTTGATCCACTTAGAAACGCCTTCTGGGGTTGGCTCTACGCCGCCGGTCGGCAAGATCCGCGTCCATGGCATCGGCCCGAGCACGGCTTTGACAAACGCCGGCCCGCCAACCGTCTCACCGGGAAAGACTTTGACGATCTCCACCCCCATTTCTTCAGCGTTTGAGATTTCACCTACCGTTCCGCAGCCGGGCAGATAAGGGATCTTGCGCCGGTTGCACAGCTTCGCCACTTCGACGTTGAACATCGGCCCTACAATGAAGTTGGCGCCGTGCGCGATGAACAGCGCCGCGGTAGGCGCATCGATCACAGACCCTACGCCCAAAATCACCGGAGACTTGATTGATTCCAGGTAGCTGACGAGGTGGGCAAATACCTGTAAGGCTTTCTCGCCACGGTTGGTGAACTCGATCACCCGCGTGCCGCCCTCTTGCAGCGCCTGCACCACGCACTCGGCCACTTTGGTATCGGCGTGGTAAAACAGCGGCACCAGTCCCGAGGTGAGCATCGCATCGTACGTTTCCAAACGGCTAAATCGCGCCATGTCTTTCTCCTCTTCGAGTATGGTTCTGGTGAGCGGGGTTACCACCCCGCTCACCAGAACCATAAAAAACTTAGCGAGAGACGCGACCGGAGGCGTCGCCTTCCATCAGCTTTTCCACCTCGGCGACGGTCACTTCGTTGAAATCGCCCAGGATGGAATGCTTGAGGCACGAAGCCGCCACGGCAAAGTTCAATGCCTTCTGGCGTTCGGGGTACGTCAGCATGCCGTAGATCAGCCCGCCCATGAACGAATCGCCGCCGCCCACGCGATCGACAATGTGGGTGATGTCATAGATCGGAGCGCTGTAGAACTGCCCTTCATCCCACAGCACACCCGACCAGGTGTTGTGCGAAGCGGAGATCGATCCGCGCAGGGTGATTGCCACGCTCTTCAGGTTGGGGAAGCGTTCCACCAGTTTTTCGCACACGTAGCGGTATGAATCGGCTTCCACCTTTCCGGCGGTCACGTCCGCTTCGGGCGCTTTGATGCCGAACACGGTTTCGGCGTCTTCTTCATTGCCGATCACCACATCGCACCACTTCACCAGATCCGGCATCACCTCGGCGGCCTTCTTGCCCCATTTCCACAAATTCTTGCGGTAGTTCAGGTCGCAAGAGACGGTCAGGCCCAATTCATGCGCGGTCTTCGCGGCTTCAATCGCCACCTCGGCGGCACTGCTAGAAATCGCCGGGGTAATGCCGGTGGTGTGAAACCAGCCCGCCCCGTCGAACACCTTCTTCCAGTCGATCATGCCGGGCTGCACGGTCGCTGCGGAAGAGCCACTGCGATCGTAGATCACCTTGCTGCCGCGCTGTGCCGCGCCCGTTTCCAGGTAATAGATGCCCAGCCGATCGCCGCCGCGCGCCATGTAGCGCACGCCAATTCCGTAGCGGCGCAGGTATGCAATGCACATCTCGCCCAGGTCGTTGTTGGGCAGCCGCGAGACAAACTCGACCGGCAAACCAAACTTCGCGACCGAAGCCGCCACGTTGGCTTCCGCGCCGCCAAAACTCACGTCAAATGTATCTGTCTGGGTGATCCGTAAGAACCCGGGTGGAGAATACCGCAGCATGACCTCGCCAAAGGTGACAATATTTTTCATCGATCTCCCTCTTAGAACTGGATAGCGCCAAGCAGTGGGATATTTGCTGGAATGATTGTAGCACCGGCGGGAAGCGGCTGTCAACCTGTATTAAAGGTTAGAAAATTCCTCAAGCACTACCACTTTTTCACCATCTTCTATCTCACCGGTCGCGCGGAAGCCAAAGCTCTTGTACAGCATTTCCGCTGTGATGTTCTCCGGTTCGTAGCTCAGGTAGATGCGGTCGCAGCCTGGGTTCTGGCGCATCATCTGGATCACCTGGCGCACTGCCGCCCGCCCGTACCCCTTCCCCTGGTGGTGCTCATCGATCATCAACCGCACAAGCCACCAGCGGTTCTTCTCCGGCTCCAGGCCATACATCAAAAAGCCTACCATCGTTTCCCCGGCATAAATGCCCATCGGGGTCAGTTCCGGGTAATAATGCGCCTCGGCAATTGAATAAACGTTGCTGGAGACAAATTTCCTCTGATCTTTGCGTACGTGGAGTTTAATAGCCGCTTCCCAATTCTCCTTGGTCAGCGGCTGGAGGGTTATTTCTTCCATTATTCGCCTCACGCGAGGTAGCCAACCATCCACATCAGCGCCAGCAACCCGATGCTATGCACCAGCAGTGCCGCCAGCGCCAGCCAGGGCAGATCGTGCCGTGCCAGCCAGCCCTGCCGCAGCGCGGAGCCAAAAAACAGCACCGAGAACGGCAGATTGAGTGCCAGCGCGGTCACGATGCCGGGCGCGTAGCCGCCCAACAGCCTTGCCATGCCCAGGTGTGAGAAGACGTTGACGAGCATCACTGCTTGCGTGCCTGCCAGCAGCAAGATGCCCAACCGCCGCGTGCCGGGCCGCTCTCCGGCAAGGGTGAGCGAGGCAAAGATGTAAGGCAGCACCGTCACAATCAGCAGCGCCAGCATAAACTGCACTGGCGAGGGTGGGAACTGCAAGATCCCCACCGGGATTCCAGCAGGGATCTTGCCTGGCATTGCTAAAAGGGCGGCAGGCATCCCTGCCAGCTCCTCTAGATTGTGCACGGTTATGATCGCCGGGACCATCCACAACAGCGGCCCGCGTACAAGCGGGAGGGTTGCAGCAAGATCGGAGCGTCTTCCAGCCTGGCTCTGCGTGCTCATTCCACCGTCAGCCCAACGCCGTCCACCTGTTCCGCGACCAGTTTGTTGGTCAGCCGGCCAAGCGGGCCTACTTCTGCCGTCACGGTATCGCCAGCTTTCATCCAAGTGCGCGGCTGTGTCATCCCCAGTACCACGCCCTGCGGCGTGCCTGTCGAGATCAGGTCACCGGGGAACAGTGTCATGTGCTTACTGATAAAGCTGACCAGTTGGGCAACGTTGAAGATCATATCTGAGGTGTTGGAATCCTGGCGCAGTTCGTCGTTGAGCCAGCAGCGCACGGGCCAGTTCTGCGGGTCACCTGCCTCGTCCGTCGTTACCAGATATGGGCCAATAGGCAAGAACTTGTCGATCGCCTTGCCGAGCGTCCACTGGCTGGTGAGATTTTGCAGCTCGCGGGCGCTCACATCGTTAGCGTTGCAGTAGCCCAGCACGTAATCCAGTGCTTCCTCTTCCGCAACATACTTGGCCTGTTTGCCAATCACCACCGCCAGTTCGGCTTCGTAGTCGTAGCGGCGGGCCACCGGCGGCAGCGGAATTTCCTCACCTGCCGCGGCGATAGAATTTTGAAACTTGGCAAACAGCACCGGCACGGTCGGCACGTTCATCTTCGATTCCTGCGCGTGCTTCAGGTAGTTCAGCCCGATGCAGAGGATCTTGCCGGGGCGGGGGACGCACGGCCCCACCTCCAGGCGTGCTTCATCCAGCAGCCAGGCGGCGCGGGTTTCGCTGCTCGTCGCCCGCTTCACAAAGTCTTCGAGCATGGGCAGCGCCGCCTGACCGGCAGAAAAGAAGGTTTCGGGTGTATCCGCCAGCCCGGGGATGTTCAATGCGCGGTTCGCCGCCGCCACATCGAGAATACCCTCTGCTGTTTTGACGCCCAGCCGGTATTCGCCATCGTGATTGAAAGTGAGCAGGATCATTTTTTCAGGAAGTCCTCGCGGATCGGGTGGAACACATCGACCAGCCTGGCGTGCGGCGTGAGCACCTGGATGCAGTGCGGCACCCCACCAGGAATGCTGACCAGGTCGCCGGCGTGCAGGTGGGTGGGCTCGCCATCCATAAAGAACATCACCTCGCCCTCCGCCACGTAGGTCACCTGCTCGTGCGGGTGTGAATGGGGCGGGTCGGGCTGCGCGGCTGGGCCGTCATCAAAATCGATCACGACCATCATCATGCTGTCCGTCTGGGTCAGGTAGCGGGTGCGCCCAGGGGCAATCGTCTCAGGGGAATTATCCGTCTGTATCAGGAAACCCATAACATCTCCTATATTGATACTTTGTTGGATCGTTTTGTGTGGGGCACATGGTTGGGGCCACCAAAACCAACAACAAAATTGGG